>JBBQVV010000303.1:0-8841 GCA_038211235.1 Chthonomonadales bacterium | reverse complement strand
GGAGCGATCTCTCGCAGCCTGTCACGCTGCATCCAGATCAGAGCGAGTGAAACTGGAATCACAAAAATGCCATGAGCGTAGCTGTCCGAGGAGAGCCACATCTGACCCGTTTCCCATAGTACCGGGATGTACAACAGCAGCAGCACAACCGTGAAGAGTTGGATTTCGCGCGGCCAGCGCCCCACGGCTGTCATGCTCGCGGTTCCGTTGAGCGGGCTGGATGGAACAGGATCAAGCGTCTCTTCGCCCCCAAGCGTGGTCATGCCTCAACCGCCTCCCGCTGTCTATGGCGCAAAGGGGGGAATGCATCGTCGCCACTGGATGCGTTGGCGCTAACCATCTTCGCGATGCGGGTCTTAAAAACGGCAGTGTCAAACTGAAGCGCGTGTTCGCGAATGACGTCGCGGTTGAACGGGATCTTCTCAGCGCATTGCACCGCGGCCGCGAGTGATTCCGCCGACCGTTCGCGGAACATCACTCCCGTTACACCATCCACCTGCGTGTCCAGCGCGCCGCCGGCAGCCAGTGCGATCACTGGAACGCCGCATGCGTTCGCCTCGACCGGAGCGATGCCAAAATCCTCTTCTCCGGGCATCAGAAAGCCCTTTGCACGGGCGAGAAGCCTTGGAAGCTGAGAATCACCCACGCGGCCGAGAAACTCGACGTTCGGCCCGGCCAGGGCCTCCAGCTCCTTGCGCTGGCGCCCCTCTCCAACGACCTTGAGCGGCAACTTCAGCTGGTTAAAGGCTTCGATCGCCATGTCGATGCGTTTGTACGGGACGAACCGCGAAACGACGATGTAGTAGTCGCCTACGGTGTCCGCCAGCTGAAAACGCTTCGTTTCGACCGGAGGAAAGATGATCTCCGCCTCACGCGAATAGTACTTGCGGATCCTGCCCGCGACGACGCTCGAATTGGCAACGTAGTGATCGACCCGGCTGGCGGACAGCACGTCCCAGTTTCGCAGATAGTGGAGCACAGGGAGAAGAAAAAATCGCGCGCCGCTTCCGGCTCGTTCGTTCTTCATGTAGTTACGCGCGGTCCAGGCGAAGCGCATCGGCGCATGCATGTAGCAGATATGCGTTGTGTGCGGCTGCGTGATGATTCCCTTCGCGAACGCCGAGGAGCTGCTGATCACCAGATCGTACTCGCTGAGATCGAACGACTCCATCGCCAGCGCATAGAGCGGCAGCGCCAACCGGTGTGACCAGCGCTTGAACGGAAGCCGCTGCAGAAAGCTGGTTCGAATGTCCCACGCTCGATAGTAGTCGGGCATGACTTCGCGATCGTATGCCGAGGTGTAGATGGGCGCATCCGGAAACATGTCATGGAGCACCTCCACGACCTTCTCCGCCCCGCCCATCTGCACCAGGAAATCATGCACTATGGCGACGTTCATGTTGGACTAGAATCCCACTAGGCGGACGACATTGCGAAGCGAAGCTGCGCCCATAATGCCCTGCCATACGTCCTGGAACCCGAACTTATGGACCTTGTCCGGAACGAAGAGAACATCCCCTGCTTGCAACGCGACATTGCCTTTCGGGTCCGCATGCTTCAGGTATTTATCAACATCTACTTTCGTCGCGATTGCAATGAACCTTGTCTTATCCTTCGGATCGGGACCCTTGCGGATTACGTTGATCTTACCGAGGTCAGCGGACTGCAGCGGTCCGCCGCTGCCCACGATTGCATCCATCACTTTGTCGCCCGGCCGGAAATTGTAGTAGCCGACGTGGCCCACTGCCCCGAATACATAGGTCCGATTGGTAATCTCGGGCACCATGATTCGGTCTCCGGCCTGGAGCTTCAGGTTCTTCGACGTGTCGCCCAGGCGCATAAGGGCATCGAGATCGAGGGGCATCTCCTTTCCGTCGCGCTGCAGCGTCGAGGAGGCCAGATCCGCGGTGTCCTTAGCCGGTCCGGAGGCCGTCATCACCTCCAGGACGGTCATCTCCTCTTTGAAATCGATGCTGCCGGGCCGAGTTACTTCGCCGAGTACGGTGACTTGCGTATGCTTCTCGGGGACGAAAATAATGTCGCCGGGCTGCAGGGCGACGTCTACGGCGGTGCCCGACTTTGTCTCAGGATGGCTGATATCCAAAACCTGCTTCTCGCCGGTCCTTCGGGTCAGCGTCACATGCGTGGGATCAGCCGTCGCCTGGAAGCCTCCGCCCGTCGCGATCGCCTCCAGAAGATGCATGTTAGGGCGGAACTCGACTGATCCGACCCTGGCGGCGAATCCATAGATCACCACGCTGTCCTGGCGTTTACGCGAGAGAGAGACGGATACCGACGGCTTGATCACGAATCTGGTCCAAGCCGTCGTAAGCGCGTCGCCGAGCTCGACCACCGTCTTACCCGTAGCCAGAATGGGTTCGAGGAGCTGCAGTTTTATTTTGCCGTCCGGCGGAATGGTCAATGCCGAGGCCGAGAGGTTTGGAAAATTTACGACCGTAATCGAGATGACGTCGTCTGGCCCCAGCGTATATTCGCCGGCTGCGACGGAAGTCTCGGTCCTCTTCTGCTCCTTCGGCGGTTCGACCGCCGCGGGCGCCTTTGCCAGCATCAGCACAAAGGCAACTCCTGCTAGTATCATCGTCTATCTCCTTTTAGCCAACCACCAGTCACAATCGAACAGTTGGATCGCTACTCCGCCGCCACATCTTCTTGTGCCGGTGGAAGGATGCGCAGCCACTCCTGGCGAGTGGTCTGGACCGTGCCGTTTCCCCATGCTCCCGGCGTGCTCGTATAGTACTTCTTGTATTCCGACGCCTTGTCTTTGGGCGCGCGGTTGACAATATAGGCGAACGTGCGCGGATTGGCCATTCTGAGCGCCGCCGCGGTCTCCTGGACCTCGTCTTCATCGACCTGCCCGACGCCGACCACGTGGAGGATGCAGTCCGCAAGCGGCGCAAGGATCAGCGCGTCCGCCACGGCGCTCGCAGCCGGGGTGTCCACGATGACAAAATCGGCCTCCTGCCTTAGCACGTCCAATACCTGCTTCATCTGCGGCCATGCAAAAAGGTCGGAGGGGTTCGCGTCCGACCTGCCGCTGTGCAGAATCGATAGATGATCGATATTCGAGCTCACTAGCGCGTCGCCAAGCGGAATCTCGCCGACCAGAACGTCCGCCAGCCCCTGCGGCTCGTCCGTGTTGAACAACAGGTTCTGCGTCGGGCGGCGCATATCGCCGTCCACGAGAATCACCGACTTGCCGCTGCGCGCCAGCGAGCGAGACATGTGCGCGGCGATCGTGGACTTACCCTCGCCCGGCACGGTGCTCGTGATCAGGAGCACCTGGCCTCCCCTGGCTGTGGCGCCGGCCACGCTTGGCAGCGCGAGCGAAAGGTTTGCCCGGATCAGGTTATAGGCCTCGCGTGTCCGGGTCTGCATCACAGGTCCGCCGAATGCACGGAGCTGCGCATGAGAAAGCCGGGGTAGCGCGCCGATGACCGGTCCTCCACCCAGCGTACGAACGCGCTCGACGGTGCGGACACGGCGGTCGGACTGTTCGAGGGCGAAAACCGCTATCATCGATAGGAAGAGTCCGGCCAACCCACCGAAAAGTAGGTCGCGGAGTAGATTCGGTCGAACGGGATCGGCCGGTACTATGGCCGGAGACGACACCAGAATATTGCCGCTCGCCTGATCCTTATTGATCCTCGCCGTGCTCAACGCTACGTTCAGGGTGGAGTATAGTCCACGGCCTATTTCGGTTTCGCGAGCCAGCCGCGCATACTCCATACTCTCGGCCGGGATTTTCGAGAGCTGCGACTTCAGCAGGTCTCGCTGCTGCACCAGGCCGGCCAACTTTGTCTGCGCGAAATTCACGGCGAGCGCTGCCATCTTCGCCTCGTCGATGAGTGAACCCTGGCGTTGAATGTTGGGAAGGACGTCGGCGCGAGTGGCGACGACCAGGTCATTGAGCCGCCTTCTCGTATCAGCAATCTTGCCGTCGATATCGTCCCAGACCCCTGGGTACTCCTTTGTATACATCTTCTCCATGGAGGAGCGCTGGGCAAGCAATTGACTCAGTTGCGACTGAAGGCGAATAACTTCGCCGTCGTCCCGAACCGTGGGGCCGCCGCTGAGCAGGGCTCGTCTTAGCTTTTCGTTTTCGTTGTCTCGTCGCGCTTCGACGTCCTTCAAGGTGGTCTGCTTCAGCTGCAGGTCCTGCTTGGCCAACAGCGTCTCGTTCTCACGTATCTGATACTGGTTCAGCGTTTCATGCTGCTGAACCGGTACGTCGACTACATGGTGGCTGTTCTTGTATGCGGTTTCTCGACTTTCCGCGCGCTGCATCTGCGCCTGGGCTCGCTGCAGGCGGCCATCCAGGCTGTCGATCGTTTTCTCCAGGTTCCTCTGTGCAACTTCGTGCTTCCAGTCGACGAACGCGTCGCAGACGGCATCGGTCCATAACTTTGCCCGTGCCCTGCTGCCTGCCTCGACGGAGACATTAATCAGGTTGGTGTCCTTGGGCGCCAGTACGGAGATCGCCTTTTGAAAATCCAGGACATTCCGAGGGATATCGCGCGGTGTGAGATGCAGGCTTGCCGGTTTGTTCTTGAGCCAAATGATCGTGCGCCGGGCCATTTCGGTACTCTGCAGCATGGAAAGCTGCGTCTCCGTCGACTCCACCATGGACTGGGCTCCACGGTCACTTTGAGTCGTAACGGTGGGAACGATCTGTAGAACGATCAACTGCGCCGAACCGAGCCACGCCCGCTGCGTATGCCTGGAGATGTAGTAGGCGACTCCGAGGGCCACACCTATACACAGTATGATGACCCATAGGCGACGCCAGAGGATAGCCAGGACGTCCCACAGGCTGACATTGGACGGAATTCTCAAATTCTGTTGTTCTACCATGGAAAAGGCACCTTAGTTAAATCTTGCCCACGCAGCGTTGAGGGCAGCCGGTCCGTTTGATATTCGATCGCCCGATATGGGCAAAACCCGTTGTGATATAGCGCGTACACCGTGTGCGAAGGTGCGCAACTAATGCCCATGCCACGACATTCATTGTCACTTAAGAGCGTTCAATCGCGGGCGATTTGCACCTCGTCTCGGATCGAAAAATGGCGAAGCGCTCCCGCATCGGAATTCCGGTACGCTCCGGAACTCATCATCATATCGGCTGTTGCCGGCGAATTTGTAGATAGTATGAGCACTTTAATTGCTCGGGCGACCCCATTCCGAGCGTCGATGGAAGGAAGCGGTTCGATACAAAACAGCACTCCGCTCCTCAAACGGCTCGCAGCCTGCATCAGGAATTGAGGAGAGGAGTGCTGGCGGACTTCCGCGCTAAACGACCTGACCTCTGCCGCGGCGGCGCGGCGCAAAACCACCGAGTCCGAGCATCGTGCCGAAGAGTGGGAGCATGCTCATTTCGGCTACTTGCTTACCACGCCCTTGTACTGGTCCCAAAACATCTGTATGGTCGAGTGCTTCTTGAATTCGTCGAACTCCGAGTTGATGCGTGCGGTATTAAGACGCAGCCCTTTCGCGAGGGTGGCGGCGTCGCGGCACTCGTCCTTGACGCTGTCAAATGGCTGCGTTGTCTCCGGCTTGTGATCGAGACATCGAATGACCCACCAGGCGCCGCCGAATTTGCGAGGACCGATCTGCTGACCGATCTTCATTGCGAAGATCGTCTGTTCCAGTCCTGGAAGCTTAGAGAGATTTGCCCGCCCGTGGAACACCGGCGGAAGGACGCCTCCCGTCTTCCTGCTGGTATCTTCGCTGTATTTGTTCACAACCGTGTCGAATCGAACACCGTCATTAAGATCGCGCAATGCCTGTCGCGCCTTAGTCTCTTTTCCGGTTACAATGGCGGCGACCTGAACGCTCTCTGGAGTGTAGTACTGGGCAGTTGCGTTGCCGTGGTTGATGTTCGCATTGTAATATCCGCGAACTTCAGCGTCCGTAACCGATACTCCCTGCTTAACGACATTCGCCTGGGCGACACGGACTCTTAGCAAGCGCCTGACGTCTTCCGGTGTCCAGCCGATATTTGCGATCCTTAGGTCGAAGTCGCGGCCCTTCGCCTGCTTATCGTACCGTTTGTCAACTTCGGCATCCGACGGCGGTACGCCCTTCTTCTTTGCGAACTGAAGTGCAAGTTCATCCTGCACCAACTGCTCCATGACGGCTCTACCGGTCGACTTTTCCAGATAGTGATAGAGCGTGTAATCCTTTATAGGCACGCCGTTGATGGCGCCGACCACCTCTTTGGCACGGAACCGCTGGCGAACTACAAAGCCGCCTCCCACGGCGCCGACCAACAATGCACAAATCACCCAGATGATCATTGGCATTCGTCGGGACGGGGCTATCGAGGGATTCCTTGGCATCGGCGCGCGCCGCGCCGGTCGTCTCATTGTTGTTCCATCCGGCTTGACAGTAACGTTCGTCTTTACGGGGCTATTCATCTGTACAGCTACCTCATTGGGGCACAAGAGTGCCTGATAATAGTGTTCAAATCGCATCCGGTTCGAATGCAAGCTAACCTGGTGATACGGTTCGGTTGGAGGTTATTACCGTCCTTCCGTAGTTCAATCGATTTCTAATTCCTATTCATCGTTCCCTGTTTTGCCAGTATTTTATCGTATACCAGCGCTATCTTTTCCGCGGTCTTTTCGATCGTGAAGTGCCCCTGAACACGCTCGTATCCACGCTGCCCCATCATCCGGGCATTTGTGGGGTCGTCGAGAAGCAGTTTGATCGCATCCGCCATCGCCTCAGCATCGCCCATGGGAACGAGCAGTCCCGTCTCTCCGTCGATGACAATCTCAGGAATACCTCCGCCGTCCGTCGCGACAACAGGTTTTCCGGCAGCCATTCCCTGCACCACGACCTGCCCAAAGGGCTCTCCACTAGTTGATGCGTGGACCACAATGTCAAGGTCCGCTATGAGAGCGGGGACATCGCTCCGGAAGCCAGTGAACTCCACGCAATCTTCCAATTTCAGAGAGCGAACCAAGCCGCGGATCTCTCGTTCGTACGCTTCTTCACGGTGCAGTGGCGCGCCGATGATCTGGAACTGGACGGCCGGATTCTGCCGATGCACGATGGCCGCGGCCTTTAAAAAGATATGCTGGCCCTTCCAAGGACTGATGCGGCCGATCAACCCGATTCGTTTGCAGGAATCCCGCGCCAATGAACCCGAGTCAGCTCCGCTTTCCACTGGAAGCGTTTCATCCTCGACTTCAGTCGTCGCACGACTTCGATACTCCGCGACGTCGATCCCACTGTAGACCACTCCGCACGGCCTCGTACCGTTCAGTGCCAGCGTGCGAAGCGTCGCCTCGGAGTTTGCGACGACGTAGTGCGGAATGATTCGACATAGCCTGCGAAAGACCGTGACGACGGATCGAGGGAGGTAGTCCTGCTCGATCCGATCACGTACATGCCAGACGACGGGCGTGCCTGACAGGCGGGCGGCGATCCCGCCGATTATGTCCGCCTTAAGAGAGTTTGTATGGACGAGGCAAACCCTCTGTCGCTGAATGAACCGCGCCAGCCGAACCACATATTCTGCGATGTGCCAGGCGTCGCGTAGACGAAGTAGGCTGCGGCCGCCAAGAGAATCCTTTTGAGTTTCCATAATGTTCCGCGCCAACGGAACTATATGGGTTTCGACTCCCGTGCTCCGCAGCCTATCGGCCAGCGGGCCCTCGGCGCAGAGTGCCACGATCGGCACGAATCGGTCACGATCGAGGTTTTCAACCAGGTTGAGCAGTGCGATTTCGCCTCCGCCCAACGTAGCGGAATGGTCGAAAAACAACACGCGTGATCCGGCTGCTACAGTTGAGTGGGAAAGTGAAGATAACGCCCTGGCAGCGTCGGGTGTAGAGGCGGGTAAAGACGAATGAGAGATCATGACAAATCCATTTTACAACGGGGCCAGTCAATTGCGCTGCCGCCAGGATGACCGCTGAAACACTCCGGCGACCGTGAGAATCATACCGGATTTTACCCGCTTCGCGCCGCTCGACAAACTAAGCTGTGCAAAAACCGTGCCAACGAATGCGAGGGTACATGAAAACCCTCGCCTCATGGACTGAGCGGATCAGGTCCACCTAGTGGCGCCAATCCGCCGTCCATCAAAGACTCCCGGCAGAACCAGGCTCCCGACTATTCGCATATCAGTTTGTTCCACATTGCAGGGCTGCTTGCATAAGCGAGCTGCGAACTAAAACCCCGCTCGCAAGCGGGCCAGTTGGAAGAGCATGACACTCTCAATGCCGCATTGTCAAGACAGCTGACTCCAGAAACGCAATCGTAATGCGGTCGAATCACCGCCCCGCAAAAATGCCGGGCATAGTTCCCGCGCGTTCTCTATCCAGAGGAACCGTTTCTTCAGGACCTGCGTAAGTCCGTTTGACGTCAATAGGTTTGATATCAAAGTAATGAAACTGAAGCCCGGCAGCTCCCAAACGGAAGACAGCGGGAGCGCAGTCATGACGGACGGTAAGGATCGAGAGACCTCGCGGGCCCTGAAGCTTTGCACGATATTGGCGCGCGCTTCAGTCCATGTAGCCGACCACGTTCGGCAGCATATTCTTAAGCATGAACTGGGCGTGAGGGAATTTGCTGTTCTCGAGCTGCTCTAGCACACAGGCCCACAGCCGCTCGGCAGGATCACGGAAAGAATCCTTCTGACGACTGGAAGTGTACCTATGTGATCGGCCAGGGGCTGGTTGCGCGGCGTACCTGTCCGTCCGACCGACGTAGGGCATTCGCCGACCTCACTCCGGCCGGCCGCGATCGAATAACGGCGATCGTTCCGAATCGCGGCGTTAGTATCCTGAATGCCGTCTTGGGACTGTCAGTGTT
>JBBQVV010000302.1:0-8865 GCA_038211235.1 Chthonomonadales bacterium | reverse complement strand
ATCGTGCCAATCGTCAGCATGGTGGTAGCCGCCTACCACCGGCCCGAGCAGATCGTCGCAACAATACATAGCCTGCTTGTGCAGAGCCTGCAGGACTTCGAGATCATCGTGGTGCACGACGGCCCCGGGCCCGAGGTTCGGCGCGTGGTCGGGAGAATCGATGATGCCCGCATTTCCTTTGTCGAGACCAGCCACCGGATGAATGATTGGGGCAACTCCAGCAAGGAGCACGGCTCGCTGCTCGCCACGGGAACCTACATCGGGCACAGTAACGACGACAACTACTATGCCCCGCTCTATTTCGAGCAGATGGTCGGAGCGCTTGAGGCCGAGCAGGCAGAGTTTGTCTACTGCAATATGGTCCACAGCCATCGCCGGTATACGCCCCTCGTTACCAATCCCACCGCCGGCTGGATTGATGGCGGCGGCTGGCTGTAGCCTAAAGCGAGCGAGTAGACGATGATGCGCGCCGCTCCGTCGCCGATTTGCAGAGTATAGGGAGACCAGTCGAACTGAGCCTGTTCCGCAGGACCGGTTTCAAAGCGAGAGGAGGTGTGGAGGGTCGCTTGCTCCTTCTGTAGCTGAGCGAGCCAGCGGTAAAAGGTGGCTGCAGAGCCTTGATACCCGGATATGCGAACGCAACCCAGGAGGCGCTTTCCGTTGAGGCCGCGGCGCAAGCCCTGCTCGACTTCGGTCTGGAAGGCTTCGAGCTCCTTCTGGGCCGTGGGTTGGCGGTCATAGGGCGAATACTCTTCTTGCTTAATCGCCCGAGCGACAGCGTCTCGGGAGATGCCCAGCGTTTCGGCGATGTCACGCTGTGACTTACCGAGCTTCGCCAGATGGCGGGCGATCTGCCATGATTCCAATGAGATCACCTCGTTCCTCCAACGGCCTGGTAGGCCGATGAAGGCTAATTCGCGGTGGCCTGGTTTTCATGAGAATCTTGGTAGGCTTTTCGTGAGAATCCGCAAACACCCCGCTCTAACAGGGAAAAAGAACCATAATTCAGCGGGGAACCTCCTCGGTTCGTACCTACGGTCTACCAGCCTGCCCGTAACTTGTCCAGGGCAGTACGCCTCCGGCCTTACGGCCGCCCAGCCTGGCGGTAACTTGTACGTATGGATGGGTATGGATGGGTCCGAATCCCGATCTCAGACCTTCGGTCAACTTTCGCACATCTCCTATCGCCTGCGGAGCCAGGCGCTCGGCCAGTGCGTCACGTTCGCGGACAGCCGGCTCTCGTTGAAGGGCCAGGGCGGCTGCTCGAGGACAAACTCCTCGTGCGCCGCTGCGAACGCCTCCACGGCGGAGACAGGGTTGTCCCAGCTCCACTCCGGTTGGCCGCGCGGCACGTCCGCCAGGTCCTGCATGATCCCGTCCGTCGCGACGATGTAGGAACCGGGGGTCACCAGCCCGCGGTAAGCCTCCAGCTCTTTCGCGACGTGATCTCGCGTGTGGCAGGAGTCCAGAATGACCAGCACGCTCTCTCCGGGCCGGATGCGCGAGCGGACCTCGGACAGCGTCGCCGGAGACGTTGAGTCGCCCTCCACCAGGCCGATGTAGCGCGCAAGCTCGTGCTCCTCGATCGCCCGGCGATTGTGGGGCCGAATCTCGATGTCCACTCCAATCACGCGCCCGGCGCTCATCGCATGGCATAGGCTCGCGTAGTAGGTCAGCGAGCCGCCATGGGCTACTCCCGTCTCCACGATGACGTCCGGCCGCACGCGGTATAGCGCCTCCTGCGTCCGGATCATGTCCTCGGGAAGCTGGATGATCGGCCGGCCCAGCCACGAGAACGAGTACGAGTAGCCCTGGTCCCAGCCGACCCGCACCCACTGGCGTGAAAGCGACTCGAACGCCTCGCGGCTGTAGAGCGGCAGCGTCCGGCAGTGATCGCCGTCCTGCTCGCTGAGAGTCTGGGTCTCAGTATCGATCACGATCTTCACGAGGGACATCCTATCCAGGCGACTTGCAAGTTCGCTGCCGCGAGCAGGCGGTCGCTTTCGTCGCGATAGTTCGGGTTCATCAGGATGGCGCTCCGCACGCCCCGAGCCTTCAGCTCGCGGTAATCCACGATGGGGTGGCCGGTGCCGGGCAGAAACCGCCCCTGCTTGTTGGGATTGAGGTCCACGACGCAGTCGATGCGGCGTCGCGACGGGTCCACGAGATTCGACAGCGTGACGCCCTTAGCGCCTGCCCCCCAGAGTGCCACCTTGCCCTGCTCGAGATGGCTGTCAAGCGTTCGCTCCCATAGGAGCCGGAGCCCGGCCTCGCGCGCACCAAATGCGCGCGCCAGGGCGGGAAGTTCTCCCGCGGCGCAGTCGGTTGTCTGGCCGATAGGTCCCAGGGCCGCTTCAAGCCAGAGGTACTGGTCGCAGAACACCCTCCGCACGCCGGTCACGCGAAATCCCGATCGCTCGAAGGCCGCGCGGATCGAGGAGGGCGCGAAGAGCGAGCAGTGCTCGTAGAAGAAGTCCCAGATCACCCGGTTGCGCAGAATCCAGGTCACGTCCGGCGTCTCGAAATAGGCGCGCGCATGTCGCGAGGATTCCAGCGCCTGCCGGACCGACCTGAGGAGCGCCGCCGGGTCCGCGATATGCTCTATCACGTGCCGGCATACCACGACGTCGGTCGCCTCCGCGAGATCGGATCCGAAGTAGTCGCGCACGAACCGCGCCCGCCCCTCGCAATCGCAGTCCGGACCACGATATGCGGGGTCGAACCCCTTCCCCACGTTGTTCCAGGCCGCGTCGCGCACGAGGGAGCGCAGAAAGTCGCCGCTGCCGCACCCGACATCGACGATCCGACAGTCGCGAACCCCCTCTGAGTCCGTCAGGTTGCGCGCCAGCTCGCCCACATACCCTCGGAACGACCCTGAATGCGATTGGTTGTTATCATACGCCGTTTCGTAGCTCAATCGGTTCATGTCAAACGCAGCGTTGTACACGAAGCCACAATTCAGGCAGACCTCCATCTCAAGATCCGCCCGTCCAATCGCAACTGCCTCCGCATGGCTCGCGAAGACCACGTTCTGGTTTACCGGCGTCCCGCGCCGCGTCAGAAACCGCTCCGTCCGCCCCGACCCACACACAGGACAATCGACGCGCCGCCTCACAGATCGTAACGCGTCTTTTTCCGTTCCACGTAAGGGCTGTGGCGCGAGCTCCCGCACGGCGGACTCCCCCAAAGTTGGGGGTAGGGGGGCGCACGGCGGCATGGGCGCGAGTTCCCGGGCCAACACTCCACGTTCATCTCCGCAGTTCATGCGCGGCGCTGCTCCTTCCACCATCGAACGGTCTCGTCCACGCCCGTTAGCAGATCATGATCCGGAAACCAGCCGACCTCCTTGCGAAGCCGGCGGGTATCCCCCAGAAGCACGAGCGGATCGCCGTCGCGCCGGGGAATCGCCCCAAAATCCACTCCGAATGGCGCACCTGCGAGCTCGGAGATGAGAATTACGGCGTCCCTCAGCGCGATCGGGTCGCCGGACGCGATGTTCACAGGCCCCTCCACCTCACTTTCGAGCAGGCTCACCAGCGCGTCCGCGGCATCCTGGACGTGCAGCAGGTCCCTCACCTGCCCGCCATCCGTGCATCGCGCTCTCCCTCCGTCAAGCAGCGCGTTTATCACCGAAGGGATCAGCCTCGCCGGATTCTCATGAGGACCGTAGAGAAGGAACAGCCTGCCCCACGCCGCGCTGACGCCCGTGCGGGAACAGAGCGAACCCTGAACGGCATGAAGCGCGTTCTTACAGACCCCGTAGGTCGTCCGCGGACGGAGCGGCGTCCTCTCCTCCTCGCACACTCCCGCGTCCCAATCGTACTCGGCGCACGTGCCGGCAGTCACCACGCGCCGGCCGCCCGCCTCCGCGAAGGCTTCCAGTAACGGTATGCTCGCCAGGAGCCACGAGAAGTTCTCCACGGCGGTCCAGAACGCTCCATGTTCGGCGTACCACGCGCAGTGGAGCAGGTGCGTCGGCCGCACTTCGGCCATGACCGCTGCCGGCGCGCCAGGCGTAAGCAGGTCCGCCTTCATCCAGCGTACGCAATCACAGGAGCCGAGTGGCCTGCGAGACGTGACCGCGACAACCTCGAAACCCCGGCGCGCCAGAGGTGCGAGCGTATGGCGGCCTACAAAGCCTGTGGCGCCGGTCACGAGGACGCGTCTCATTCGACGTAGTCGTGAAAGGCAAGGTCGCGGTCGGAGATCGTCCGGCCGTCCCGAGGCCATTCGATACCGAAGGCCGGATCGTCCCACCGGACACCGCGCGCGCAGTCCGGCGAGTAGGGAGTCGAAATCATGTACAGCACCTCCGTCGCATCTTTCAGGGTCTGGAAGCCGTGTGCAACGCCCTGTGGGACATAGATCTGGGCGCGGTTCCCGTCCGTCAGCTCCTCCACTGTCCATGAGCGATAGGTCGGCGACTCCGGCCGGAGATCGAGCACGACATCGTAGATGGCGCCCCGCGTGCAGCGCACCACCTTCGCCTCCTCGTTCGGCGCGCGCTGATAGTGCATCCCTCTTAGCGTCCCCTTGATCTCATTGAACGAGATGCTGCACTGGGCGATGCGCGAATCGAGACCGAGGCCGACAATCTCCTCCTCGCACCAGGTTCTGGCGAAGAAGCCCCGCGCGTCGGTCATGGGAGTCGGATCGATGCGGTAGGCGCCCGCGATGCGCAGCGGTGTGAAGATCACGTGATGACCTTAACGGTCGGTATGGGGACGACAAACCGTCCGCCCCATTCCCGAATGCATCCCATCTGTGCCACGATCTCCTCCTGGAGGTTCCATGGCAGTATCAGCAGATAGTCCGGTCGGGTCTCGCGGATCATCTCGGGCGCTAGAATCGGGATGCGCGAGCCCGGTAGGTATCTGCCCTGCTTATGTGGGCTTCGGTCCACAGTGTAGTCGAGGAAGTCGGTCCGAACTCCACAGTAGTTGAGCAGCGTGTTGCCCTTCGCCGGAGCGCCGTAGCCCGCGATCCGCTTACCCTCCCGTTTAGCCGAAATCAGGAACGCCAGAAGATCGCGCTTGGTGGCTTCGATCTCCCTCTGGAAGCGGGAGTAAGTGGCGATATCATCGAGGCCACCTTCTCGCTCGGTGTCAAGGACCCTCTCGACCGCCGGCAGGATCTCTCGATCTCTGTTGCCCGCGTGCCGTCCGTATATCCGCAGCGACCCGCCGTGGGTCGTCAGCTCTTCGACGTCGAAGAGGACGATTCCGTGATGCGCAAAAACCTTCTGCGCGGTCAGCAGCGAGAAATAGGAGAAGTGCTCATGGTAGATCGTGTCGAACTGGCGCTCCTGAACGAGCCGCAGGAGGTGGGGGAACTCCATTGTCAAGATGCCATCTGGTTTCAGTAGGACGCGTAAGCCTGCAACGAAGTCATTGAGGTCCGGCACATGGGCGAGAACGTTGTTGCCGATCAGAAGGTCGGCTTCCCGGCCATCGCGCAGCAGCTGCATCGCCGTCTCGCGGCCGAAAAACCTAACAAGGGTCGGGATTCCCCTGTCGACGGCGGCCCGTGCCACGTTCTCCGCAGGCTCTATGCCGAGCACGGGCACTCCGTCTGCCTTGAAGTACTGGAGCAGATAGCCGTCGTTGCTCGCGATCTCCACGACCTGCGAGCAGGCGTCGAGCTGGAACCGGGCCGTCATGGCGCGCGCATAGGTCTCGGCGTGACGAAGCCAGCTTTCCGAGTAGGAGGAGAAATAGGCATAGTCCGAAAAGATATTCGCCGGCGTCTGCACTGCAGGAAGCTGCACAAGTAGACACTGATGGCAAACGCGTGCGAGTAGGGGATAGAACGGCTCCATCTCGCCAAGCTCCAGCGCGGTCAGGAACGCGTTGGAGAGCGGGGCCGCGCCAAGATCGGCGAACGTCTGCGTCAGCGGAGCTTCGCAGAAGCGGCACGTCGTCCCATTCAGCATGGCAGGAGGCCTTCGTAATGGGCGATCTCTCGCGTCGCAAGGCTGCGCGCGGATGCCCGCGCTCCGGAGCAGTATCGATAGTAGTCGCGGTACCAAGAAACGATTCCATCGAGTGCGTTAGGCAGCGCCAATATCGGCTCCCAGCCAAGCCGTGACTTCGCCTTCGAGCTGTCCAGTCTCAGTGTCTGCGCCTCGTGAGCCTGCGACCCGGCATCCAGCTCCCACCGCGCCCCGCCGCCCCATTGGCGGACGGCACGCTCGACGACCCACGATACCGTCCGCGTGTCGTCGGCTGCCGGACCGAAGTTCCACGCGCCGGAGAAGTCGGGCCCGTGGGACGCGAGCGCCTCCGCCAGCTCCATATACCCGCGCAGCGGCTCAAGTACGTATTGCCAGGGCCGTGTAGCATGTGGATTCCGAATGACGATCGGCTCGCCGGCCATGAGTGCTCGAACGACGTCGGGCAGGAGGCGGTCTCTCGCCCAGTCGCCGCCGCCGATCACGTTTCCCGCGCGTGCCGTCGCCGCGCCAATCCCATGAGTCTGGTAGTCCTCCTTGCAAAAGAAGGAGGCGACATATGCGGACGTCACGAGGTCCGCGCAGGCTTTGCTGCTGGAATAGGGATCCCTTCCGCCCAGCGCGTCGGACTCCAGGAAGCTGCGTGATCCTTCGTCGTTGGCGTAGCATTTGTCGCTGGTGACGATCACGATCGCGCGCGCACACCCGACGCGGCGCGCGGCCTCCAGCAGATTGACCGTGCCCATCACGTTTGTGGAGTAGGTGTCGACCGGGTTCTCGTAAGAGGAGCGAACGAGGGCCTGCGCCGCGAGATGAAATACAATCTCGGGCCGATGGGCCTGAAACGTGCGCACGAGCGCCTCGAGATCGCGGACATCGTTCTCAATGGAGACCATTCCGCAATCCACTTCGGCGGCGTCGAACAGGCTGGGAGTCGTCTGAGGACGCAGGCCGAATCCGGTGGCGGCGGCGCCCAGCTTCTGGAGCCACAATGAAAGCCAGCTGCCTTTGAACCCGGTGTGACCGGTGACAAGGACCCGCCTGCCGCGCCAGAACTCCGGGCTCATCGCCACACTTTCCACGGGGCGGAGCCGGACGCCCACAGCTCTTCAAGGAGCGTCTTGTCTCGAAGCGTGTCCATCGGCTGCCAGAACCCCCTGTGCTGGTAGGCGGCCAGCTGACCCGAGAGTGCGAGGCTCTCCAGCGGCTCGCGCTCCCAGATCGTCGCGTCGCCGTCGACCAGATCGAATACGGAGGGCTCCAGCGCGAAGAAGCCGCCGTTGATCCAGCCGGATTCGCCCTGCGGCTTCTCGTGAAAGCCGCGAATCTTGTTCTCCTCGATATCGATTACGCCGAACCGGCCGGGCGGCTGCACGGCGGTAAGCGTGGCAGTTGCCCCTCGCTCGCGGTGAAACGCGATCAGGTCGCAGATGTTAACGTTGCTCACGCCGTCGCCATATGTCATCAGGAACGTCTCGTCCTGCAGATGTTCCCGGACGCGGCGGAGCCGGCCGCCCGTCATCGTTCGCTCGCCGGTATCGACAAGGGTTACGGTCCAGGGCTCCGCGGTGTGTTGATGGACGGTGGTCTTGCTCGCGCGGAAGTCGAAGGTGACGTCCGACATGTGGAGGAAATAGTTCGCGAAGTACTCCTTGATCAGATAGCCTTTGTACCCGAGGCACAGGATGAAATCGTTCACACCGTAGTGTGAATAGGTCTTCATGATGTGCCACAGAATCGGCTTACCGCCAAGTTCCACCATCGGCTTGGGGCGGACGGTGGTCTCCTCGCTGAGCCGGCTGCCAAGTCCGCCGGCCAGAATAACTGCCTTCAAATCCTGCTCCTCGCGCGGCTACTCCCGCACGAGCAGCTCCTGCGAGAGCGATTTCCTGGATCTATTCAGGTAGTCGATTGCCGCCCAGATTGCAACGATGATGAGCGCCAGGAACGCGCAGACTCCGATCGTGATGGCAAGCCCTGGGGTGCCGTTCAATGGGGGTCGCGCCTCGTCCACCACGGCCATCCGGTTCTGCGCCGAAACCGTCTGCATCTTCAGGTCTGCGTACCGAGTCAGGGTGGCCTTGAGCGTTTCAAGCTTGAGCGAGACGTCGTACTGATGTTCCTGCAGGTCGACCACCTGGCTCAGGTTATCGTGAAAGGTAGATTTCGCCGACTCGATCTGGCGCTGGACAGTATCGTATTCCGCCTGGAGCGCCTGGCGCTTAAGCCTCTCGGACGTGTTGCCGTGGAGGATGGTCGCGACCTCGTTGTGCAGCCGGTCCTGAGCGAGCTTCAATCGCTCCCGCGCTCGCCGCACGCTCTGCATCGAGCTGCCGAACGTTATCTGGAGGTTTTCGAGGTTCGCCTCGGCATCGATCACCTGGCTGCGCGCATTGACCAGGAGCGGATCTTCCTCCGGAAGGGCGGATAGGCTCTGCTTCGGATCCGACAACAGCGCTCGAGTGCCGCCGGACAGGGCATCGGATGCATGCATCTTGGCCTCAAGCTCGGCCTTCTTGCCAAGCAGCGAAATGACCTGTCCGCCGCCCGATGTTGCGTCCGTCGCGCCTCCGGCGGAGCTTGTCATCGATGGGAGCGCCGTAATATGGGATCGCCGAACATACGCGGCGAGGCGCTCGATCGACTCGTCGTAACTCTTCTCGGCGCGAGTAACCTGGCTGTCGGCCGCCCGGAGCAGCGCAAGCTCTTTGTCTGTATCGGTATTCTCCAGGTATTCTTGCAGGGCCTCACTGTACAAATTGGCGGCGCGTGACGCTGCCGTCGCTAGCTGTACTCTCTTGCGTCCGTTCGGATCGGGCCAGAAGCGTGGAGGACCGGACAGATTGACCGTCACGTAGAGCAGGCCGTCAGTCGCGTTATCATCTACTCGCAGGTCCCGGATGGCCCGTTCGATT
>JBBQVV010000301.1:0-8882 GCA_038211235.1 Chthonomonadales bacterium | reverse complement strand
ATATGGCCGCGTCTTGGCACGTCCGCCTCCAGTTCCAGATCCGCGCCCTTTACGGTGTACTGAACCTGGATGGTTCGCGCGCCGTTGGCAGCCACTTCCCAGGTATTCGGGTCGGGATGGGTCACGCGCAGCGGTTTTTGCTTCGCATCCACGGCGGTAACGTCCGCAACATTGGTCGCAAAGTTTCCGACGAAATAAGCGCCCGGCATCCAAACCGGCATCTGCACGCGCACCGTCAAATCGCGCACATGGGGAATGTCCATCCGAACCCGCAGCGCCTTGTCTGCCATCTGCGGCTCAACGTTGTAAGTAATGACATTCTGACCGACGGCGGGCACGCACGGCAGACAGAGAAGAGAGCCTAAAATTAAGCGAGGGAACAGACGCATGGCGCACTCCTGGCAGTTAAGAATAAGCGCCAAATTCGTGCCGGATACCGTCTATTCCTGCAAGGGCAAAGAACCCACCGCGTTATATGTGGAAGTTATGCACCATCCAGTGCGAAGAAGTCGCGAATCAAGTCGAGGAGATCCCGTTTAGCCGCAGTCGTTCGCTGTTGTTTCGCCTCTTCGCTCAGGTTCTCTTTGACGGCCTCCAGTTCGACCCGGCGCTTCGCTAGAACGGCGGCGATCTCCTCCGCAAGTTCCGGGCGCCTCTGTAGGATGGCCTGGAAGGACGCTTTATCGAGCCGGTAGTATAGGATTGGCGTCAGCGTGACAATCGTAGCGGAGTGCGGAGCGCCTGTCATAAGCGACATCTCGCCGAAAAAAGTCCCGGTGTTAATGCGCGCTACCTCTCGCTCGGGAGCGCCCTCTACCGAAACGCGAACCGAGACTTCGCCCTCGACGATCATATAGAGGCAGTGTGCCTCCGTGTCCTGGCGCAGGACGGTTTCGTTCGGGCCGAACGGCGTATAGCGCAGGGCTTCCGCGATCTCGTTTCGGTCGCCCTCTCCAAGATTGGCAAAAATATCCACGTTCGCGAGCGCCTGGAGGCGGCGCGACCTCCTGTTAACTCTTCTCAACACGCCGTTCGCTCGCCCAAAGCCTCCCATACCCCGAGGTGTTTTCCCCATAGGCGGCAGGAACTGCGGGAGTGTCTCGCGAAACGGAGACGACTGACGCCGCTGTCACGCGCTCTTAGAATTAGGTTCAATGGAAGGCTTGAATATGAAGGCTTCACGTTCGCGGATGTGGCGTATATCTCTCGCATTGATGGTGGCATTGCTGTCTCTTGGGCTGAAAGTTAGCGCGCAGGAGGTTCCGGCTGCCGCGCGCATAGCGATCTCCGTGGACGCTCGTATGCCCTGGAAACGCCGGATTCCAGTACGCCTGAAACTGGCGGCTTCGCCAGGACCACTGACACTCGTTTTTCCGCGCTGGCTGCCGGGGATGCATGCGATGCAGGGACCTCTCGGCAACTTTGCCGAGCTAAGCCTTACCGTGGACGGCGCGCCTTTGCTGTGGAACCGCGACCCTTTCGATGCCTACCTGATTCATGCTGAAGTTCCGGCGGGCGCAAAAACCATCGAAGCGTCGTACGTCTATGTTTCCGCCAAAGGCAGTTCCGAAGAGGTATTCTACGGCGCGGCCTCCGGGCAAAGCCTGGCGGTGCTGAACCCCGCTGCCTTCTCGCTGGCGCCGCTGGGCGATCCCCGCGCGCAAAGCGTCGCATTCAGCATGGCCTTACCGAAGGGCTGGACGGCGGCGACGGCGCTTTCTATGACCGCCGAAAATTCCAACAGCGTGGAGACGCTAACCGCTGCGCCAGTGTCGCTTTATACTCTGATCGACTCGCCGATTATGGCTGGAAGCCATCACCGTGCAATTTCGCTGCCCGCGCCGCCCGGCGACGTCCCACATTATCTCGACCTGTTTGCGGACAGCGAAGAGATTCTGGCGAAAAAGACAGCCATTGTGACGCCGCTTGTGACCCGATTGGTGGCCGAGAGCGGAAGGATGTTCGGCGCGCGGCACTATCGTGCCTTCCATTTCCTGCTTGCGCTTTCGATGGAGGTAGGACGCAACGGCCTGGAGCACCATGAGGGCGTCGCCTATGTGCTTCAGCCGGACGACCTGGACGCCAGCAAAAAAGGATTGCCGCAGAGCAGTTGGAACCAGATGCTAATTCCGCACGAGTACACGCACTCTTGGAACGGCAAGTTCCGCCGCCCCTATGGGCAGGATGTGCATAGCAGCATCGCGCCGCAATCCGCCGATTTGATCTGGGTGTACGAAGGGCTGACGGAATACCTGGGCGATGTGCTGATGGTGCGCGCCGGATTCCGCTCGCAGGAAGCGTTTCGCCGCGACCTGAGCGGGCGCGTAGCCGGGCTTCGATTCGGGCAGGGCCGCAATTGGGAGAGTCTGGCAGATACGGCGCTGGTGGCTCCCTACACCTACATTCAGGGAACGGGCACCGCGCTGCGAAGCGTAAGCGATGTCTACTACGAGGGCGAAATGGCATGGCTGGAGGCGGACGCGATCATCCGGCGCGAAAGCCGGGGGGCGCGTTCGCTGGACGACTTCTGCCGCCTTTTCTTCGGCGGACCGAACCGTGGCGCCGAAGTGATCCCCTACACCCGCAAAGAGATCGCCGAAGCCTTGCAGCGGACGCAGCCGTACGACTGGGAGACCTTCATTCAAACGCGATTTTACGGGCCGCCGAAAGGACTTCCCAGCGGAGGCGTGGAGGCGGCCGGGTGGAAACTCTCCTTCGGCGACGCGCAGGAGCCTTCGTTCACTGGATTTCTGGACTATCGCCACACCTTCGGGGCTACGATAACCGCGACGGGGCGCATCGGGGGAATCGTTCCGGGATCGGCAGCCGAGCGCGCCGGTCTGGAAGACGGCATGACGATTCTCGGCGTCAACGGCTCTCTCTTTACCACAGTCCGGCTTCAGGAGGCCGTGCGCGGCACGAAAGGGAAAAAGACGCCGATAGAACTGCTGATTTCGGACGAGAGCAAGTACCGCACGGTGCGCCTGGAGGGAGTGGACGGCGAGCGCTTCCCATCGCTGGTCCGCGATCCGGCAAAACCGGACCTGCTTTCCGCGATCTTCGCGCCTGCGGTGAAGTGAGAAGGCAGGCTTCTACGCAGATGTCGCAGATTTAAAGAAAAGCAGCGCGTTCTTTTTCTTCTTCGCGCCACTCCTCTGGATTTGCCCTTAGCGTCGCAAAATCTTCATTGAGACCTTCCAAAAATAGCTTGCGGCGATAGGCTTCCACTGCAGAGTCCAGTACCGCCTGCATAGGCCGATGCTCTATCCGGGAAATCTCACGCAGATTGCGGTGTGCGGCTTCGCTAATTCTAAGTACGCTCATATTTGCCTCCAATATTTGTTACGATTCAGTATGCCCGATTGTAGCCGGAAATGTAGACGAAAAATTCCGCATACTGGCGCAGAATGCGGCTGAGTCTCCAGGCGCAAATAAGCCCACGATCCTTATGAGGTTCGTGGGCTTATTTTGAAGATAGGGATACGGGGAATCGAACCCCGGTTAACGAGCTGAGAACCCGCCGTCCTGACCGCTAGACGATATCCCCAAAATATTGAACTCCCGACTCCCAGCCCGTAAACCAGAGTTCGACTCGATGTTCTTGCCGCCCACTACTTACACCAGAAAAAAACGCGAGCAGAACGACTTTGACAGAAATAGGTTACCTCGAAAATGCCTTAATGTCCAGCTGATCGATCACAAACCCAGGGTACGGGCATCCCACGAGGGCGCTGGCCAATGGCTCTGCGGTCAGGAACCCGACATGGCGGCTCGCTAACGAAATAACGGAGTTTCCCCGCTAATAGCAGGACGCTTCAGTCAGAAGTTGAGCGTAGGAGATACGTTGTTCCATGTGCAAGCTTCTCCTCAAGCACTCGCATTCTCATCGACGGGATTAAGGCAGCTATAGAATGAAGACGATTCGAATCATGGCCCATGTGGCGTTATTCGCCACAATCGCGGGCTTAACCACTGCCGCACAAGCGCAGGCGCCCGACCTGGGTTCCTCAAAGGACTTTGCGGTCCTGGGCAGTACGACCGTGACCAACACCGGGGCGAGTTTGGTCAGCGGCAATCTGGGCGTCAGTCCAGGCACTGCTATAACGGGTTTCCCTCCGGGAACCATGCCGAGAGGCGTGATCTACGCGGGAGGGCCGGTCCCTACTCAGGCGGCGGGTGACTTCGCCACTGCCTACGCAGACATCGTTGGCCGGTCCTACCTGCCCAGCAACAATCTGAGTGGAAGTGACCTTGGCGGCCTCACGCTCTCACCGGGCGTCTATCACTTTGACACCGTAGCCACGCTATCGTCATCACTCACACTGGACGCTAAAGGGGACGCCAATGCGGTGTTCATCTTCCAGATCGGAACCACACTGACGACCGCGAGCAACTCCGTCGTGAAGTTGATCGGCGGCGGCAGCAGCGATAACGTGCATTGGCAGGTCGGAACTTCCGCCACGTTGGGAACAGGCACCGTATTTCAGGGGAATATCCTCGCCCACACAAGCGTTACCATGACCACAGGCGTAGGCGTGCTCGGGAGGTTACTGGCGAAGACCGGCGCGGTGACAATGGATACGAATACGATCGCCAATTCTCACTGGTCCCCCGCATCGATTGCTGCAGGCCCAAATGGAACAAAGCGCGTTCTGTGGTACAACACGGACGGCGCCTCCCTTAGCTGGACGGTCGACGCTGCCGGAAACATCCTCGCCAAGCAAGTCTACGGTCACTACGTAGGATGGACTGCCCGCCACATCGCCATCGGTCCGGACGGACTGACCCGGGTTCTTTGGAACCACAAGGATGGCCGTATGACGGTATGGACGGTAGACATTAACGGCGGCGTTACACGAACTCCTGAATATGGTCCATACAACGGATGGAGCGCCCAAGCTCTAAGCGTAGGTACGGACAACAAGCCCCAGGTGATGTGGATAAACACCAATCGGATGATGACCCTCTGGACGATCAACACGGACTATAGCCATAGCGAGACTCCTGCTTACGGACCCTTCACCGGATGGAACGCCACAGCTCTTAGCATTGGGCCGGACAACAAGCCCCAGGTCATGTGGACAAACACCAATGGGACGATGACACTCTGGACGATCAACAGCGACTACAGTCATAGTCGCACCCCCGACTATGGTCCCTTCAGCGGATGGAGCGCCACAGCTCTAAGCGTTGGACAGGATACTAAGCCCCGAGTCATGTGGACAAACCCCGCTGGGATGATGATCCTCTGGACGATTAACAGCGACTACAGCTACACCAAAAGTCAAGCCTTTGGACCATATAGCGGAACGGATGCCGTCGATGTGTCCGTTGGATCTGACAATGCGGCGCATGTCCTGTGGAACCATGCCAATGGGCGCGTCAATCTATGGACGATTGACAGTACAGGGAGTGTCAGTTTCAACCCCACGTATGGTCCGTTTACGAACTGATGCAACCCGCAATCCGGGATTGAAACGCCGGAGCGGGTCGTCAACCGTAGAGCAAACTGCACCAAGATCAACAGCAGCGGTGCGTAATTGCATAGTAGATCAACAACTTCAACCGATTGCGGTGTACTCCAGGTGACGCCACAATTGTCGAGGTTGGGAGATTTGCACGGAAAGGGGCGTTCGTCTATCCCTGCCCCGCTTACACCCGCAGGCGAAGGTGCGCCAGTTACATGGAGCGCGCCCGAAGAAATCTTCGGGCGCGCTCCATGTAACCCTTGCTCGAGGGCAGCTTCAAACGGCTGCTCTTGCCATCGCGCACCAGCTAGCTGCGATTCCGGGTGTTCAGATCCCAACCTGTAAATCACGCGCCCCTGCTCTCCTTACTCCTGCGTGTGCTAGGACATTCCACACGGCGTGAGCCAGAGCCACTAAGCGCGCTGTACTTCGTTTGTCACATGCCTCGAACAAAGCTGCAACCTCGTCATCTATCACCAACAGCCACCTGGCCGCATCCAACTTCGGTAGCTTGATCTTGTCGGTAGAATTGGTCTCCATGATCCCCGTGTAGATCAGAGACCGACATATCGCGTTCAGGAAGGCGAAATTGCGTTGGATTGTCCGGGGCCGCTGCTTCTGCTCGGAGAGGCAATATAGATAAGGACGCAAGGTAATGGGATTGATCGTGCGAATGTCGAGGTTTTCGTACCCGTTAGCACACAGCCATTTGTGAAAGTAGCGGAGGCAGTTCCGGTAATTGACGAGAGTTGTCTGGGACAACCCCTCCTCAACACGGGCGGTGTGGATGTAGTTCTCGATCGCCTGGGTGGAGGAACGAAGCCGACCCGGGAAGCCGGGAGCCGATCTCCGAAAGGCCTCGCTTGCTCAGAAGTGCTTCGCCTTAATTGCTCTGGCTTCGTTCATGTTGCGAGCCATTCTGTCCTCGATGAAGTCGAGCCTTCTTCGCAGCCACTCCCTGTCTCCAAGATCATGGCTCGCCAACAGTTGAATGGCCATTAGCGCTGTCTCTGGTGATTCGGTGGCAGTGACCAACACGACTAGCGGACCGGCAATAGCTTCAATTGCAGACCTGGGCCATTGCGGCAGTATATCTCTTGAAATGACGTATTTCAGATGTGTGGGCCGCGAACTGCTCAGTGCTCGACTTACCTCAGCGGTTGCCAAGTCCGCATTCCTAATGAAGTAGTCGACGAACACGGTCGCAACCGGCGAATCTGGAAGTCGCACCAGCTGGAGCATCTCGAACGCAATCGTTTTCGTCTCGGCATACTTGAGGCCAGTGAGACGCTTTGCCGCATCCACGTCAAGCTTGTTCACCGGCATCATGTCTCGTAATTGTCGCTTATCCATAGGTCTGTATCCAGGTTGCTCGCAAGCGCTTTTCACCGGTCGATCGTCTGTTTGCCAGTTCCACAACGCCATTCTTGCCCGACTCGGCTACCATCGGGCTGAAGATTCCCAAAAAACAAGCAGGGTCGAGGACCGCCTACCCGCCGCGCCGGACCAGTCAAATACCGTGGAACCCTCGGGATCATTGGGTATCGCCATCCGATAGCTTATCGTTGACAGAATGCCGGGTCCTGCCATCCTGGTGGCGGGATTCAGATGCCCAGTGACTGTTGGAGCCGCCTGCCGTCGTGGCAGTTATAGTCGTAAGCCCTGGATGCTGGCGCCACACGCCCCGGTAATCATAATGCAGTAAGCTCTGACTACTGGTATTGCGTGCCGCACCAGGAAGACCTCCTCACCAATCGGAGTTATTTGATGCGATTCTGTTCAGCGGGTCGAGGCTGAGAGCCGACCGGAGTTGACTCGCCGACGAGCAATGCAATTATCAACCCATCTCCGGATTTCGCGTAGAACATGCGGCAGTTCAGTAGTGTCAGGGCCTTTCAGGGATACGAGCGTCACTTACCGCGCTCCCTTCCTTCGCTTCCACGGCCTGGCTCTTTCACGTGGTCTGCGAACGATGCAGGGCCGTAGAGATGTACGTAGTTCGCTTTCAGCTCTCTGGGCACGTCAGGGTAAGGATCTGAACCCTGTCCACAGACGCAGAATTCGACGTGGTCGTCGGCGTCGAAGATGAGGTGCGCCTTCCGAAATGCCCGCTTGACGGCATTCCAGGTCGCTTCACCTACTCCTGGATGCAGTGCCTGCTGTGCACACCGCGTGATGGTAAACTCTTGTGCCGCGAGGAATCTCCTTTAGCGCCGCCTTGAACGCAACAAACGAGCGAAATACACGGACTTTCTTGTGTTTCAAGTACCCGAGCAGGTAGACGGGCCTGGGGCGATTATAGCTACCCTCATTGATGAGCATAAATCCATAGTCACTAAGCAGATAGACCTGACCTCCACTGTGGTCCGGCACGGGCTACCAATCGGCGAACATGAAGTCGCCGATTGGAGTCGGCCCGCCGACCTTCCAGGTAAAGTTCTCGGTCGTCACACGCGAATTCACGACAGGGATGCTCCGCCCAGGCGCGGCATTAGGAAGTCCATGATCCACGATGCTCTTAGCCTTGCGGCTATCGGCTTGCCGGAGGACCAGTACGTTAACCGCGACAAGAATGGCCACGATTTAGGTGGCAAATTTCCAACTGAATTTCATGGATCACCTTTCATCTTGTGGGCTACAGTGGGCATTACCACGGGTCGGCCGGACGAATGCGTGCCTGGTCGATAAACGATCCGGCAGAAAGGGCGCTTCGCGCCGGACGCCCTGTGGCCATACGGCCAGTACGGGACGCAAATGCGTCGATCGATATGGCTGGTGCTATTCTGTGAAAGCCCATCACTCTTTCGGGAGCAGTACTGCGAACTGGCTTAGAGCTTCCGGTTAGCAACACAAGATGTGTCTGGCAAACTCAATAAGTTCTGTCTGGAGAGCCGTCCATGTCTCGTGGCCCATGTCGCTGTCAGAGGTTTCGAGCAGGTTGCGGTCTTTGTCACGGATCGCTCTCGTGAGATATGCCGGAAAGAAGAAGCGGCGCGCTTCCGCCGTGAGAAACCCCAGCCCGGCATACGAACGCGGGAATTCGTCTCCGCAATTAGTCAGCTCGATCCAGTGCTTTCCCCCGAATGTTGAGAGTGCTTCCTGGCACTCCCCGCAAATGGCTAAGTGATCGGCATCGCAAGCCGCTATTCTTCGCTGGTCGGGAGCAGGCAGATCGATGAAAGCGGCCTGAACCAGTATTTCGAGCTCATCCGTGGATCCCGAGGCGTCGTAGCACTGCAGGATCCGGGCAACGGCCGCCAACCCCGTCGCGACGGATTCCTCGCTTTCTATCCTCATGTTCAAGCGTTGCGAACCGTTCGCAGCGGAAAGGGTTAGTTTGACCGTGGGCTTTCCGTTGAGCTCGTACTCGTACCACTGATTGTGCGATGTGTCGGTGTCGATGATACCAAAGCG
>JBBQVV010000300.1:0-8924 GCA_038211235.1 Chthonomonadales bacterium | reverse complement strand
GGGCGCGAGACTCCGGCACGGAACATGGCGGGCCGACTGGCGCGGTTTCTTGTTGTGCTGCATCGCGTTGTTCGGAAGACTGCGATTTCATGGGTTGTTCGTTATTTGGGGACGGTTCCTCCGTGAGCTCGCAATTTAGGTATGGACAGACACCTTCTCGTGCAAGCTGCCAGGCGCAGTCGGATTTCATCTCTCGGAATAGGCGCAGGTTTCTATGGATGAGCCGGTTGAGCGCCGTCTCGTAGCGGAGGGAGAGTAATATGGTGTTCGACAGGAGTTTGTCGGCGACGGCAGCATCTTCTCTGATACCGCTGCCCGCTTTTGATGCTGCAGCATCGAGGAAGCGCTGTTCGGCGCCGGTTACTCTCTGCAGCCGCACCATCGCAACGGCGATCTGGTCTACGAGCAGACGCTGAACTTCATCCATGGGGCGGAGACTTCTGTAGAGGCCCTCGATGGTTTCCTGGAATCCGGGCGTATTGGCGGGCACGACGGCACCGAGTATGCCGTGCCGGAGGGCGTTGCGAGAGGAGTTCGCCTTGCCGGCTGCGGTGTTGGGACCGGTCGAGCGCTGTGCGTTCTCGCGGTTGGCGATCGTCTGTACTTCGTTGGTCATGGCGGTATCCTGGCTTTCATGGGGATTAGTTTGGTGAAATGTAGAATAATGTACACCGGCTTTTGTTGAAAGAGACCCGTAGGTTTACGGGAGTTAGTGTGGGAGCTATTGCACCAGCACCGCCCAGCCAACACGACTACGGCATTATCAGCAGGTAGTTAGTTGACCCTAACCGGCGCTCGACCACAGAGCGTGCACCTGAACGAAACCCATACATCTACGCACCTTCCGCAGATGTCGCTGAGCACGCACCAGGCCGAGCCACCAGCCCGCGCACTGCGTTGACACGTAGCCGCTTATCCAATATACTGACGATCAGCACTTCTGACCGACGGGTGCTTTTCCTAACCCAAGACATGTCACCAGACTAACATGCCCCACATTTTCGATAATATCGAACTCCAGTTCATGCCCGCGCTAAAGGAGATGCTCGGCACCTCTACGCGGGCAGATTTTTGCGTGGGATACTTCAATCTGCGAGGTTGGGGACCACTGGGCGAAGTCATTGAAGAGCAGTATCCGGGCGGCGACGGACACTGCTGCCGCCTGCTGATCGGAATGCATTTCTCTCCGGACGATGAGATCAAGCGAGCTTACAGCCTGCTTCAGAACGGCGGCATCGACGCGGCAAGGGCGATATTGCTCAAGCAGGAGGTCGCCGCACGGTTCAAGACGCAGCTGACCATTGGGACACCCACCGATGCGGACGAAGCCTCCCTGCGAAGACTGGCCCGGCAGCTGCGCGCGGGCAAGGTGATCGTAAAGCTCTTCCTGCGGAACAGCCTTCACGCGAAGCTCTACCTCGTCCACCGCATCGACCCCGCCGCTCCCATAGTCGGCTATGTTGGAAGCTCCAACCTCACATTCGCCGGCATGATGAAACAGTTCGAGCTGAACGTCGATGTGGTGGAAGGCGACGCGGCCCACAAGCTCGCCCGGTGGTTCGACGATCGGTGGAGCGACCGATGGTGTCTCGACATCAGCGCGGAGCTCGCGGAGATCATCGAGAGGAGCTGGGCGCGGGAGGTGCCGATTCCGCCCTATCACATCTACATAAAGATGGCCTACCATCTGGCGCGAGACGCCCGCGAGGGTCTGTCCGAGTTCCAGATTCCTCGCGACTTCGCGGACAGGCTCTTTGAATACCAGAAGGCGGCGGTCCTGATCGCCGCGCACCACCTGAACAGCGAGCGGCGGCGCGGCGTGCTCCTGGGAGACGTGGTCGGCCTGGGCAAGACCCTCATGGCGACCGCGCTCGCCCGTATCTTCGAGGACGACTTCGAGCTGGAGACGCTCATACTCTGCCCGAAGAACCTCGTCCCGATGTGGCAGCAGTATGTAGACTCCTATCGGATGCGGGCCCGCATCTATCCGATCAGCCAGGTTCGACCCGGATTTGCCGACGAGGTCGGCGCGAGGCGGCTGGTCATTATCGATGAGAGCCACAACCTTCGCAATCCGGAGGGGACGCGCTATCGGGCCGTTCACGAGTACATTCAGCGCGCCAATAGCCGCTGTATCCTTCTGAGCGCCACTCCCTACAACAAGGGATTTACCGACCTCGGCGCGCAACTGCGCCTGTTCGTCGACGAGGCCGTTGACCTAGGCGTGCGCCCCGAACGGCTGCTGCGAGAGATAGGCGGCGAAGCGGAGTTCACCGCAAAACACCAGTGCGCCGTCCGTTCGGTCGCCGCTTTCGAGAAGAGCGCGCACGCGGACGATTGGCGCGATCTGATGCGACTTTTCATGGTGCGCAGGACGCGCGGATTCATCAAGCAGCACTACGCCGAGACGGACCCGGCGAGTGGGCGCAAGTATCTCACGCTCTCTACCGGGGCTAGAGTGTATTTCCCCGACCGAATACCGCGCACCGTCCGGTTTCCAATGGACAAGCTGGATGCCGACGACCCGTACGCCCGGCTTTACGATCAAGATGTGGTGGACGCCATACGGAGCCTCGCGCTGCCGAGGTATGGGCTGGGAAACTATATCGAAAAGGACGCGAAACAGATCGCCGGCCAGGCGGAAGAGCGCATACTGGACGACCTCGGCAGAGCGGGCCGGCGGTTGCGAGGCTTCTGCAGAATCAATCTCTTTAAGCGGCTCGAGAGTACGGGCCTGGCGTTTATACAGTCGCTGGAGCGCCACGTCCTCCGCAACTACATCTTCCTCCACTCCATCAAGCACTGCCTCCCGCTCCCGATCGGCGCTTCCGACTCCGCCTTGCTGGACAGCGACACGTTCGACGGCGATGCCGACGATCCGAGCATGACGGGAAGCCTGCTCGACGATCCCATTGCCGACACGATCGATGCCGCCCAGGTCCGCGAGCCGCTCTGCAACAGTGCGAGCTTTGAGAATCTGGCCGCGGAGATCTATGACCGATACGCCACTTCGCTCAAATCCCGATTTCGCTGGATTCGGCCAGATCTGTTCGAGAGCCAACTGGAGAAAGACCTCCAATCGGACGCCGAAACCCTTCAGGATATTCTGAAGCATCGCGGCCATTGGGAAGCCGGCAAGGACCGCAAGCTGGACGCGCTGCATCGGCTCCTAGCGGCGACGCATGCGACCGAGAAGGTGCTGGTGTTTACGCAGTACGCCGACACCGTCGGCTACCTTACACGGGAACTGGGGCGCCGCGGCCTGAAGTCAATGGCCGGCGCTACCGGCCAGAGCGCGAATCCCACGCGGCTGGCGCAGCGATTCAGCCCAGACAGCAACACCATGCCGAGCTCGGCCCGACCGTGCAGCCCTGCCGAGGAGCTCCGCGTTCTCATCGCGACCGACGTGCTCTCTGAAGGCCAGAACTTGCAGGACGCCCACGTGGTCGTCAACTTCGATCTTCCGTGGGCGATCATCCGGCTTATTCAGCGCGTCGGCCGCGTCGACCGAATCGGCCAGAAGAGCGAGTCGATCTTCGCTTACTGCTTCTATCCGATGGACGGTGTGGAGGAGGTTATCAAGCTCCGCAGGCGCGTCCGGCAGCGGCTCACCGAGAACGCCGAGGTGGTCGGAACGGACGAGGAGTTCTTCGACGATCTCCAGACCGACGAGCGCTTCCGCGACATCTACAACGAGAGGTCCGGGATTCTAGACGATGAGGACCAGGAGGTCGATCTCTCGTCCCAAGCGTTTCAGATATGGCAGGACGCCATCACGGCCGATCCATCTCTAAAGAAGACTGTCGAGGAGATGCCGGACGTGGTCTATTCGGCGAAGGCGCACGCGGCGACGGCGGACAGACCGCTCGGGGGGCTGGTCTACCTGCGGACTTCGGACGAGACCGATGCGCTCGCCTGGACCGACGAATCGGGCGCCATCGTGAGCGAATCTCCCCTGGCGATCCTCCGCGCCGCCGCCTGCCCGCCCGACACCCCTGCCCGGCCACGTTCGCCGCGCCATCACGAGGCCGTACGCAAAGCGGTGAAACAGATCCTCGAAGAGCAGCCGAAGATCGGCGGACAGCTCGGCAAGGCCGGGAGCGCGCGTTACCGCACCTATGACCGGCTGAAAACCTACGCGCTGAGGAGTAAGGGAACGCTTCTCGAAAGCGACGAGCTGAACAGGACCATAGAGGACATCTATCGCCACCCGCTGCGCGCCGCAGCCACCGCAACGCTCAACCGCCAGCTTAGGGCCGGGATCTCGGACGAGACTCTGGCAGAGCTCTGCATGGCGCTTCGGAGCGATGGGCGACTCTGCGTGGCGGATGAGGAGGCGGAGCAGACTGAACCCAGGATACTCTGCTCTCTCGGGTTGGTGGGAGGTGCTCCGGAATGAGCTTCGATGCCCTGGCTTTCGCTGCATTGTGCCCGGTAGGGCACATGGCCGCAGGCCACCGAGCGAACCCGTTTACGGCGTCGTCCGCCCGGATACTTGCCCGATATCTTGTTTGCAAAGACCATAACGTTTTTGCGGCACCGGCGACGAGACCGACGACGTGGTGAACATCATCGCTGTGGATCGGCATCAAACGCGGTGAACTGCGTATATCCGTTGCGGCCGACGATGCCGACGACGTGAACGTCTTCGCTGCACCGCCGACGATGCCGACGACGTGAACGTCTTCGCTAGGGGGCCTTCGGCCAAGTGTGCTTCGCACACAAATGCAGCCGGTGAGGGACCGGAACTCTTTATTGAAAGTCGGTAACGTCTGCGCTTCGGGGCAAGGGGTTTTGGAAGGTGGTTGCGGTCGGATGAAGCATCGGCGGAATATGGTGCGATCGTACCAGCATTTCGTTTGGACGACACGGGATCGACTTCCCCTGGTTACCGGCGATATAGAGAGGGCAATTTATCGTTATATCGAGACAGTTTGCGGATCGGTTGGATGCACGGTGCTCGCGATCGGCGGGTTGCCGGACCACATTCACCTTCTTGTTGCGTTTCCCACAACGATCACATATGCCGATCTCATGAATCGGGTCAAGGGCGGTTCGTCGCGACTCGTGAGCGAGAAGCTGCGTCCTGGAGCGTGGTTCGCATGGCGCGAGAATTACGCGGTGTTCAGCGTGAGCGCCCGCGATAAGAAGGCGACGATCGAATACATTAATGACCAGAAAACGCATCATGCAGGCAACAAGCTGTGGCCCTCTGTCGAAGCCTTTGAAGATGAAGATAAAGAAGACGATGGGACTGGGAATACCGAGGCTCGTTGATACCGATCATCCTAGAGCGGATAGCACACACAGTCACATTAAGCGTGCCCCGCAGGGGGCACTTGGCCGAAGGCCCCACAGCGAAGACGTTTACGTCGTCGGGCGCTCTGAGACTCGCCCGTCCGCCCGGTAATAAATCGTCAAAGGCCATCATTCCATCGCGCAAGCCCTCGATTTCGAGACCGAAAAGGCACTGCCAATGAGCGTCAATGTCGCAGAGATCACCCGGCTACTGGACGCCGGCGCGCTGGAAGAGATGTTCGCCGAAGAGCTCGGCTGGAACAGGCCGTCCGGCACTAAGCCGCTGCGGATCGAGGCGGCGGGCGTAACCGTGGACGCCGTCCCGGTCGCGGAGCTGACGCCCTACGGAGTCTTCGAGGCGCAGGCCGATGCGATCCCGGAATCGTCGGTCCGCGAGGCGCTGCAACGGCAGCTCGTCCGGCAGGCGGCGGAGAATATCCTCATCTTTACTAATCGCGACCGGTCGCAGCAGGCCTGGCAGTGGATGAAGCGGGACGGCGGTAAGTCGACCTTCCGGACGCACGCTTACTTCCGGGGCGAGCGAGGCCTGGAGTTCGTCTCCAAGCTCGCGGGCCTGATGGTCGAACTGGAGGAGCTGGACGAAAAGGGCAGGCTGCCGCTCGTGGAGGCCGCCGCTAGGGTCGCCGCCGCGCTGGACCACGACAGGGTCACGAAGCGGTTCTTCACCGGATTCGCGGAGCGTCGCCTGCGGATCGCCGCCGCGATCACCGGCATCCCGAACGAGCGCGACCGGGACTGGTATGTCAGCGTGCTTGTCAACCGGATCATCTTCATCTACTTCCTGCAAAAGCGTCTCTTTCTCGACAACAAGAACGTGCAGTACCTGGAGGAGAAGCTCGCGGCCAGCAAGCAGATCGGACCCGATCGCTACTATCGCACGTTTCTTACTCCGCTCTTCTTCGAGGCGTTCGCGAGACCGATCAACTCCGCAGAAACGATTACCGGGAAGATCCCCTACCTGAACGGCGGCCTCTTCCTCCCGCACCACCTGGAGGAGAAGTACGAGATTCAGGTGGCCGACAGCGCCTTCGACGACCTGTTCGGCCTCTTCCACGGCTTCAACTGGGCGTTCCACACGGAGCCGGATGGTACCGAGGACACTATCAGCCCGGCCGTGCTCGGCTACATCTTCGAGAAGTACATCAACCAGAAGGAGTTCGGCGCCTACTACACCCGCCCGCAGATCACGCAGTACCTCTGCCGCCAGACCATCCACCAACTTGTGCTGGACAAGACGGCGCTCATCTCGCGCAAGCATTACGCCAACGTGGAAGAGCTGGTCTTCCAGGCCGACGCCCGGCTCTGCCGGTATCTGCTTGAAGACATCCTGCCAAGCATCCGCGTCCTCGACCCTGCCTGCGGCTCCGGCGCCTTCCTCGTCGCCGCGCTCGATACGCTCGTGAAGCTGTACGAGACCATTGCGGGCCGGGCGCATCTCCTGGAGGATGCGGGATTGCAGGCCTGGATTCGGGACAACCTGGAGAGCCACCGCTCCCGCCGCTACGAGATCCATAAGCGGATCATCACGCAGAACCTCTACGGCGTGGACATCATGCCGGAGGCCTGCGAGATCGCGCGGCTGCGGCTCTTCATGGCGCTCGTCTCCTGCGTCGATGACGTCGACAAGCTGGAGCCGCTGCCCAACATCGATTTCAACATCATGGCCGGCAATGCGCTCGTCGGACTTCTTCGCCCGGACCTCAACGAGCTGACTGAGCATAACAGTCTCTTCGGCGCCGGCTACAACGATCTCGTTCAGCGTAAGAACATGCTGGTCGCCAGATTTCAGAACGCGGATTCGCGCATGGACGATCCGGCCGCGCTGCGCAAGCAGATCGAGGATCTCGAGAGCGAGGCTCGCCCCATCCTGGACGAAGTGCTTCTCGATCGCTTCCAGAAGCAGCGCGTCTTCTTCGAGCAGGCTACGTGGAACGCCGCCGAGGGCAAGGCCGGCAAGCCGATCAAACGGGCGGTTACGGCGGAAGACGTCGGCGCGCTGCAGCCGTTCCACTGGTCGTTCGAGTTCAGTGAGGCGATGAAGAGCGCCGGCTTCGACGCCATCATCACCAACCCGCCATGGGAGATATTGAAGCCGCAAGACAAAGAGTTCTTTCAGGAGCATTCGGACCTGGTCACCAAGAACAAGATGACCATCAAGGAGTTCGAGGAGAAGCGAGACGAACTCCTGGCGGATGGTGAAATCCGCGCCGCCTACCTGGAATACCTGGGCCGGTTCCCGCACCAGAGCGCCTACTTCCGATCCTCGCCGCAGTATGCGAGCCAGAGCGCGCTCGTCAACGGTAAGAAGACGGGCACGGACATCAACCTGTATAAGCTGTTCCTGGAGCAGTGCTTCAACCTGCTCCGGCCCGGTGGGCTGCTCGGCATCGTGATTCCCAGCGGCATCTATACCGACCTCGGCGCAAAGGGCCTGCGCACCCTGCTATTCGAACGCACACAGGTGACCGGTCTCTTCGGATTCGAGAACCGCAAGACCATCTTCGAGAACGTGGACAGCCGGTTCAAGTTCGTCGTCCTATCGTTCCGCAAGGGCGGCGAGACGACCAAGTTCCCTGCCGCGTTCATGCGCCATGATGTGGACGATTTGGAGCGTTTTCCGGCCGAAGTCGGCCTGCCCATCTCGGTGGAACTGGTAGAACGCCTCTCCCCCGACTCGTGGTCGATTATGGAGTTCAAGTCGCCCCTCGATATACAGATCGCGGAGAAGATGGCGCGCTTCCCGATGCTGGGTGAAAAGGTCGAGGACAGTTGGAACCTGCGGCTGTCCACGGAGTTTCACATGACGAACGACAGCCACCTGTTCAACACATTACCCAGTCCAGGTCGCCTACCGCTGTACGAAGGCAAGATGATCCATCAGTTCACGCACCTATGGGGCGCGCCTAAGTACTGGGTTGACGAATACGAAGCACGTAAGGCGTTGTCTGCCGACAGGCCTCTGGCAGGCGCGATGGCCAGCTACCAACGCTATCGACACGCACACCGGGAGATAGCGAGAGATACCGATGAGCGAACATTCATCTCATGTATAGTGCCCAGGCGTATATTTGCAAATCATAAGCTGCACTTAAACAAGGACGTGACATCGTCTGAAGTCCTGCTGTTTCGATGCGGCATGTTTAACTCGTTTGCCTTCGATTACCTCATTAGATTGCGGACATCGGGGAGTCTGACGATGTTCCTCACGTACCAGACGCCAATGCCGCGCCTGTCAGCTCCGCACCCCGCGTTCCATGCCGTCGTCGAGCGCGCAGCCCGCCTCACCTGTACCACACCCGAATTCGCCGAACTTTGGAACGAAGTCTTCGCGGATCTGTCCCCTCCCGATGGTCTCCCCCGCACGTGGACGCCCTCCTGCGGCGCGACTGACCCGGCGATTCGCGCGCGGCTGCGGGCCGAGCTGGACGGGATCGTGGCGCACCTCTACGGTCTGACGGAGGAGGAGTTCGCGCACGTGCTCACCACATTCCCGCTGGTGAAACAGCCCGTGAAGGACGCGGCGATGGCGGAGTACCGGCGGCAGGCGGCGGAAATGGTGGCGATGGCCGCTGCCCCGCTCCTTGCGGAGATGCGGGCGCTGATCG
>JBBQVV010000299.1:0-8980 GCA_038211235.1 Chthonomonadales bacterium | reverse complement strand
TCAATACGGCACGCCCGCGTACAATGAGTTCTTCAAGAAGCAGCTGACAGAGGTACTCACCAACTATGGGCCGATCTTCGAGGTGTGGTTCGACGGCGCCAACGGCGAGGGCCCGAACGGCCGGCGGCAGACCTACGACTGGCCAGGATTCATTTCGGTCGTGCGCAAGTGCCAACCCAACGCTGTGATCTTCAGCGATGCCGGACCGGACATTCGATGGGTGGGAAACGAGGATGGGTTCGCCGGAGAGACGAACTGGTCGCTGCTCCGGCGCGACGAGTTCTATCCCGGCACTCCGAACAGCAGGGACCTTCCGACGGGCCAGGAGAACGGCACGCACTGGCTGCCGGCCGAGTGTGACGTCTCGATACGGCCCGGCTGGTTTTACCATGCGGAGGAGGACGCCAGGGTGAAATCCGCCTCGCAGCTCATGGAGATCTACTACCGGTCGGCGGGCCAGAACGGATCGCTTCTGCTGAATCTCCCCGTGGATCGGCGGGGCCTCGTGCACGAAAACGACGTCGCCGCGCTGATGGCATTTCGCAAACTGCGAGATTCGGCGTTCTCCCACGATCTCGCGCTGAAGCGGCCGGTGACCGCCTCCGCGAAGCGCAGCGGCCGGGAGTTCGCGCCCTCGAACGCGGTGGACGGCAGGGCAGCCACCTATTGGGCGGTCCCAGACGGAGTGACCCACGCCTGGCTGGAGGTCGACCTGGGCCGCGATCAGCCGGTCAATCGCGCCCTTGCCATGGAGGATATTGCACTAGGACAGAGGGTAGAGGAGTTCTCCGTCGAAGCATTCATCGAGGGCGCGTGGAAGACCGTGTTCCGAGGCACGACGATCGGCCACAAGCGCATCGCGAGGTTCTCGACGGTGACCGCCTCTAAGATCCGCCTTTACATCCTGCGCGCTCGCGCCTGTCCCACAATCGCGACTTTCGCACTGTATCGCGCGCCGGAGGATTGATAAGCGCCGTCACATACCGTACAACAGCCTTATAGTGATCCGCCGATTCCGGAATGAGAGCGGTTCAAAACGGAATCGGCGAGATTCATCTCAGAAACCCCGCTTCACCCTATCCACGCTGCCAGGCTACTCGTCGTCCGCGTCGTCATGCATACGGCCGTTCACGGCTGCGTCAATGTCTATTAATCCGCGTCCGAGAAGCCCGCGGTACGCCGGATTATCGCGATTGACTGCGTGTGCGGTCTTCCAGATTCGAGCGCACGCCGCCCGCGCCTTCATGTTCGGATTAGCGGCGATCAACAGCGCCGCTTCGGCCGAGACGAAGGGTACGGCAAACGATGTCCCGGACCAGGTGGCGTAGCCGCCGGTCCAGTAGGTGCTGCGGATTCCCGTTCCGGGAGCGACGATCCGAATATACGTGCCGTAGTTGCTGTACAGTGATTTGACATTGTTCCACTCCACCGACGCAACCGCGATGACCGAATGCAGCGCAGCCGGGTAGTGCTTCGCGCTCGTACTCTCATTGCCGGCGGCTGCGGCGACGATGATGCCGGCGTCGTCCGCCGCCTCGATGGCATCCGCCAATAGCGCCGAGGGGGTGGACGCGCCCAGGCTCAGGTTCACGACGTTTGCCCCGTGATCTATTGCGTAATGAAGGCCGGCCAGGAGCTGGAATAGTGTGCCAACGCCATCGCCATTCAGCACGCGTATCGGCATGATGGCAGTATTGGGGGCAACTCGCGCGATCAAACCGGCAACCATCGTTCCGTGTCCGACGCCACCGTTGGTAACGCCATCCGGAACATCGTCGGGCAGCGACCTGGCATCGAACGTGTTGTAACCCGGCAGGAGGTGGTTCTGGAGGTCGGGATGACTGAAGCAGACTCCGGTATCTAGCACGGCAACCACTGTTCCTTCGCCACGCGAACCGGACGTAGCCGTTCCTAGGTCTATCTGGCTATATACGGCTGAGTTCAGATACTGTCCGGGCACGCCGGACGAATCGAATGCAAACAGAATGTGCGATCCCTGCGTCTCCGCCCCGGAGAGCGCCTGGTCAGTCTCCGCGAAAGCCACTCTTCCGTCCGTATTGAGCTCCGCAAGGGACTGGTTCAGACGGCAGCGCGGAACATGCAGGCGGTAGAGGTCCGTTCCAGAAACAACCCCCTCGATAGTGGCGCCGTGGTCCAATGCAAGGCTAAAGATGTCCTCTCCCGGCTGCAGGTTAACAACGACTTCGTCGAAGGGAGCGCCGCGCGCCAATGCGGTTTTGCAGCTCATCGCTGCCATGCCAATGATCAAGACCAGAACTACTTTGCTGAGAGTGAGCGACCACGGAGGATTCTTTCTGTTCCGCAACCTTGTGTACCTCTTTTCAGGAAATCATGGCCCGGCGCGGCTCAGTTGGTCAGCCGAACGCACGGGCAACGAGCTCCTCGTGACGCGATTACCCACCAGAATAAACGCACCCCAATGGTACGGATTCGGGTAGCCTTCGCGAGTCTCCCGTTGCGCTATGCGAAGCGCCGCCGCCAATGATTGACCTTTCCATAACTCCTGATAGAAGCGCACCATCAAATGTGCTGTCGCAACGTCGTCGGCCGGCCACAGACTCGCAGCGACCGCCTGACAACCGGATATCAAGAAGCCGCGGACCAGGCCGAAGATCTCGTCTCCCGCATCGATTCGCGCCTCCGCTGTGCGACACGCCGAAAGCGTTGCAAGTTCACAGTTCAATGTCATCGAGTACAGGTCTCGCGCGAGCAGCCAGTCATCGCGGAATCGCAGCCCCGAAAACAGGGGATTGTCCGTGCGGTAGTTGGCGTGCATCGCCAGGTGGATCAGCTGGCGACCGGAAGCTTCCGCGCGAAATGCGTCCAGCGTCGCGGCGTCGCCCACAAGCCTCGTAGAATCCGGCAGGAGATCTGCCAGGGACTCAATCTCCGCGGCGACATGCTCCAACCCCTCACCGGACACGCCGACCAGGAGCGCAGGTTTCCATTCCGCCGGCCCTCCCGGCCGCGGCGCCTCCATCCAGACGGAGGCGCTCGGAGCGACAACGAACTCCCAGCGGTCCAGCGCATAGGAACGTCCGTCGTGGAAGGCGTGGAAGGGCAGGCCGTGAAGGAGGTCGTGCGGAGCCAGTACGATCCTTTCGCAGGAGAGATCGGCCTCCAACGGCCGCAGCAGAAGGTCGTAGAGGAGCGCAAGCACGCCGTCAATTCCCGTTTGCAGCATATCGGCGGTGATGCCGATCATATAGGCTGCAGCAGAGGCTCGATCGAGGTGATAGCGCAGACGCCTGGCGGCGGACACAATCTGATCGCGGCGCGCAAGATATCGCCGAACGCAGACTCCGTCTCGACGGATCACGAATGCGACGAGGCTCTGACCGACAAACTGGTACTCCAGCAGCACCTCGCCGTCCATCAGGGCCGCTTGTACCGCCTGCAGACGTGGCGGCGACATCCTAAACCGCCGCGGAGCCGAACAGAGTTCAACTTCGCGGAGCGCATCGCGGTAGCGACGCTCCAGATCGGCCAGAGCCCTGGCGTCCGAGGTCCGTGTTGGATCGGCGAGTCTTCGAGCATTCGCTTCATCCAGCGCATCAGTTGCGCCATAAGCACGAGCGAGGCGCGCCCGCAGGTCGGCGAGCCTGCCGATTAACACGCGTTCGTATTCGGTCGCCGCACTAGATACCGGCCCACGTTCGTCGATCGTCGCATGCACTCGTTCCAGTAGGGCGCGAGAGCGAGAACGCTCGATCAGCAGAAAGGCCTCTTCCAGATCGCCCGCGCCTCCGTCTTCCAGCAGAATTGCAATGAGATCCTCGTGCACGCTTATCTTGTCTCTCAGGAACGATACATACATCTCCTCCAACGAGATGAGCGCCGTGGACGATTCCAACGCGGCAACGGACCTCCGCATATGGGCTCTTGCACGGTTCCGGTCTCCAAGACGCAAGTGCGCCCGGCCCATCGCCTGCTCGGCTCGACACTCCAGCCATCCGCGGTTGAGCCTGCGCGCAGTCCGAGCTACCGTTCGCAGGCCCGGCAGGCTATCAAGGTCCGGCAGTCCAAGCGCCAGAACTAGCCGCGCCTCCGCCGCCCATCCGGCCAGCTTACGCCGGGAGAACACTCTTGCCGCGCGTCGCGCCACGATCATGGCCTCAGCCGTAGCGCCTTTCCGTGTGAGCAGCGTCGCGCGTAGTAGATCCACGAACGCGCGGCGCACGGTGTTGTTCTGATCGCGAAACAATGCATCGGCATGGTCGAGAGACTCGGAAGCAGCGTCGTTATGCTCCTGAGCCGCCAGCGCCGAGGCGCGGCCAAAGTGAGCCCTCGCCAGGTCGAAGTTCAAGCCTCTCGACTCCAGCAGCACGATCGCCCGCGAATAGTCTGAAAGTGATTCCTCGAACAGGTTCAGGCTGCGGAATGCCTCCGCGCGACCAAGCTGGGCCAGTGCGGTATCCTGCGGACGATCATAATGCTGGAAGACTGCAAGAGAGCGGGTGAAGGAGTCGACCGCGTGAACATACTTGGCCGACACGGTGTACCAGTAGCCGAGGTTGCTATCGACGACCGCCGCCTCCAACGCCATGCCCTGGCTCTCAAAATAGGCGCGTGCCTCTTCATACTGTGTCATGGCATCGCCGATGCGATCCAGGTAGAGCAGAGCGTTGGCGGAGTTGGTCTTTACACGCGCCAGCGCGGGCCGGTCTCCTTTCGCGGTGAATATCTCCTCGGCCTGGCGGTAACAGTCCAGCGCCTCCAAGTAGGCGTCGCGGCGAAAATAGAGTCCTCCAACGTTGACAAGAAGCTTAGCCAGCTGTTCGGTCGCTCCAAGACCGTCGAGCGCCGTTTCGAGCGCGTGCGCGAACAGAATCGCCTCATCGATACGCCCCAGAATGCCCATCGAGTCGACGATTCCGATCTGTACCTCCGCCGCGAGCACATGATTGGCGGCTCTCCGCGCGATGGCGGCAGCGGCTTGAAAGGATGTAATTGCCTCTTCATGACGTCCTCCAATTCGCATGGCCTGTGCGGCGAGCCGATGCGCCGCCGATTCGATCTCAGGTTCGCCGCGATGCGCCGCAAGCGCGCCGCCGATTTCGGCCAACGCGCATGCGGCGTCCGGGTCCGCGCTGAGCAGAGCGCGTCCGGCCTCAACCAGTGCGCCGGCGCCGTTCTCGATGCGACCGGCTTCCGCGAGCAGCGTGTCGCGCTCCGTAGGCGTATCGCGCCACCTTGCCGCGAGCAGTTTGTAGTCCAACGGCGCCCCATCAGTCACCGACGATAACTTCCTCAACTCTTATCGCGTCCTCCAGCGATCGCAGCGTCAGTGTATAACTGCCGCTAGCGACCGAGGAGATGTGGAACTCGCTCTCTTCTTGCCGAACCGTTTGAGAGTGGCCGGAAATCGATGTGAAAGCTATGCCATCGACGGCGATGGCTCTGGATTCGGTCTGGTCCGTAAGCTGGCCGATCAGATACCATGAGCCGGCCGGTTGCTTCTCAGCCCAGATATCGACCTGGTACGGACCCGCCGCATAGAGGCACATGACCGATTGTCCGCTCTCGTCACGGGATCCCGCGAGCGCGGACCTGAGCCGGCTGTCGAACACAAGGCGCCCCACCCATTCGCGGATGGACTCAACAGGATTCTGGCGATCTACAGTCTGGAAGAGGTTTTGAGCAAACTGCAACGCAGATGCCGAAACCAATGGTAAATCCATCGCAAGGGCTTGAGTCAATTGAGGCAAAAGCGATTCGAGAATAGACACCTGTTCGCGGCATGCGGAGCAGCCGGAAGCCAGATGTGATTCGACACGCGCTCGGTCGCCCGGACGCAAACGCCCCTCGACATAGTCGAGCAGCGCCTCAAAACCGAATTGGCATCTACGCATCGCGTTGGCCCTTAACTAAGCCGCTAACTGCCGTGGTGTGGTCCAGGGGCGACTCCAATACCATTAATGAATGCAGCCGACCCCGCAAAAATTCGAGTCACCATCCTCGTTCCTTCAGAATCGTCATGAGCCGCTTCAAACAGCGAGATCGACGTGGTCCGATTGTGCCAACGGGCACTCCCAGATCGCTTGATACTTGGGCGTAGGTGGCCGGCGACTCCCGATACAGCAGGGACAACAGCGATCGGCAATCGGCAGACAGCTCTTCAACCGCCGCGCGAATGAGCAGGCGCTCTTCCGTGGCGAGCAGCCGCTGCTCGGGGCTGTCTGCCGACGGCCCTTCAGGCTGCCCTCCACGTAGTTCGTCGTCAAGATCGGACAGGGCGAAATGCGCTCGGCGACGTCGCAGCAGGGCGACCTCCTGCCGCACGACGGCGCCAAGCCAACCGGCCAATCGACCCGTCTCACGCACATGACTCAGGTTCTCATAGAGCTTTATACAGGCGTTCTGGAAGACGTCCTCCGCATCGCATGTGGAGAGACCCGCGCGCAGCGCCATAGCATATAGGAAGCGACCATATCGACGGATCAGCGCGTCCCAACTGGCGCGATCCCCGGCGAGACAGGCGGTAATGAGTTCGGAATCCGATCGTTGTTCTTCTGCCATGATCGTCTGTGAATCGAATATTTCCTAACTATGCATTTATTACAGGTTTCTCGCATTCTATGGAGTAGTTGCGCGGCTAAATAGCGGTCAAGCGGACACAGCTACTTCGACTGCTTGCCGGTAGTCGCGCATCGATTGGTAGGCCCGTTCATCTTGCCGTGAGCTGGCCTACCGATTTCAATCTCCGAGTTTAGGCCGCGAAAGGTTCGCCGAGGCGATCGTGACCTGGGCTCAGGTAACAGCGCAACGCGCGCCGGAAAGCGCGTTGCGCTGTCGTGATTGCCATCGATTCCCAGGCTTCGATTCGACGATCCGAGAGGGGACGAATGCGTCCTCACACCGCCAGCGCAAACTCAATTGCCTCGTCCAGCCCAATCGCACGCCCCTGCTTCCATGCGGAGTCGTAACTCTGTTCCGCCGCGGCGTCCTGGATCTGGTCGAGCACGATGCCGTGGCTCGCGCGGACCCCGGCGGGGAGCGCCGCGCCTATCGCTTCGCGCAACGCCTCCTCCGCTCCGAGAAGAATGCAGGCACGCGTGAGCTGACCCTCACGGGCTGCCAGGGACGCAAAGGCCTCAAGACTATAGGCGATCCCGGCCCGATCCCGAATCGCCCTGCGAATGATCAGACTCTCCGACTGCAGCTCGTGCGCGTGCCCATAGTCGCCATCTGCCGCAGCAAGCTCTCCAAGATTATTAAGAGACATGGAGATTCCCCATTGGTCCTCCATCTCGCGGCGGATCTCGAGACTATGCACATGATGTCGCCGCGCAGCGTCGGCCTCTCCCTGAGCGGAAGCCACCAGGCCAAGGTTATTCAGCGAGAGGGCCAGACCCCATCGATCACCGATCTCCGAGCAGAGCGCGCGGCTCTCTTCGAAAATGGAGCCCGCTCTTTCGAGATCCCTCCGATCGAGCACGACGAGACCTAGACCGAGCAGCGCGGCGGCGATGCTGATCGGACTGTTCCGCTCTCGAGCGATTGAGATGCTTGTCTCGAACAGTCGCCCGGCTTCGTCGTTATCGCCCTGGCACCAGCAGAGCAGCCCACAGCCTGCGAGCGCTCTGGCTCGCGCAAGCGTCTGGATCGTGTCGTCCGATCTCGCAAGCGCCCTGGTCAGCCGTTCGCGGCCCTCGCTGATATATCCCGAGGTGTGCCAGAAGCGCCAGAGCGCGCCGGATAGACGCAGCCCGGCGTCCATTCCCTCCGCGTCGTCCAGGCGCCAGTCGAGCGCGGACCGTAAATTGTCGTGCTCCAGGTCGAGACGGGCAAGCCACTCTCCGTGGTCGGGGAGTGTGTAGTGCGGCTCCGCGGCTTCGGCAAGCGCCACATAAAAGTCGCGGTGCGCCGTGCGAATCCTTGTGGTCTCGTTCCACTCCTGAAGCCGGTCGGCCGCGTACTGGCGAACGGTCTCCAGCAGCCGATACCGCGTCTCACGGCCCCGCGGCTCAGTCACGACAAGTGACTTGTCTCCCAGAGCCGTTAGCAGGTCGAGAATCTCCCAGCCTTCAATCGGCGTGATGGGATCGACGTCGTGCGCGGATCGAGCTGTAATATCGTCGGAGCAGACCGACTCGGCCGCCTCCAGGGACCAGCCTCCCGCAAAGACGGAAAGACGGCGAAGGAGCGTCCGCTCCGGCTCGGTCAGCAGACCGTACGACCAGTCGATCAGCGACCGCAACGTCTGCTGCCGCGGCAGCGCCGACCTGTCGCCGCCTGTCAGCAGCCGAAACCTGTCGTCGAGTTTGAGCGAAATCTGCTCGATGCTCAGGGAGCGAGTGCGGGCCGCCGCAAGCTCGATCGCCAGAGGAATGCCGTCCAGCCGGCGACAGACCGCCACGATCACCGCCGCGTTCTCGTCAGTCACGCGGAAGTCCGGCGAGGCGACTTGTGCGCGCTCCAGGAAGAGCCTCACCCCTTCGAAGTCCGGAAGTGTATCGGCCTTTGGCGCCTGACCGGACTCCGGCAGGCCCAGTGAGGGCACCCGGTATGTCTGTTCGCCGGGAATGTTCAGAGGCTCCCGGCTGCTTGCAATGATCTGTACGCCCGGACAGCCCCGCAGTAAAGCATTAGTCAGAGCAGCACAGGCGGCCAGGAGGTGTTCGCAGTTGTCCAGCAGCAGCAGCACCTGTCTCGGTCCCAGGGCCGCCGTCAGCGTTTTCGTGAGCGTCTGTCCAGGCGCCTCGGATATGTCGAATGCCCCGGCAACCGCTTGCGGGACCAATTCGGGATCGCTGATAGCGGCAAGCTCAACCATCCACGCCCCATCGGCGAACTCGGCCTGGATCTGGTCGGCAACCTGAAGGCCGAGTCGAGTCTTGCCGCATCCGCCCGAGCCCGTCAGCGTCAGCAGCCGCGACTTTGCAAGCAGCGCTCGCACGTCCGCCAGCTCGCGCTCTCGTCCAATAAACGAGGTCGGCTGCAGCGGCAAATTGTGCTT
>JBBQVV010000298.1:0-8985 GCA_038211235.1 Chthonomonadales bacterium | reverse complement strand
AGGGTCGCCTTCTGGACGATGGCCTCGCCGTCGCTCATTCCAGGCATCTGCGCCGTGAGCGTGAGGAAGTTGGTGGCGTTTCCAATATGGTCGCCGATTTTCGAGGAAAGTCGCGATGCCCGCTCCCGCATCAACGTATCGTTGAGCGCCAGCATCGCTTTTTCGATATTGCCCGAAGCGCGCCGTTGAGTCGACTGAGCGGACTCCTCAAACAGGCCGGTCATGCGATCCCGAATCCGGTTGAGGGAGGCGTGATTAGTGAAAAGCGACTGCTGGAGCGCCGACTGGACATTCTCGCGAGTCAGCGCCGAGAAGTCTCGGGACGTCGTGTGAAGAGACTGCTCCTGCTCCTTCGCCATCTGGCGCGACATCGATTGGATTGCCTGCATCGATATCTGCTGAGTCTGCGCAGCGGATTGGCGCAGCGCTTCGGCGCCCTGTTGGCGGAAGCCGTGGCCCGCCTCCCCGATGGCGGTCTCCTGGATCCGGTTCATGGATCGTGTCGCAGTGACGATCTGCGCGGAACCTACAATTGCCAGCGTGAGCACCGTCACGGCGATCGGAATTCCAGCCAACATCACGAAGATGCTGACAAGCCGCCGCGCCATTTTACTGTTCCAGACAGAGAATCCGATCACTATTTATCCTCCTGATCGGCGTCGATGACTTCGTCGGCCAGATGCAGAACTTCCTTAGGTATTGCGATGCCCAGAGAGTGCGCGGTCACCAGATTGAGCGTCAGGACAGTCCTGCGCGGTCCGCGGACGCGCATTTGAGCGGGCGTTTCGATCCCGCCGAGAATTCTCGCCGCCATCTCCGCGACGCTGCTCCCCTGATCCTCTAGATTGGCGGAGAGTGCAAGCAGCGCTCCCGCCCGCACGGTCCCGTTCGAGGTTCCCAGGACGGGCAGATGGTGCAGTCGGGCGTACTCCAGGGTCTCCTTTACCGCCTGTGATCCACTCGAAGCGGGATCAGGCAGCAGCCATAGGGCATCGGGGACCGCGGCGAACTGATTCAATGCGTCTCGGGCAGACTGCACCGGTTGGACCGGAACGGCGGTGATCTCTACATTCAACCGTTTCGCATCTTCCTTTGCTTCGGTAAGGAAAGCCAGTGACGTGGGGTCCCGATCGGTGTACAACAGCCCGACTCGGCGTACATTGGGCACGGTCTGAAGCAGAGCATCCAGCTGTTTGCCCGGGCTGACGGGTAGTGTTACACCCGTAAAGTTGCCGCTTGGACTCTCCAGCGACTTCACGATTCCGAGGCTGACCGGATCCAGAACCATGCTGAACAATATTGGCATGGTAGGTTTCTGGTCCGCTGTCAGGCGAGTCGCGTCCGTGCCGAACGTCACGATCAGATCCGGTCGACTGGCGAACTGCTGCTCTATCAGCGCCTTGTCTGCTTGCGATTTACCGCTCAGGGCCACAACTCTCAGATCGAGCCGATCCTTCACCCGGTAGCCCTTCGATTTAAGCCCGTCGATCAGCCCTTGAACGGAAGGCGCGTAGAAGGGAATATCGCGCGTCTTAATGACGACGATACGGACCTGGGCGTCATGGGACTGAGTTTGTGCGCCGAGCGAAGAGTGGCCGAATGTGATCAGCGGGGTCGTAAGCGCGAAGAGACGTGTCCATCTCTTCAAAGGGGAAATCAAATTAGGTCAGCCTCGGGTCCGGAGCGATTGCGCTCTCATCTTGCGGTGTAACTAGAGTTGTTCCACAAGTCGCGGTATAAATGAGAGGATTTCGTCGCCATGGGGCGAGGTAGGAGAAAGTGATGGAAGTGAAGGGAGGTCCAGGATTTCGTTTGAGACGCCGTTGGGCGGTCGGAGGAAACGCACCCTCGGCTCGCGTATTTGGACGCGCAGTTCGACGCTAGTCCGGCATCCGATCACGTAACCCAATCTATTCGACGGTCGCCAACGATGGGTCGGTCGATATGATCGCACGTGATACAGGATATCCAGATCACATACAGGAGTCATTCTTGGCTATGCCGACCACGAACACAGAGCCCACGATCTCGATCCGCCGCGAGCCGGACGGGAATTCCACGCGAGTCGACCTGATGCTCGATGAGAAGAGTCTGAGTCGTCTCTGGTTGGTACCATTCACGATCCATATCGGCAAAGCGCTTGTGCGCATGGACGGTGTCGGTGGGGTGGGAACCGACGAGGCGCACCGAAGCCGCGGATACTCGCGTCGCGTAATTGAGGCCGCGGTGGAGCATATGATTCAGGGCGACGCGGCGATCTCGATGCTATACGGCATTCGCGACTTCTACCCTAAATTCGGATATGCGACCGCGGGACCGGACTTCATTGCTGTGCTGACGGATTTGGAGCGCGATAGCGCCTTGCCTGAGGGATGGTCCGTTCGGTCATTTGCCCAGGGGGATTTGCAGACCGTAAAGAGCCTGTATGCGCGCAACACCGAACGGGCGACCGGCGCCGCCGTGCGGCCGGACCACCATCGCACGTGGAAACGCCTTTCGGATACCACGACCGCGCCGGAGAAGGACGCTTGCAGGGTCGCGGTTGGGCCCGATGGTCTCGTGCACGGCTATGTGTGGCGGGCCCGCTGGTGCTGGTACGTGAACGATACGCTGGAGCATAACTTCAACGATGCGCTGGTACTCGGCGAAGTCATGGCGGACGGGCATCACTCCGCGGACGCCGTTCTCGCGGCCTGCAGGCAATGGGCGCGGGAGGAGCCCGCCGAGAAGAAGGTCAAGCAGGTGGTGCTGTCGTTCCCGCCGGAGGGACCGATCTCCTCGGCCGCGATGCGCCAGGATGCAAGACTCCTCGGCAATTTCAGCGCCTGCGGCGGCTCCATGGCCCGAGTACTGAATGTTGGCCGCCTGCTGGAATCGCTCCGGCCGGAGCTGGCGGCACGCCTGCGCTCAGCTCGCAGTGACTTGTCCGGATCGTTGCTGCTGCGGACGGAGATCGGTGACGCGACGCTCATCTTCGGGCCAGACGGGGTGTCCGTGGCGGACACGGCCAGCGGCGCGGAGTTCACGGCATCGCTTCCGCAGAGCGAACTGGCGAGGTTGGCGCTTGGGGCATTTCCGCCGGACGACATCCTGAGTCGACTTCCCGAGCCGCCCGCGGACGATGTCGCCAAGCTGCTGCAGACGCTGTTCCCGCTCCGGTATTCGCACATGCACCTGCCGGACAGGTATTGATACGTCCGACATCTGACCGAGTGTCGTCCCGCGCCCGCGTCAGGCCGTTGAGCGCGAGAAACCGTAGGCATCGGGCGACTTGGAGAAAACACCGTGGCATCTGACGGCTATCTGGAGACGCTGCTTGCTGAGTGTAAGCCGGGCAGGGCGCTTCCCGGCGCATTTTATACCGACGACGCCCTGTATCGCCTGGACGTGGAGCGTGTGTGGCGCCGTGGTTGGCTGTTTGCCGGATACACCTGCGAAATCCCAAATCCGGGCGACTATATTACGGTGTCGGTCGATACCGATTCGATCCTCCTCCTGCGCGACGATTCCGAAGCCTTGCGTGGACTGCACAATGTATGCAGGCATCGCGGCTCGCTCTTGTGTGACCAGCCGTCGGGGCAGCTAGGGAAAATCGTCTGCCCGTATCATCAGTGGGTATACGGTCGCGACGGCAGCCTGCTGACCTGCCGGGGGATGCAGGAAACGGTGGATAAGTCCGAGCTGAGTCTTGTTCCCGTGCCCGTGCACGAAGTCGCCGGCATGATCTACTTCTGCCTTGCAGCCGAGCCGCCCGACTTCGAGGCGGCGCGAGAAGTAATGGCAGACCTGGCGCGCCCTCAGGGGTTCGAGCGCGCCAAAGTTGCCAAATCCATCGACTACGATATCCGGGCAAATTGGAAATTGGTTTGGGAAAACAACCGGGAGTGCTATCACTGCAACGTGGGGCATCCGCAGTATATCAAGGCCAACTACGATCACTACAACGCCAATGACACTTCGGAGCACATTCAGACCCAGATCGATGCGATCGTGGCGCGCAGCGAACAGATGTGGGCCGAATGCGGTCTGGCGGTCACGCACAAGCAGGCAGGCATGACCCGCTTCCCGGACGCGGAACACAACATCTGGTATTCGGCCAACCGAACGCCCCTATCGGAGGGATGGGTCAGCGAAAGCATGGATGGGAGGCAGGTCGCGCCGCTGATGGGGCAATACTCCCATCCCGACGTGGGCACGCTGCGCATTCGAACAATGCCCAACTTCTGGAACCACTCGAGTTGCGATCACGCGGTAACGACCAGGCTGCTGCCGACCGGGCCGCACAGCACGCAGGCGCGAGTCATCTGGCTGGTACACGAGAACGCGGTTGAGGGGAAAGACTACTCGCTCGACGAACTCTTGCCGTTCTGGCAGCTGACCTCCAAACAGGACTGGGAGATCTGCGGGCGCCAGCAGCGTGGCGTGAGTTCGAGCGCCTATCGTCCCGGCCCGTACTCTCTCGACAAAGAGTACAACGTCATCAGTTTCGTACAGTGGTACCTTCACCAGCTGATTGGTTACGAGGGAGGACGCGAATGAACGCGCTGCCGGATGCGGAGATCGTCGTTATCGGCGGAGGCGCGGTGGGCTGCGGCGTCGCCTATAGCCTGGCCCGTGCCGGCAAGACCGACATTCTGCTGATCGAGCGCGCCGACGACGTGGGACAAGTCACCACCTCGCAGGGCGCGGGCCTGTGCGGGCAGCCGCGCTCCACCGTGGAGCGCACGCGCCTCGCCATGCACTCGGTCGCCACATTCCGCGAGCTGCAGCAGGATCCCGACGTCCGTCCCGACTGGAACGAAGTGGGATCGCTTCGCATCGCGCTCAGCGACCGTCGCGCGGAGGAGTTTCGCGTCCTGCAGGCCATCTGCTCCCAGGCGGAACTGGAGGCGACGCTGATCGACCGGGTCGAAGCGCGGCGCCTCTGGCCGCTCATGGACTTTTCCGAGGTCAAGGCGGTGCTGTGGTGTCCCAGCGACGGCTATATGACTCCCTACGCCGTTGCGAAATCCTATGAGTATCAGTGCCGCAAGATGGGAGCGCGGTTCGCGGTTTCCACGACGGTCGAGCAGATCGACATACGCAATGGACGGGTCGAATCGGTACGGACCAATCGGGGGCGAGTCGCGTGCCGCTACGTCATCAATGCGGCAGGGGCGCATGCCTACCATGTAGCCCAACTCGTCGGCCTGGAGCTTCCCATCGTGCCGGTACGCCATGAGTATTTTGTCACGGTTCCCCTGTCCGGCATCTCGTCCGACCTGCCTTGCTTCCGTGTTCCCGAGCTTACCCTCTATGGACGGGCGACCGGCGAGAGCCTGCTTTTGGGCGGCTGGGAGTCGCGTGCGCTGAATGCCGATCCGCGCTCCTACGGTCTGCTGGACGGACCGCCGCCCGTCACGCCGGACTGGGCCGTCCTCGACGGTTTCGAGGCGCGCTTCTCCCGCCTGTTTCCCCGGGCGCAGGGCGCCAAGAAGACACGGGTCGGCAAGGGCTGGCCCACCTTCACGCCGGACGGCGGCTTCATCATCGGCGAAAGCTGCCGCGTCCGGGGCTTCGTCATGGCGGGCGGATGCAACGCGCACGGCATCTCCGGCTCGGCGGGAATTGGGCGGCTCCTGGTCGAGTCGCTGCTCGATCCGAATCCAGGCGACTACGTGAAGAGCCTCAGCCCGGACCGCTTCACGGAGCGAATCTGGAACTGGGACGAGGCCCGAGTCGAGGCCCAACGGGTATATGAAACGTACTACGGGGTATAGGGGGAGATCCTTCACCTTCATCCTTGGCGTAGCCGTACATGTACCGACGTGTTCATCCCGGACTCCGGTCGAGAATTGCATGAGCCTCATGTTGCTTCGTTACGTCTCTTCTGTTATAATGTCGGTTCATCACGTTTCTTCTTTTTTCAGGAAAGGTGTGTGAGGAACGATGCAAAAGCAGCGAAACGGCTTTACCCTGATCGAACTGCTCGTCGTAATCGCCATTATTGCGATTCTTGCAGCTATTTTGTTTCCCGTGTTCGCGCAGGCCCGAAAGTCGGCGCGCACGACCGCCGCCATCTCCAACCTCAGGCAGATCGGAACGGCCAGTGTCATGTATGCTCAGGACTATGACGGAGGCATGGTGCTGACCGATTACACTGCGACAAGCACGTGGGCTCCGCCAACCTGGTCCACGCTCCTGCAGCCCTATGCCAGGAACCTGCAGATCATGTGGGACCCCTCTCGCCCGGATAAGGTTGGACAACCCTTTGGCGGCTATGAGCCCGATCTGCTGACGACCATCGCCATCAACGACGCGGGCACGGCCGGCTACTTTCAGGGCGACGTGAACAATTGGGGGCCATATATATACGGGCGCAACTACTTTTCCCAGGAGTTCCCGGCGGAGCGCATGTCGTTCGCGCCCAACATGTGGCAGGGAACCAGTGTAGGATGGTACTACCTGCGTAACTATCAGGCCAGTTGGGTGGATATGAGCCAGGACTACGATACCTTCTCCTGGTACAATCAGGTCTGGCAGACACGCCTGTTCCATTCAGGCCAGACCATTCCGGTCGTGTATCTGGACGGACACGCAGGCAAAATCAAGCGCGACAAGTTCATCTCCTGGCAGGAAGCTCCGGACCTGATGAGCTGGTATAACTTGATGCAGCAGCGCAATCTGTTTCGTTTCTGGGGGAACACCTGGAGCCCGACGGAATGAAGCGTCCAGACTGGGCAACCGCTGGCCTTGCCGCAGGTCTGCTGAGCCTATGTCTGGCGATCTGCTCCTTGCCTGGATGTCAGCCTTCCGGGCCGGGCCTGACAGACAAGCCGCCGCCTAAAGGCGGCCCGCCTGCCAGCGCGAAGAAGCCGCCAGGCGCCGTGGATAACCCCAATCTACGATAAGGAACCCCCGCCGAGTCGGTTCGAAGAGTTGCCGGATCGTCCCAACAGCAGTCCCAGCACAAGCCTTGCAGACCTGGCCACGCCGGCGGGAATGAGGTGGCGCAGGCGTACGGCCGACGCTATGGGCTCTCGGTTCTTGCCCTCGTCCAGGCTGGCGTATGGGGCCACTTGAGCCTCTCCATTAGGTTCTGTTTATTGTCGGACGAACCGTCAGGCGATTTTTGATCTGATTCAGGAATGCCAGCCTTGTCGCTGCGACGGCGATATGAGGTGCGACGACCTGGCGATTCCATTTGCCGAGGAGGGCCATGTCTCCGAGCATAGTCATCTGGCGTGACAACGTCTCGACATTGTAACTAAACGACTCATAGAAGTTGCAGCGGAGCATGATATCCGGCAGAAGCGCAAGGCTTATTCGGATGCCTACGGGCTGGAGAAGTGCGTAATCTTGACGCGTGTCGTCAGACCATGCCTCCGGGAAGGTCTGACGCATTGCCTTAAGGTACGCTACGAGAATCCTCTTGCGTCGGGGTGCGCGTTCTCACTCCGCCTTGGGCAGGAAGAAGAGGCGATCGGTCCACTCCGTCTCCTTCTCCGCGTCGTAGAGCTGAATGTGAGCGCGCACAAGGCTCCCACAGTCGTTGGAGCGCATGGTCGCGTTGTGGACAAAGACAATGCCGCCGTGGACAAATGCTTCATTCGACAACCGCACCAACAGAAGGGGGATCGTATTCACGTCGAAGGTCACCAACGTCAGCCCGAACTCCGCCGCAATACGCAGCACCGATTCGTCACTAGCGCCGCGTAAGCGTCCACCTTCCCAGTCGTGCGCGCTGTAGATTGGAACGTCCGGTCGCCTCGCGTTGACGCGGCGGGCGATCTCACCGGAGAGGTTTTCATCCAGAAGCAGCGAGAGCATCAACCGGCGGTCGCAGAGATACCGACATCAGCCGGGAGCGTCTCCAGACTCGGAAGGAGCCGCTTCAATTTCTCAAACGTCATGGAGCGGTTGTCTTCCAGCACCGGGTCGAGTTCATCGCGAAACCCCTCATAGTAGTGTAATGCAGCATTGACCCAGGCGCGAGGTCGGCGGAAGTAGGCTGCGACGCGCTCGGCGTCCATGTCATGGTCCTGGCCGATCATGATCACTTCCCAGACCGCCAAATTAGAGTCCTTCATGTAGGGCTGGCGTCCGATGACCGAATCACGGAACTCGATACCGGTGAACTCGGCCTCGCGCATGGCCTCCTCGATGAACAGCGCCCCCATCTCGCTCTGGCTCTTACCCATCCGGCGCGCGAAGCGCTTCAGTCGATCTACCTGGTCATCTCTCAGCCGAATGCTCACCACCTGCGTTAAGACTTTCTACCTTTCATACAACAACTCGTAAGGTATTCCTTTGCCTACATTGTACGCGAATGAGGGCATATCGTCATAATGATTCTTTCTACCTTGACGGACGACCCGCGCCGGTGAGCTTCCAGTTCAAGATTCGGAGCAAATCCATGAAGCCGGCCTCCTATTGAATCCGTCTGGACGCCTACCAGCCATCCTTTAAGGAGCGTAACCTGCGATGAGACGTCGGATTGGAATCCTCTTCGTACTGGCGTGTTTGACCGTCGTATCGTCCCGGGGGCGCGCCGATAGTGTCGACGACTATATCAAGGCCCAGATGGAGCGCGGGCATATCACCGGACTCTCTCTGGCCGTGGCCAAAGACGGCAAGATCGTCAAAGCGAAGGGATACGGCCTCGCCAACATCGAGCTCAACGTGCCCGCTGCGGCGAACACGGTCTACCAACTCGCGTCGGTCACCAAGCAGTTCACGGCAACCGCCATCCTGTTGCTGGCGCAGGACGGCAAACTCCACCTGGAAGACCGGATCGGCCAGTACATCGAGGCCGCGCCCGACGCGTGGAAGGACGTCACCCTCCGGCATCTGCTCACCCACACCTCCGGCGTTAAGGACTACCTGAACGAACTGCACGAGGTCATTCGGCAGGATGTCACGCCCGACACCATTGTGAAGTCGATCGCCGGCTTGCCGCTCAACTTCACGCCTGGAGCAAAGTGGTCGTACAGCAATTCAGGGTAC
>JBBQVV010000297.1:0-9001 GCA_038211235.1 Chthonomonadales bacterium | reverse complement strand
GGAGGCAGTTGCGGAAAAACACCTCACGGTGGCGGCGGCAACATCTAAGGAGACGATCGATCGGCAGGCAGATGCGGCACTCGCTGCCGTTCGCCGTGCCCATCCGCAAAGCGCGATCTTGCAGCGTGTAGAGGCTGCGTTCAACGCCTTCGATGAGGCTCTTGATAGAGAAATCCCCTTCTTGCTTAAAGGCGATCTTGGTGAAGCCGAGCGTGTCGCCCACGCACACGTTGACCCTGCCTATGGCGCCCTGGTGCAGGCTATCGAGGCCGGGAACACCGACTACGACCGACAGGCCGATCAGAACGCGGGACTGGCGGACATCAGTACGACCGCGCTCCTCACAATTGGCGCCCTCCTCTTTGGCGCCTTCATGTGCCGCGTGGTCGGAGAGCGGCGGAAGGCCGGCCTCCTGGAGGGCCGGCGCATCGAGGAGGAGCGAACGCGCGTCGTCTTAGAGACGGCGCTGGATGCCGTCATTGCGATGGATGAATCCGGAGCCATTATTGGCTGGAATGCACAGGCGGTCACCACATTTGGGTGGACGAAGGACGAGGTCCTGGGCCGCCAACTTGCCGAGATCATTATCCCGGAGGCACTTCGAGAGGATCACAGGCGTGGCCTCGAGCGGTACCTGGCGAGCGGTCAGCCCCGACTGATCGGGCGACGCCTCGAGGTCGAGGCACTACATCGGAACGGAAACCAGTTCTCGGCGGAGCTGTCAATCTGTTGTGCTCGCGCCAGCAATCGTGTGACGTTTACCGCCTTCATCTGCGATATATCCAGGCGAAAACAGGCTCAGGCAGAGATCGAGGCGAGTGAGGAGCGGTATCGCTCCGTCGTGAATCTGGTCGAGGATGTGATCTTCACTTCCGATGCTCTGGGTAATTGGACGTTTCTCAATCCGGCGTGGACGACGATCACAGGGTTCTCCACTACCGAAAGCATCGGAAAGAACTTTCTAAACTATGTTTACTCAGAGGACCGTGCCCATACCCAGGCCCAATTTGAGACGATACCACGGAGCGCACCAAGCAATGGACGCTATGAGCTGCGCTACCAACACCGAGATGGTGGGATCGTCTGGATAGAACTCATGCTGCAAAGCGTCCTGGACGGTGCGGGGTTGCTGGCTGGTTTCTTTGGTACGCTTCGCGACATCACGGGCCGCAAGTCCGCCGAAGCTCAACTTGAACACCAGGCGCTGCACGATCCGCTTACGGGCTTGCCTAACCGACTACTGTTTCAAGATCGCCTGAATGGCGCGCTTGCACGACTGTCGCGACTGCAAACGGGAATCGCCGTACTCTTTGTCGATCTCGACAACTTCAAGATCGTAAACGACAGTCTGGGGCACGAGGGCGGCGACCTACTGCTCAAGGCGGTCGCGCAACGCCTTCATGCATCCGCGCGTCATGGAGACACGATTGCTCGCCTAGGCGGCGACGAGTTCACCCTCCTTTTGGAAAACCTGGACAGCGTCGAAGATGCCGTCCAGACCGCGGAGAGGATCATAGCACAGCTGCGCCAGCCGATCGTCGTCGGCGGCTACGAAATGTTCGCATCCGCAAGTATCGGCGTCGCTTATTCGGTCGCCGATGATTTGCAGGCGGACGACCTTCTCCGCGATGCGGATACGGCGATGTATAAAGCAAAGTCAGCCGGAAAATCGGCATTTGTACTCTTCGACGCAACCATGAACGCCGATGTTGTCGAGCGCATGGAGATCGAAACCGGGCTGCGCTTCGCATTGGAACGCAAGGAGTTACGCATATACTATCAGCCACTGATGGACCTCGAAAGTGGATCCATGATGGGCGTTGAAGCGCTGGTCAGATGGGATCATCCCACCAGAGGGCTCATCCCTCCCGGAAAGTTCATTTCCATCGCGGAGGAGACCGGACTGATTGTGCCGATCGGTTACTGGGTCCTGGAAGAGGCTTGTCATCAGATGCAGGAGTGGAAAGCGCTATATCCTGGTTATGAAGAGCTGACCATTAACGTCAACCTTTCAGGCAAACAGTTACAACGTAACGATATCGTGGCAAGGGTGCGCGACATTATCGACAAAACTCAGATCGCGCCGTGTGACCTGAAGCTGGAAATCACCGACAGTGTCATGATGGCCGACGTAGAGGATACGGTAGGCAAACTCCACGCACTTAAAGCGCTTGGAGTAAAGCTGGCGATGGATGACTTCGGCACGGGCTATTTGTCCATGGCGAGCCTCAGCCTATTTCCACTCGACACCGTCAAGATCGATCGTGCATTCATAAAGCGGTTGACGGATAACAGTGAAACGGGCTCCGTGGTGGCGGCAATCATTATGCTCTCCAAGGCACTGCGGCTCGATGTTACTGCTGAGGGCATCGAATCGGCGGAACAGCTGTTGCAACTGCAGGGCCTCGGTTGTCAAATTGGCCAGGGCTACTTTTTTGCGAAGCCGCTGCCCCCGAGCGCGCTCGCCGAGGTGCTCGCCATAGGGCCGCGTCATTTCCAGGATGACCTCGCGAATGTGGCAGCGAATGAGCATCACCTCCGCGCAGCGTAGTGGTCCGGGCCCCGTCAGGGACAACGAGGCGAACCGAGGTAGTTACTCCACGAACAGTTCAACGCCGCCTACGACACGGGCCACAAGGTTATAGAACAACGCCCCTATGAGGCCGGCAATAAAACTGATCACGCCATACGTTAGCGGGTAGATCACGATTGCGAAGACGCCAAATATGGCAAATACGGCGAATACTCCACCCCTGGCCACCGGAAGGGCCGCCGCTATGTGTGGCAGCGCCGGCGAGAACCAGCGAGATCACCACGACGAGGCCGCCGAGGAATAGCCCGATGATCAGTCCAATTGCGCCCTGTATCTTGGCAAGTGACAGCGGATCGACGCTCTTGATCCGAATTATCCGATTATCTCCACGCACATACTCCTGTCCCTGCATGCCGTCACTCCTCCCGTTCGTGTCTGCTCATACGCATTCGGCGTCTGATGGGGGTGAGTATCGCCGGCCTCGTCACCGTCCACACCGCTTGCCCTGAATCACACCCTGTGCGTTAAGGTCTGCGGCCTTTCCTACTTCCAGAAACTGCTGCCGGCAATGTCCATCAAGATCATGGCTTAAGTATGGGTTGCCGGGCCAAGGTGACGGATCACAGAAAGAGCATAGATAACGTCACCAATGTGAGGCGTATGGTAGAAGTTCATGGTCGATTTCGAACTCATGTCGGGGAAAAGGTAGCTTTGAGGTATGGTGCCGGACTCCGAAAGACGCCCGGATGAGGTTGGGCGCCGCGCCTGCGGGATCGTGACCATAACGCCGCGTGAACCGCTCGCTCCAAGACTAGCCCGGCTTGGTTCCCTGCTCGGTCAGGACGTCCCCATCCAGCCAGGAGTAGGGCTGAATGCCGCTGGCGCCGGACTGCGCAATCCGCACATCGTCGAATCGGTAGGTCTAGGTTAGTCGCGTGCTTTCGATGAACCCGGTGTACTACTGACCGATAGGATCCCCGCCGGTCGCACGCGCGACACGAGCAGCTCAGTGTGGAATTGCGCCAATCCGCAGGGGTCATGTACGCTTACGGAACGACTACGCTTCGCCGAGTCCCATTTCTGCAAGCGAGGAGGCGTGCAGGATCCGGTCGCTCAAACGGTCGAGCTCCGCGGTATCGGTCAGCGCTTCGATGCGAGCGCGAACCGCTTCCGGAAGATCGCCGAACTTGAGTTGAAGCAGGCGAAGTAGCGTCCGGCGCTCGCCGATGGCAATGCCTTGCTCGATCCCTCGTTCGATGCCTTGCTCGATCCCGCGTTCGATCCCCTGCTCGATCCCGCGTTCGATCCCTTGCTCAATGCCCCTCTGCTCGTATATCGATATCATCTCACGTACCTCCGCTGCAGCAGGCTCCGCAAGCAGCCGCTCAAATTCCGACTGCTCCGCTGGATCCAGCGCCAGATAGGTCTCCACTATGTTCGTCAGCACCGCGCGGCGTGCATCGTCCAATCGAGCGACCGCAAGCTTACGCAGGCTCTCATACTTCTGCGCAACGGGACCGAGGCGACTCGGCTTCATCAGGGCGCCAAGCGCAGGAGCCAGCGGGCTCTCCCTCGCCAGGTATTCGTCCGCCGAAAGGTCCGGAAGACCGACCGTCCGATAGGTGAACGTGTTGATCAGCTCCTCGAATACTCGCTCCTCATGCCGCTCGATCGAAAGTCCGCCCGATCCACCCGACAGGTAGATCACGATAGGATAGATCGGCAGCCGATGCCGCAGCTTCAGCATCAGGTAGTACTCGAACATCCGAGCGGGGAAGTCCCCTCGGTGTCTGGCTTCGACCTCGATATGGACGAGAATGATCTCCGGCTGCCCTTCGATCGCATGGACCTCTGCCACCAGATCGGTCTCCCGAAGCGATCCCTGCGGCAGATCGGTAAAGGTCTCCTTATCGAGGAAGGTGATCTCGGTCAGGTCGAGGCGGGCGGCGACATCCTCAAAGAAGAGCTGCATGAACTCGGCGAAGAAGGCGCGCAGCAGATCCTTGAAGAGCTGGTCGTGACCGATATCATCAGAGCGTTCAGCCAACGAGTGCGGCTCTCGATCTGCCTGGCAAAGCGACCTCTCGGCGCCCGAGTGGCTTCGATTGCAACGCCTCTCTCATCATCCTGATTGTACCATGGATCGGAACCGGCGTACGTAGAGTTGGTATCGAGTGCGACTGAGCATGGCAGGGAACGGAGCGACTCACCGCGAACAGCAATGTCCGCCTATCGTGCTGATCCGCATAATGCTGCCGTTGCTGTCGAGGGTGAAGCTGGCTGGCCGGTCGATGAAGACGTAGCGGATGAGCTGGCCCTGCCGAGCCGTAGGAGAAGGTGGTGATAACCGTGAAGCCGCTTCAACCTCATTTGGACTTGGCACGGTGCCTGCCCACACTCCGGGAGACTCTGCAAACATCGACCAGCGGTCTCACGGTGTTATGGCCGGACACTACGAAATCCTGTCCCGGCGGTCGTTCACATCGATTGGTACGCCGGGCAGTGGCTCCTGAGAAACGCCATGACCCTCTCACGGCAATGCTCCGCTCCCGGTCCAACCCAGATGAAATGCCCACAATCCTCTATCGCAAATAGCTCGGCGTTCGGGACGGTCTCGGCGACAAACTCCGCATGGGCCAACGGGACATTCCCATCCGCCCGACCATGCACCACCAACGTCGGGCAGGCAATCTGTTCCAGCGGATAGACCGGCAGATCGGCAAATTGGTCCAGGTCATTCTTCAGTCCCGATTGCCTCACACTGAGAGGCATTCCGCTTACGGCCACACCCCGGAAGAATTCGACCTGCTCTGGATGCCGAAGGACATACGCGAGGCGCTTCGCGGCCTTGCTACGATCGAGCTCGTCGCTCGCGCTGAGTAGACTTCGGATCAGCAAGCCAGGCGCGCAGCGCACTGCAAGATGCGCGCCCCAGGTGCCGAAATCCGCAAGCCACTTTCTCCGGGCAAATATAATCCTGCCAACGAGTGAGTGGGTGGATCGCTTCGGTTCGACGAATCGCTGGCTAATGGCGGATTGAACCACGAGACCCCAAACGCGGCCCGGATGACGCAACGCAAACTGCAAAGCCGTCGGCCCGCCGCCGGACGTGCCCATCACGCAGACCCGATCGATTCCCAGCACGTCCAGTAGAGAAGCCACAGCATCCGCAGCCTGTTCCGGGGTGGCACCGGTCGACAGTGGAGTCTGGAGATAGCCGGGCCGCGACGGCGTAAGAACGGAGAATCCGGCCTCGTGCAGATCCCAACTCAACCCGAGGGCCTGATCGTAACCGGACGCCCCTCCATGTAACTGCAGTACCACCGGCCCTGTTCCAACCATCGCATACTCGATCGCGCCACTCACCGTTTCGGTGAGATTGCCACCACGACGCACGCGCCATAGAGCCCTTCTCCTTCAGGATAGTAAGCCAGCAATGGCAATAGCGGGGACTGCGACCGCCAGCCCTGCCAGGAGACGGCGTGCTACTGTCACAGCGTACTCCTCCATTTCGAACGGCAAAGATCAACGGACCGTGATGCCACTTCACCAGGCGGGCTAATAATCCTGCATAACGGTTCACATGGACAGGGTTATTCTGTTCTCACCACAAATCGCCGGCCACCTGACCGATGGTTCCGATCGTAGAACGGAATGACCGTGGTTCCATTGGCAGGTCCTCTTGCAGCGGTGTGGCGAGATCCGACCGATCGTCACCGAACGCCGCCGCACTTGTGGCTCCAAATGGTGTTATACTCTGATTTAGCGAACCGGAAAGCCTCGGAGGAGAACCGATGTCGGACACCGGAACATTGGATTTTCAGCAAATCCTTGCTCGGCCTGCCCTGGCTTACGAAGAGGGACTAAGGTTCTTTCGTGGAGCAGGACTAATGAACGACACGCTCAGACAACTTGACAGGGACCTGGACGATCGAAGGATCGGCTACAGCGTGATCCGAGCGGTGGCACTCAACCAGCACGGCTATCAGCGCTTTACCGTTGATATCGACATACTCATGACCAGGGAGGGACTAAATAGATTTACCGATGAGTTGGTAGGGCGAGGATATCGTCCAGCGTTTGAGGGTGCAACCAAGACATTTCGCGCGACAGTCGAGAACGTTCCCATCGAGGTAATTATTGCCGGTGAGTACCCGGGAGATGGAAAGCCCAAGTCAGTTGTGTTTCCCGATCCAGCCGAATGCACGGTGGAAATCGGAGGGATCAAGACCGTTACTCTGGAAAAGCTGTTAGAGCTAAAACTCGCGTCAGGGATGACTGGAAAAGGGCGCCGCAAGGATCTGGCCGATGTGCAGGAGCTGATCAAGATTCGCGGCCTTGCCGCTTCGTTCGCAGAGCGGCTGGATAGTTCCGTTCGCGCGATGTACCTTGAACTGTTAGGTGAACTCTCGCAGTCTCTCAACGAGCCTCTTGCACCGGACTTGGAACACCGTGTCGAACCGTGAATGCTGGGTGTTATATCGTCTTACCGGCCGAACGTGATCTTCATGCGATGCCCGGTTGCGTTTTCGAAGAAATCGGCGAGCGCGAGCGCGATACGGTCGGCTCGGTCCCGCATCGCGGGATCGACCTTCACACCCGGCGCGGGGGCCAGATAGACGCCCAGGCGAAACTCCCGCTGGGCGTGGGCCGCGTCTGGTATGCGGGAACCCATCACAGCGACGATGTCCTGAATTCGGACAGGAACCTTCGTGGCCGTCACCTCGCGCGACCATCCGTTGTCCGGAGGAGCACCGGAGGTCACGGGCCTTACATCCTGCATCAGGAAGGTGTCCGACACCTGATCTGCGGGAAGCAAACCCATCACGTAGAGGTCCAGCGCGGAGTAGCCGGGATTGCGCCACCATGGCGTCTTGTGAAACTTGTAGGTGCCGTCGCCATTCTCTCTCCATGCGGTTCCCTGGCTCTCGGCCATGACGGAGAAACTCTGGTCCATCCCAAATGTACAGGAGGCCGCTCCTGAGATGAGTGCGGGGGCAAACAGGTCCGGCAGCCAGTGTGAAGTGGCTGTTGTGAGAGCCTCTGTCTTTCCGCTTCGAGGATTACGGAAGCGGAGCTCCTGCCCCCATCGGTGCGAGATTTCGTGGGCCAGCCATGCGATGCCGCGAGCATAGTGAGTGTATGCGATTCCGAGCTCGTCGGGCCCTCGTTCAGAAAAGAACGGCGCACCGATCCAGACAGTTGCGGGCGTGACCTGGAGTCTGGGAAAACCCATCTCGCGCGTGGATTGGGGCGAGGCCTCGCCGCTGCCGATACCCTGAATCGCTCTGTTGAGCGCGCCGGTGCTCGGTCCCTGTGCGAAGAGATCGTCGATTCGGAAATCCGTAAAGACGACTGCGAAGTCGTCGTCAGCACGATGCCGCGCGTAGATGGATCGCAGGAGATCACGGCTCTCCTTTGTTACCCACGGAAAGTGAAACACCTCGTATAGACTACCCGTCCGTGCGTTTCGCGGCCGCAACAAGCGCGGATCGGCCAACGCGGACTGCGGCAACTGGACACGGCGTGAGCTCCGAGTGTCCACGAGCACGGCGCTGACCCTCTTATCGTTCCGCGCAACGTCCACCGACGCACTCCATGTCCACGCGTCCGGTCGTGTCAGCCGGATCTTGGAGACGAACAACCTCGCGGTGTTACCCACGATCCGGTATCCGAACGTACGTGGGTCGGCATCCACGTCGGCGTAACAGGAGAGGCCGTCGGCAATGGTCAGCCAACCTTGCACCCTGGCGATCCCATCATCGAGCATGATCTGAAAGGTCTCGTGTCCATTAACCAGACGTCGAGGAACCTCCTCACGCAGCGTGAAAACGAACTCAAAAGTTGTGCCGCGATCGAACACGTCGATCGAACTGATCTCGGCGTCCCGCCCGGAGGCGCTGCAATCCACGTGATCCAGTAGGTTCTCGCGGTCAGTGCCTCCGGGGAATAGACCTACGATCCCGTCGTGGCGCGATATGCCGGAATAGGCCATCTCGATCCTGCCGTCTGGATAGAGTCTGGCCTGAAAGCGGCTCCGTCCCTCGACGGCATGGCCCCACGGAACGCGCTGTACCTCCCACGTCACCACGAACCGAGCCTTCTCGACTCCGGTCGAGATGCTCCACCGCGCGGCGACTGCGTCGTTTGCTGCCCACAGGACGGCGATCATCGCCTCCTGGCCGGCGGAACCGCGCTCGTCGAGCGACGCTGCCACGGATCTCATTCCGCCGGCCGCCCAGGCGGGCCTCTCCGCATCGGTCTCTCGTTCCGGCCGCCCGAACGAGAGACTGCCGCTCAGGTTCACGAATAGTTCCGTCCAGTTCCGGCCGGCGAAGGGAAAATCGAACGGGAGTTTGATCAACCCGCGCCGCGCGAGGACATCGACCACGGTAATGGGGTTCGGAGCGACGGCCAGCGAGCCGTCAGATGAACTCTCGACGCGATAGCCGCCGCTGCTCCGTGGCA
>JBBQVV010000296.1:0-9016 GCA_038211235.1 Chthonomonadales bacterium | reverse complement strand
CAGGGCGTGGGGAGCATGTGCTTTGATCACAGAACATTGATGGTTCCGCGGCACCGCGCCGCTCTCTAGCATGAAAAGTCGCAATGGTAAGTTCATCACTCTCGTTCTAGCGACCACTTCGGTTGCGTTCGTCTGGGGGCTCTGGCCGCGTGAGCAGCTCCTTCTTGCGCGTACCCGTCATTTGGCGAGCATAACGGATTTCGCGGTGGAATCAGATCCGCTTTACTGCTGGCTTTCCGATAAAGAGCTTTTGTTCTGGCGGCACGACTCATCCGACTACGATAAGGAGGAACACCTTTTCCGGCGAAACCTCGCGACCGGCGCGGAGCGTTTCATTACCGCGACGTGGTCCCATGCGGATGCAAACGTCAGAACTCCCGAGATCTCCCCGGACGGAAAGCGAATGTTGTGGCTGAACGGAGAAGAAAATGAGCTGTGCGAGGTCGACGGGCCAATCCGACATCGCCTCGATCCACGCGCTCACAGCCACAATCGCGGCGGCGACAGGGCGGTCTGGATGCATGACAGCCGGCGCTGGCTGATGCAGGATTGGGGACAACTTTCAAACTCTCGTGGTGCAACGGGACCGCTGTACTTGTGGCTCGGAGATGCGAACAGCCCCGCAAAAGCGATCCGGATCGACATCGCTCAGAACAGCCCGCTCCATAACATTGAAATGGACGATCTGGCGATGGACCCGAACGATCAGCTATGGTGTGCGCAGTGGCACTACTACGAGGAAACCGTTTCGAATACGGACGTCTTCGAACTGGATCCGGCGAAGCATGCAGGCTCGATAGGACGATTCTCCGTTCGGCTGCCGATGGAGGCGCACGTTTACGACGCCGTCTTCTCGCCCGGCGCGGACCGAATCGCGTGGCGGCTCGGATACGTTCCGCCACCGCCCTTCCCGGCATTCATCCAGCGGTGGCTACCGCTCCCGCGCCCGCTCCGCCTGGAGGCGGTCGGCGTATGGGTCAGCCGGAACGATGGAACCGACATGCATGAGATCGGGCACTATTCACGCGAGCCGAGTGAGAAGGATCGGATCGCCTATCACGATCTGCGGTGGCTTCCGGACGGCAAGACGATCTCGTTTATCCACGACGATACGCTCTATTCCGTCTCGACAGAATGAGGCGCATTCGGCGTACGTCGCAAGCGTCGCTTGTATTCATGGCGATGTACGACACATACATCATTGGCTGGGAATCCGGGTGCCGCTCCCGAACAGAAGATCAAGAAGGAGGCTGCACGCTATGGCCTGCCCGTTTCCTGGTATGGATCCGTATTTGGAGACCTCCGCATTGTGACGAGGGTTCCAGGGATACTTTATCACGGAGATTTCCCGTTTACTGAACGCAGGACTTCCGCAAGGTCTGGCGGCGAACGCCGAAGAGCGCGTGATAATCGCGCCAGGGGAGCGTTCGATCATTCCCGACATACACGTTACTGCGTTGGACCGCCGATCGGTGGAGGTTCGGCAGGGCGCGGCCGTGCTGGAACGAGACGCCGATCACGGTACCGTCGCCGCATATCCTGAACCTGAATACGAGCGATTCATCGCCATCCGGTCCGTGACAAATTGGGACGAGATCGTCACGGTGATCGAGGTTCTGAGTCCCGCGAATAAGCGCGACGGAACGGCGAATCGGACCGCTTACCAGGCAAAGCAGCAGGACATATTATATAGCAGTACAAGCCTCGTGGAGATCGATCTCCTGCACGGCGGTGCGCATACGGTGGCCGTTCCGTGGGAGCAATTGGCGATTCGAGGCAAATGGGATTACCTGGTTGTCGTGCATCGGCCGGTAACCGCGTGGCACTTCGAATATTGGTTTTGCCGATTGCAAAACGCGTTACCGTCCGTGGCAGTTCCTTTAACGGAAGGGCTCGCGGACTTCCATGTGGATCTTCAAATCGCGTTCGATGCGGCATACGATAGCGGACCCTACAGTCGACGGGTCAACTATTCTGCGAATCCGCCGGTCGAAATGGGCGCTGCATCCCTTGCCTGGATCAGCTCGTGGCTCACAGACAAGGGCATTCGGCAGACGTAACGCGATTGAGAATGTACGCGTTCCAATCGACGCGGAGTCAGTTGGGCGCACTTACGAGACGCCCATGCCACGAAGGCCGTCGAGGCGAGAACGGCGACTTACGGGCGAATCCAGGCTGAAGGATCGCGCGTCTCCGAGTTCGTCTCGGATGTACCAGTCGGTCGCATCCACCGCGGCACGGAGCGCATCGCTCTCAGGCGCCCAGCTAGCCCAGACGATTCCGCCGTTCTCCCCGTCGAACTCCCAGAGACCAACCAGCCGTCCGCGATCAAGGATAGCGTGCGACCAGAGTTCGGCCAGCCCTGAAAGGGGCCGCATCCCGCTCTCCGTTGGCGCCTGGCGCGCAGCGTCGTCCTCATGAAGCCAGAAGGCAGCACCACGCCGGAGCGCGAGGAAGGGATCCATGTTGCCTACCAGGCGGTAGGCCGGCTCCACTGGAACCTCAAATGCCTCGAACTCCTCCCTGGCCCCCGGCAGACTTAATAGGTCCGATCCGTCGCCAAAGGCCGCAATCCCGGCGCGGCCACAGGCGGGCTGCGCTGCCCGCGCCGTAAAGGCTGAGAACTCCCTGAACTCTCTGAACGTTGCCGCGCCGGCCCACGAAAAGAACAGGCGTGCAATCTCGGCCGCCGTCTCTTCGTCTCCCGGCAGGCCTGCCAACGGAGGTTCCCACCTCTCGTAGGCGTAGCGCTGGGTGTCGAGGCGTCCATTGGTCGGCTTGCGCCGGATCTTCCCCTCACTCTGCAGCAGGCTGAGCCCAAGCGGAAGCGTGGTTGCCAGACCCTTTTTTTTGCCCTCCTCGCCCATGTTTCGGACCATATCTCCGAGCTTTCCCTTCAGGTCGGCGGGCGTGAGCGGTCCCGGCTCCAGAGCTACGACTATCGCCGACTTGAGAGTATCGATCTCGAAGTCCTGCACGCCGAGCTTCCTGGCCAGCGCGACATCCGTAGAGGCATTGAAGTTCCGACCGACCGCGAGACCGAGCGCAAAGTGATCCGACGGCAGGACGTAAGTACACCCGCGTGCGCTGGGCAGCTCGAAGAGCTGAAGGTCCGCCGCTAGCTGGTCGACCTGAGCGCGCCCCTCGCCAGAGCGGGCGCGAATTCCCAGGTATGGATTTACGCCGCCGACCGATCGCTGCCAACCCGCGCCGGCGAGAGCTTCACGAGCGGTTTGAAATCGGCGCCGGTCCAATCCCTGTCTCGAATAGATCCAGGCGCGGTATTTGACGAAGTCCATGGCGTGTTAACCTCGGTTGATGTTCATCAGTCAAGTTCCGATGGCTCGCGTGGCAACTATCGTAGTTCCATCGCGCTCCAGCTGATCCGCTAGTTCTAGCGCATTGCCATGAAGTTGATCATTTGTCGCAGCGAGGGCGATGGCGTAGGCCGCATAAGGGTACGCCTCAGCCAATCGACTCATTCTCGGCTCCATAAACGTACTTGTCCAATTTTGTGTCGCAGTCCACAGGGCCCTGGAGTCTTAGCGACCGAGCAGTCTTAAGGAAGGACCGTGGAAGTTGGGCTACGGTGGGCAACTCTTCGATCGTCACTCTTACCCTTGTATTTGCCTCTAACAACAATGGCTTATCGGGAAGTATGGCCGAACCGTCGAACAGGGCCTCAATTGTCTGGGCCATTACTTCTCCCCTGTTGGAACCGATTACCTCATTATACGCGGAATTCATTGCCGTTGGCCGCCCGCCCAAAAACGAACGCGCACGGCTCGCGGTTGTTCAGACGAGTTCCGGGGTTTGGAGTATAATGGTGAAAATCGAGCCGCGAGGACCCAATTGGGCTGCTGCACCGGAAAGACAGTGACATTTATATGGCCGAGATCACCGAAGAGTTGACCCCTAGTCAGATCGTCGCCGAACTGGATAAGTATATCGTTGGTCAGCATCAGGCAAAGCGCGCCGTGGCCGTTGCGCTGCGCAATCGATACCGCAGGCGGCTTCTCGCCGAGGATCTGCGTGACGAGGTCATCCCGAAAAACATCCTCATGATTGGACCTACGGGTGTCGGAAAGACGGAGATAGCCAGGCGGCTGGCACTGCTTGCGCGCGCACCGTTCGTCAAGGTCGAAGCCACCAAGTTCACCGAGGTCGGCTACGTGGGACGAGATGTCGACTCGATGGTTCGCGATCTCGTTCAGGGTGCAATTCGTCTCGTGGAAGCCGAGCGAATCGCCGAGGTACAGGGCGACGCGGAGGAACGAGCCGTCAACCGGATCGTGGACATTCTCCAGCCGGACAAGACCCCCAGCGCGAAGCGGCGCGGCGACGGGCAGGAGACGCCCGATCTCTCAAAGGTTATTCGGCAGATGATGGGACCGATGCTGGGAGGATCGTCGGAGCCGGAGGCAGCCGAGTCGACCGAAAGGACCGCGGAACGAACTGACAAGGAGACGGCGCAGCATGAGGAGGAGCGACGCGATGCCGCGCGTCGAGAACGCATTAGAGAGCGGCTGAGATCGCAGGTAAAGCTTGGCGTGCTGGACAACCAGGAGATTCCGATCACCGTTGAGGAGGCCCAGAGCAGCCCGTTCATGCAGGTGTTTTCGATGTCGAACCTGGACGAGACCGACATGCAGAATGCCCTCGGCAGCATCCTGCCGAGGAAGCACAAGCAGCGCAAGGTCAAGGTTCTCGAAGCCAAACAGATCTTCGCTCAGGAGGAGGCCCAGGCGCTCATCGATCGTGATGCGCTGGTTCGAGAGGCGATACATCGCGCCGAGCAGACCGGCATCATCTTCGTGGACGAGATCGATAAGATCGCCGGGTCCAACCGTGGGCCGGGAGGCGCGGGAGGCGGCCCGGACGTTTCGCGGGAGGGCGTGCAGCGGGACATCCTGCCGATAATCGAGGGCTCGACCATCAACACGAAGTTCGGACCGGTGAAAACGGACCACGTCCTGTTTATCGCGGCGGGTGCGTTTCACGTGTCCAAGCCGTCAGACCTGATTCCGGAGCTTCAGGGTCGCCTTCCCATCCGCGTCGAGTTGGAGAACCTAACCGAGGCCGATTTCAAGCGGATCCTCACGGAACCCCGCAACGCGCTTACACGTCAGTACATCGCGCTGCTCGAAACCGAGGGAGTAACGCTGGACTTCACGGACGGCGCGATAGCGGAGCTCGCACGGGTTGCGGCGGAGGTTAACCGGCGAAGCGAAAACATCGGCGCGCGCCGCCTTCATACTGTCCTGGAACGACTGCTCGAGGAGGTCTCATTCGAGGCGCCCGACATGGAAAACAAAGTCGTCCACGTCGATGCGGAGTTCGTTCGGTTCCGCCTCGACGACATCGTCAAGGACGAAGACCTCAGCCGATATATCCTTTAGGCCGTGCATCCGGCCGCTAACCGAGCTCGACCGGATACACGGGCGGCCGACGTCGATAGGTGAGCTGCATGTAGTCGTGAGAGTGCATTGCGGGCGCATTTACGTTGAAGATCGGTCCGCCGAGACGCTCAAAGCCTGAACGGAAATGAGCAGCGGACTTCACGGCGATGGTCTTCATTGCCGAACAGTCGATTCCCAATGACCGGGCGAACGCCTGGTCCAGCGGCTGCATCCGCACGCTGACGACGACGACATTTACGCCACGATGACGCAACCATGCGGACGGACCGAGGTTTCCATCCGTGCCCGAGAGCATGGGACCGTCATAGCGAAATCGTCCGTCTGACAGAGCGACAACCTCTGCCCGGAGCGCCACCGGCTCGCCCTGCCGTGGATCGGATTTGCCGCCCACCTCGACCGATAGATGTGCCCCGGTTCCTGCCGCGTGGGCCTGCCGCGCAATGTCAGCATCTACCATGTAGAGGACGAGCGCGTCTTCGAGATCCTGCTCGACGAACATCCGTAGCACCGCCGTCGAATCTCCTGGCGCGCCTCCGCCAGTATTGTCCGCCATGTCCGCGAGGATGAGCGGATGGCGCCCCGACTTTTGTCCTTCGTTCAGACCCTCCTGAACCGTCAGCGGTGTGTGGTACCAGCGACCACGCCGCTCCCAGATCCAGTCCCCGAGCTCGTCGGCGGTTCGCTGCGCCAGGGCCGGGTCTCCATCCGCGATCACAATTACTGACGGTCCCATATTCGGCACGTCGGCCCATGGAAATCCGGTTGCAAGCGTAATCAGGAGTATGCCAGCCCGCCTCTCCGCCTCGAACACCTGCCGCATCAACTCGTCCATGGGCGGGTGGGCCGTCACCTGGCACTCCGGGCTGAAGATCAGCGGAATCTTCCGAATCGCGCTCACCGGCCGGACTTCACCACGCACGATCCGTACCATGAGGTCCGCCGCCTCGAGGCCCCGTTCGGCCATGTCGACATGGGGAAAGGTGTCGTACCCGACAATCGCGTCGCAGGCCGCGACACGTTCAAGACTGTGGTTCGAGTGCAGGTCGGTCGTCACGATGACGGGCGTGCTTGCGCCGACGGTTTCCCGCACCGAGGCAAGAAAGTCGGCATCGGCGTCCTCAATCCCATCGACTACCATCGCGCCGTGCAGATCGAGCAGCACTCCGTCGATCCCCCGGTCGCGCTCTCGGCAAAGGCCGGCGAGAAACTCGCTCTTTAACGCATCGTAAGTTGCCCGCTCGACGAGGCCGCTCGGCGTCGCATCGGTCCAGAGCAGTGGTACGAGCTCGAAGCCATGCTTCTCCGCACCGTCAACGAAGCCCCCGCCGCATAGGTTAGCGCCGCGAAACAGATCGAACATGGCGGCGCCGCGCAAGGCGCCGCGTCTCGCTTCGAAATCGCGAATGGTGGTGCTTCCAGCCGCGAAAGTACTGGTTTCGTGCACGATACCGCCCGTAACGATGCGCATGGAATGCCTCTCTGTCTAAGTGGGTTGGCAGATTCAGAGTTCGGCGCAGACACGTGCAACACCTGCCCGCCACAAATCTCGGGTCGCGGCGGGCAGGTGTTGGATGCGCATAGATTGTTGCCGCGCAAAGCCGTTGTGCCGGGACATTCGCCGCGGACTGCGACGACGCAAACGTCTTCGCTCAGGGGGAGCCTTGTCCAAGTGCCCCTCCGGGGCACGGAACTCAGCTGTAACTGGGCAGGCCCAACGCTTAACCGCACTAACAATACATTCAGAGCCAAGGCCTCAGAGGGGCATCCCGTTTCTCACTCAGTAGCGATGCCACCGGCGTAACCCGCGACCTCCATGATAGTAGTAGGCTCTATGCCTCGACGATACCCTCCGCCGATATCGACGCTCAAACCGAACGACGGGTTTAAGCGCAAGTAGCTTGGCCCGTTATAGTAATACGGATCGTGGTAACCCGGCACCACGTATGCCGGTGCGGATGCATAATAGATATGGACCTTCTACTATGTTCCGCGCGAGACCTCCAAAACGTTACAGCGGCACGTGTCCACTCGAACCGACATTGGTGCTTCGTAGCTGTAAGAGCCTGAGCTTACTGAGCCGGAAGGAAAACGCGCATCGGTGAGAGAACGTGTAGTTGATATCGTCCAGGACTGTTCCCGCGACAGCCCGAGATCTTCGAAGAAGGGTGTGCCAGGATGCCTACCTACATCGTGCTCTATAAGTTCACCGACCAAGGCGTCAAGAACGTCAAGACCACTCTGGAACGGGCGCGAGATGCTCAGGCCGAAAGCGAGAAGAGAGGTTTTAAGGTTCACGGAGTCTACTGGACCCAGGGCCAGTACGACATGGTCACCGTACTGGACGCCCCGGATGAGAATGCCATGCTGGCGGGATTACTAAACATTGCCGGGGCCGGGAATGTCCATAGCGAGACGCTGCGCGCCTTTCCGATGGAGGAGATGGCGCAGGTCGTTCAGAGGATGTAAGCCCGCCGGCTTGACGACAACTCAATGCTGAGCGCCCGCATGGCGCTCCGCGACAAATCAAGGCTGCATGTACCAGTCCAGATCGCCATAGACCGTCTGGATATACTCAATCTGAGCGGTGTGCCCGCGCGTATGGTCTGTAGCGAAGCCGAGCGCGCCGGCCATGGGCATCGGCCCGAACGGAGACTGAATCGTCCCGGCAAGCTGCTCCGCGGTGAGCGTGTCCAGCCATGCGAGATATTCGTTTCCGTTCTTTTCCAGCAGGCTAAGCACGTCGTCGCGTGTGGTAAGCTTCTTCTCGTCCGCCCGCAGCGAAGTATCCATATCGGCGATGTTCTCGAACGGGAAAGGCCTGCCGAGGAGCATACCATGGATTCCGGATATCGCCATCGCCGAGTGAGCCACCTGCTGCAGTGGCGTACGCGATGTTGCGGAGGGCGACCAATTGATTCGGTCGTCGGGGGTTTTTGCCAGAAGGAGGACCATTCGATCCTTGACACGGATAAACTGCGATTTAGTCTGGCTGACTACGTCATTCATGGTTTCTCCAATCGTCCTTTGGTCGGTTACTTTCCAACCTGGGCGGTGCTGATTTCGAATGCCTACAGAAAACTACTGATAGGTTATACCGCACCAGTTCCTATCTCGTATAGTCGGAACATCTGTGACGATCGAACCGTCATCTCATCGGCGCATCAGTTGAAGAGCGTAGCCACGACCCGTTACGTTGCAGTCTCGGGCGGGGCCATGGCTGTTCCGCCTCAGCTGATGCGGCTGGGCGGTTGGGGTGGATACCTGAGAGGACGAAAGGCGGCTTGAGCCGCCTTTCGTCCCAATAACATAACGTGCAATAGGTCAGCGCAAGCCTTTTTGGGCGACAGCGTTCGTGGTAGGAGGGGACGAACAGATGGCATCAGCAGTTCTGCAAGACCAAATTAACAAGCTGGACGTCGTAAGGCGCAAAACCCGTATCTGGCAGATCAGTATCTGGATCGTGCTCCTGGTTCTGGTCATCGGATGTGTGATCGCTCTCAAGAGTGCGGCATTCGCGCTCTCTCAGCCCGGTAAAGCCCAGGACGAATTCGTTCAGGATTTAGGCTCCCGGTTACAGCAGAGCGCCGTCCCGGATG
>JBBQVV010000295.1:0-9030 GCA_038211235.1 Chthonomonadales bacterium | reverse complement strand
GCAGATTGTTCTTGACCCGGTGGTGCGTCTCTTGCATCGCCCGCCGCAAACGGTGGTTGAGCGTCTCGATCTCCTCGAGGTGCTTTTCTCGCTCCACGTCAGCCCACTTACCCTCGGTGACGTCGAGCGTAATGCCGACCGCGTACCACCGATTCGGAGCGATCGTCTCGATCTGAACGTCCTCCGCCAACCACCGGATGTTCCCGTCCGTGTCGCGAACGCGATACTCCTGCCGGTAGCTACGCCCGGCACGCGTCTCCGCGTCGCCCCACGCCAATCGAGCTCGGTCCTCTGGCAGTCGGGCCTCGGCTAGCGCACGCCCAAATGTGTGGCCTGGAGGTAGGTCAATTGGCAGGAAGCGCCTTGCCGCTTCCTCGTCCGCAACTCGCACGGTCCATGCGAGGCCGCGATCCCCACGGTCCTCCACCTCCCCGTACCAGAGGAGGCACCGCGCCCGGGCCGCAATTGCGCGCAGCCCCTCCGCGGCGCGCCGGCGCTGGTCCTCAGACTCGGCGATCGCGGCCCGGGCAAGCACCTGAGCGGAGATCTCGCGGAAATAGCAGACAACGCCGAAGCGCCCATCCGGCTGCACGATGCGGTCAAGCCGCCACTCGTAATACTCCGCTACGCCGTGATCGATACGGAGCTCGGCACGCACCGGTGCGGCATGGGGCTCTCCGGTCTCTAACGTGTGCCGGAAGACTCGCACGATCTCATCCGCGTACTCATTCTCCCACAGGACGTGGATGATCTTGTCGAAGTCGCGCCCGACCACACCACCCCGTACTTTCTCGAATGACCGCATCGCGACCAGGTTCACATCCGTAATACGGCGGTCTGCATCGACAGTGAAAATGCCGATGGGGGCATTGTTGAGGAGTGATGCAACGCGCTCTCTCTGATGCCGTTGCGTCCGCTCAGAGTGCCTGCGTGCAACCGCAACGTGCGCCGATACTGTTGCCACGAGCTCTCGCGCCGAGAACGGTTTGACAAGCAAATCGTCGGCTCCGCGCTCGAAACCTTCCGCACGCGCCTCCTTATCACTGCTCGCGGAAAGCACGATGACAGAGAGCGTCTCCAATTCGGGGTCGGAACGTATGTCGCGCAGCAGCCCAAAATCCTCTGGCTCCTGCAACATCAGGTCCGTCAGAACAAGATCCGGCCGCGTCTCCTTTATTACATTCAGCGCCTCGGTCGCGCTCGACGCAGTCCGTACCTCGTAGCGAGGGCTCAATAGCTGTGTTACGTTGACCCGCATGTCGGCGTCGTCGCCTACAAACAGTACCGTGCCATCCATCTCCCCGCATGCGAAATGCCTGCTGGATCCACCGGGAGTGGTCGCCGTATCCGCGCTCTGACCCATTGATAGTCCACCTGTTCAGCCTGCCGATTATAGTGGTTGCATCCTGATAGGAGCCCTCCAACATATTCGCCAAGACCGCGTCTTTCCCTCTATCACGCCGCAGTCGCCTTCCACGGTGAACCTGACCGTCAGGTTTAAGTGCTGAGCCCGATGCCGGCGATGGCGTTGGAAGTGCGGCGTGTGGATCGGCCCAAAAACGAGCCGACTTCATACGAAGTCATCGACGGAAGTGCGAGCCCGGAATATTCGCGAAGCGATTGATTGGCCATCAGTAGGGTGGGCGCTTGTCTCCCGCCGAGCCGGTTCACGAATAAACGCGGCTAGAGTTCGGGTATTGGAGAACCTGGAGAGAGAAAACGCAGAGGCGAAAATGCCGTAGGGGGTGTTGCTCCACTCAATTGTGTCGGCGAGCTGTGTCCGCCCGCGCGACAGCCTTGATTGCACGTCCGGAATCGGTGAAGCGGGCGCCGCGATTCCACATGTCGAGAAGTTGACCATGCTTATCTTGCGGACCGCGCTTGTCACCAAAGCCGTAGATATGCTCGCCCGGGGCCATACTAAATGGAATATAAGGCGTCGGCGAAGAGAAGTCGATCACGTAGTTGGCGAGAAGGAGGCGGCGATTGGAGCCGTAGACATTTAGCCTCAACGGATTTCTGGTAAACTCCTGCGTTGCTCCTGCGGTCGTTATCGTTTCCCGGGTCGGCGTGGTACGTACGCTAAAGACCGGTGGAGTTCAGGCGGAATCGGGCTCGGCGATCACGTACTCAGGCAGGCTGTCGTTCGGGAACACGCCGTTCGGTCCCACGCGTAGGCCGTCTCACCTTTGACGCGAATGTCTGGTTCATAGAGAGCTTGTCCACGTTGAGCGACATCATGGCTTTGCATCTGCGAACGTTGCATTCTCGATCCTCCTGAACCGATTGGCCGGTATCCGTCATAGCGACCGACCAGACGCTAAATTGCTCAGTTAACGTAGATCCGCCGGTGGAAGGCCCACCATTCGTACGCGAGGATGCCGAGCGCCAGCAGGATGAGTGCCGGCAGAAGCTCCCGGGTGTCGGCGACTTTGCGGCCCGTCGCTGCTGTCGGATTATCGCTGATGGTGAGCTTATCGTGCGGAGTCGTATCGGATTCGCTGGCGCTCGCCAGGTTCGCGGCGAAGGGATACGAGAAGCCGCGGCCCTCCGCCTGGTACAGACCGGTCTCGTCTACTTCATCGAAGATGGCGCCGCCCTGCTCATTGACCGTTATCTCTCGCTTCGTACCATCGGGACGGGTGATCGTCAGACGCTGAGCGCCCGGCGGCGCGGGGATCGTGATCGCCTCTCCCGTCCGCACCTGGCCGATCTCGCTATCGTCGCTGCCCGTGCCCAGCCAGCGTACGCTGTTCGCGATAAAGATCGGGAAGGCGACCCGCAGCGGAAACATCGATTCGTTCAGTGCGAAACCAACGAATACCGCCCGCATCTTATTCTTTTCGCCCGCAACGACGAGCGACCCCGACTCCGCCACGCACAGCTCCTTACCCCAGCCGAGAGGAACAGCCTTGAGCGCGCTGCCGAACCGTTCGTTCCCTATATCTAGATACCGCATCACCGGGTGGTCTCGCTCCCAATCGGCCGGCTGCACGTTTTCCATGCTTCCATCTACCCGGACAGGCGCCTGGTCGCTCACGCAGTGTAGGAACAGGTAGTTGCCTTCGGGCAGCTTGCTCGGCGCGGAATCGTAGAAGATTACGACGTCGAAGCCTTTGCCGGTCGTGAACTGCGATGTTTTGGACAGCTCCACCGAGGGATCGACCTTCAGCGCATTCTCCAGGAAGAGATTCTCGTGCCCTACCAGCAGCGCCTTGAGACTCTTACGCGGCTTCAGGACGAGCGCAGCCTGGTTGTCGCTCGCCATATCGTCGTGTACGTCGAGCTTAACGCGCATCTTCACGGCGTGGTCCGGCTCAGGCAGATCATAGGGCTGCGTGTCTTCCCCATTTGCCGGCAGATCGATCTCGTGGGCCTCCACCAGATTGTCGTCTGCGTAGATCTCCTCGTTGAATTTGCGTGCCTGCCGGGAGTAGTTGTGAGTTACGACGAGCAGCTGCACGGTCTTTTCCGACCCGAGATTTCGCCGGAAATCTACTGCGATTATGCCGACGTTGTCCTGCCGCTTACCGATCGATAGGAAATTGACGTGTGTCTTGCCAAGGTTGAGGTTGGCGAGGGTGTACTGCAGACTTCCGTCAGGAGACGCACTGCCTGCCTGAGATTCGAAGCCGCCGTCGGAAATCAGGTCGATTACTCCGTTGTCGCTGTTATTGCGCGACGCTACCAGGTCGGCCGCGAGGTTCAGGGCGTCACGCATGTTCGTCGGTGTGTCGCGCGCCTGCAGGGAGTCGATCGCCCTGTCCAGCTCGGCAGCCTCTGGCGTGAAGCCGGTCGCCGCCCGCGGGCGGGACGAGGCGGACAGAACCATCATCAGGTCGCCGGGCCGTCGCTGTCGCACCTGGTCGTGCGCCTTGCGCTTTGCCTCGTCCAGCCGGGACGGAGCGATGTCGGTTGCGCCCATGGATGCGGACGTGTCCACGATGAGAACGATATTGCGACCGCCATTTGCAAGGAAACGAAGGAATGGACGGGCCAGGGCGAAGATGATCAGGGCAGCGGCAATGAGCTGTAACAGCAGGAGTAGGTTCTTCCGCAACTTCTGGAAAGGAGCATTTGCCTGTACGTCGCGGATCACCTGACGCCAGAGATAGGTCGATGATACGATGACATCCTTGCGCCGCAGCTTGAGGATGTACATGACGACAATGACGCCGCAGATCGGAAGCGCCCAGAAAAGAGCAAGTGGACTAATCAGGTGCATGGAGGCTAGCGTTCGCCCAGGGGAAAGTGCTGGTGCGTGGTCGTCTCCGATTCGAGGTAGCCGAACCTTTCGATCTTGTTCACCCGGCGCTCCATCTGCTGCAGGGCCGTATCGAAGCTAATATCATATTGCATCGCGGTATCACGAAGGTCCCGGACCTCCGCGCGAATGGACGCGAACTCCGTGCGGATGTCCTCGGCGATGAGACGTCGTCCCTGCAAGCGCAGCTCCTCCATCTTGCGCCGAGGGTGAGTCCAGATGAGCAGTGGGATGATCGACGAGACGCCGACGAGCGGTGCGCCGACCAGCATGAGGAGCAGAATCTCCCAGACGTTCATGGCGTGCCCCTTGCTATCGCCCGTTGCCCGCCCGTAGAACCTCCTCGGGTTGGATGGCGCTAACACGACGTTCAACCTGCTGCACCCTGTGCTCCATCCGTTGGAGCGCCGCGTCGAAACTCAGGTCGTATTGGGTACTTGTGTCGCGCAGCGACCGCAGCTCGTGGCGCATGGCCTCGAGATCGGTGCGTACGCTGCCATCGCCCTGATTCCGGAGCTGGAGCTGCATCTCTAGAACCTTGCGCCGGTGATGCGTCCAGATTGCGGACAGCGGTATTCCGAAGACGCCAATTATTGCAAGTAATTCTGCCATATGATCGATGTTCTCCTTGCGAATCGACCGTGCTCGCGGGGCGGGGCCAAAACGAACCCCGTACCGGGAGACTATGCTCGCTGTATCCCGCACCGTCGCCGCGATCCTCAGCTGCTGAGCCAAACGAAACGGAATCGGCGACAGACGCCTTCACCTCGGGTGATACGCTTATCGGTTATTTGATAGCTGCACCTTCTCGACGTTCTCGATCGGCTGGCGGACTCGCTCCATCCGTTCGACGCGCTGTTCCATGCGCTGAAGTGCGGCATCGAAGCTCAGATCGTACTGCATGCTCGTATCCCGCAGCGAGCGCACTTCCTGCCGGAGCGCCTCCAGTTCGGCGTTAACTCCCGTCTCGGTGTGGTCGCGAAGCTGCAGCTTCATTTCCAGCATCTTGCGCTGATGACTCGTCCATATCGCAATCATGGGTACACCAAAGGCGCATATAACGGAAACCAGTCCGATAAAAGGGCCTACCAAGCTTGGATCCATTCAAACCCTCCTCAACTTAACCGCGCCAACGCCGCCGGAAGCGCGACCTTGTTCGCGTAAAGCGCCCTCCCGACGATGACGCCCTCTATGTTCGGCACCGTGTGTTTGACCATAGACATCAGTGCGTCGAAGTCGTTGAGGCCGGCGACGCCACCGGACGCGATCACGGGCAGCTCGGGAACTGAGCCTGCCACCTGCGCAAGCGAGATCAGATTGACGCCCTGAAGCATGCCGTCGCGTGCAATGTCCGTGAAAATGAAGCGCTTCGCCCCGAGTTTGGCCATCCTTGCGACAAAAGCAGTTGCCTGCTCGCCGAGCGCCTCAAGCCAGCCCTGGATCGCGACAAATCCCTCTTTCGCGTCCACGCCGACAACCACCTTTTCGCCATATGCCGTGAACAGACCTTCCGCCAGCGCCGGATCTCGCGCCAACGCCGTGCCGACGACGACGCGAGTGACGCCGATATTGAGCAGGCGCTCCACGATCGCCGCGTCCCGTGCCCCGCCGCCGAACTGGATCGGAAGTCCCACCTGTCGTACAATCTGGCGGACGACTTCGAGGTTAGCCGTGTTAGGCATGCCCATTCGGGCACCGTCTAGATCCACAATATGCAGCCACTGGGCGCCCTCGGCCTTCCAGCGTTTCGCCACTTTGACGGGATCGTCCGAATAGGTCGTAACCTGAGCGAAATCTCCCTGGCTCAGGCGGACGCACTTGCCCCCTTTGATGTCGATCGCGGGAAAGAGAATCATTCGACGCCTCTCGTGAACCTGAAACTACATTACGGGCTGCCAACTGAGGAAGTTTCGCAGGATCTGGAGTCCGACCGCGCCACTCTTCTCGGGGTGAAACTGTGTGGCCGCCACGTTGTTGCTTTCCGCGGCGCAGCAGAACTCGACGCCGTGGTCGCTCGTGGCGGATACGATCGATCGCTCTGCAGGGATCGGATAGTAGGAGTGGACGAAATAGACCCGGGACCCGGCTTCAACGCCATGAAGCAGGTGCGAATCACGCTTGACATTTAGCACGTTCCAGCCGATGTGAGGGACTTTCAGCTCCGAGGTGTTCGCTGGGGCGCTCTCCTCGAAGAACCTGACGACGCGTCCGGGAAGGAGTCCGAGCCCGGGCGTAACGCCCATTTCGCTGCTGGAATCGAATAGCATCTGCATGCCCACACAGATGCCTAGAAACGGTTTTCCGCTTGTAACCGCGGTAACAACCGCCTCGTTCAAGCCGCGTCCATTAAGGTTGGACATGCAGGCACGGAACGCTCCGACTCCGGGAAGAACGACTCGGTCAGCTCGGGCAATGAGGTCAGGATCGCCAGTTATGATCGGCGACCCGCCGACGCAAGCGAGCGCCTTCTCGACGCTGCGGAGATTGGCCATTCCATAGTCCACAATGGCGATCATCAGAGGCTCTTTCAAGTCCGCACGTTAGTTGTGATCATCGACCGCCTCAAGGGTTGGCCCGTCGTTAGAGCGCGTTGGTCGAGACGGTAGGTTCTGCGACGCTCGAGCCGAAGGCGATTCGTGCTGCTCGATCCGGCCTTGCAGGCTGCTCAGGTTGGTCGACAGCTGTTTCGCATTTGCGTTTGTCACGTCCACTGCCCATCGCAACGCTGCCATCATAAACACCGCTAGCACGGCTACGATCACGGCTCGGCCCACGAGTCCGCGTTCGGCAATCATCGGAGCTTGAGGCTCCGGGGGAGGCGGCGCCATATCAATGGTTTCGATCTTCATTACGGCTCTCTCCTGGTGTTGATTTCGAGTTCACCTTGGAAGAGCGCTCTATAGAATTCCTTTTGTTGACGGAACTCCTTTGACACGTGGATCGAGGGAAACAGCCTGTGCGGTGGCTCGTGCAAAGGCCTTGAACGCCGCCTCGACAATATGGTGTGAGTTTACGCCCTCCCACTGCTTTAGATGGACGGTCCATCCCGCGTTGACGGCGACGGCGCGAAAGAACTCCGGTACGAGCTCGGTCGTGAAGTCGCCCAAAATCGGAGTGGGGGTCTCGATGCTGCAGGATAGGTACCCGCGTCCGCTAATGTCGATTGCACAGAATACAAGCGCCTCGTCCATCGGCGCCGCACAGTTGCCGACTCTGGAGATGCCTGCCCGATCGCCGAGCGCATCGGTGAATGCCTTGCCCAAAGCGATGCCGACATCCTCCACGGTATGATGGTCATCGATGTCTAGGTCGCCTTGCGCCTCCACGGTGAGGTCGATCAGGGCATGGCGTGCGATTTGAGTCAGCATGTGATCGAAAAAGCCGACCCCGGTTGCGCACCGGCCATCGCCATGGCCGTCCAGATCGAGAGTGAGCCGGACCTCTGTCTCGTTCGTCTTCCGTTCGACTTTGGCAATTCGGGCCGGCGTCATGGAGTTATGCGATCTCCTTCCGGCGCACCGCAACCGCTCTCGCATGTGCGTCGAAGCCTTCGGCGCAGGCAAAGCCCATCAGTGAGCCGGCCACCTCATCCAGCGCCTTGGACGTATAATAGATGAAGCTGCTTTTCTTCAAGAACGTTTCGACATGCAGCGGCGACGCGAACCGCGCGGTTCCGCTTGTAGGCAGCGTGTGACTCGGTCCCGCGAGGTAGTCGCCAAGGGTCTGAGGCGTATAGTCGCCCATCAGGATAGCACCCGCGTTGCGAATGTGGCCGAGCGCGCCGAACGGGTCACGCACCATCAAGGCAAGATGCTCCGGCGCGCAGACGTTCGCGAGCTCGTAAGCCTGGAGCAGCGATTCGGTGATGAGAACCGCGCCATTTCGCTCCAACGACTCCTTGAGAATATCGCGGCGTGGAAGAGCCGCAACCTGGCGCTCGATCTCGCTCTGTACATCTCGCGCCACGCGATCCGACGGAGTGATCAGGAAAGCAGCCGACTCGGCATCGTGCTCAGCCTGCGTCAGCATATCCATCGCGGCATAGGCTGCGTTTGCGCCTTCGTCGGCAACGACGCATACTTCGCTCGGTCCTGCCAGCATGTCGATATCGACGACGCCCCAGAGGAGCTTCTTGGCAACGTTGACGTATACGTTCCCTGGCCCTACGACCTTGTCGACGGCAGGCACCGTCTGAGTGCCGAATGCCATGGCGGCGATCGCCTGCGAACCGCCGATCGAAAAAATTCTGTTTACGCCCGCAATTCGGGCTGCAAACAATACTAGTGGTGAAACCTTTCCGTCGCTCTGGGCAGGCGTACAGAGGATGATTTCCGAGACGCCTGCGACTCTCGCAGGTATCGCCGTCATCAAGACCGTACTGGGGTAGATCGCCGTGCCCCCTGGAACATACACTCCTACCCGCTCCAACGGCCGTACCGTCTGGCCCGTTATCCTATCAGGCTGCACGTCGAGCCAGCTGTTGCGTCGCTGCTTCTCGTGAAACGACGTGATGTTTGCCGCGGACTCCATGACGGCTGAGCGCTCTTCCTCCGTCAGATTTGCCTCCGCGGCGCGCCACTCCTCGGCCGGTACTTCGAGTAGATCCAGGTTCGGGCAATCGAACCGCCGTGACAGCTCCAGCAGCGCGGCGTCGCCGCGAGCGCGCACGTCGGCCACGATCTCGCGAACGATCGCTTCGACGCGTGGGTTGTCCTGAAGCGTCGTGCGGTGCAGCGCCGAACACGCGGCTTCGAAACCTTCATTAG
>JBBQVV010000294.1:0-9040 GCA_038211235.1 Chthonomonadales bacterium | reverse complement strand
CGGACCCCACGGGACCATGGACGGTATTTGCGAGCTACGAGACGACCGACGGGATCTGGCACCAGCTTGCGCCGACGTTGGGGCTGACCGTTGCGGGCGCCCAGACCTGGCAGGCCACCTTCGCCGGCAGCACCCTGGACTCGACGGTCTGGAATGCATTCATCACGGCGGGAGGCGCCTCCGGCGGATGGCCGTGGAATATGCAGAACAATCAAGGAGTCCCAAGCTCCGCCGTCGACCGTCCGAGCGGACTCTATCTGGACTATGACCTTCCGTCGTTCGTGCACACCGCCGACCCGTATCTCGGCCTGCAGAACCAGATAGGTTCCGGCGCGACGGGCTTCACGTGGACCGGATCCGTAATCTGCTCGTGCCCCGATACGAACTACGTCAACAACCCCGGCTTCACGTTCGCCGACAAGTATGTCGAGATATACGCTCAGATGCCCTGGACGTCTAACGGTTGCTGGCCCGCGATCTGGTTCCTTGCCGCGCCCGGCTCCAGCGGCCCAGAGATCGATCTACACGAAGGCGGCTTTGTCCTGGGTTCGACAGATCCGGACCGAGTCTTCGCCTGCAACCTGTGGCACGCGGATGGGACCAACGAGCAGCACCTGATCGACTCCGGTGTGAGCCTGTCGTCCGGATTCCACAAATATGGCATCGCATACAAACAGGGCCAGTACGTCAACACCTACTTTGACGGCAAGCTGATGGTCCACTATACCAGCAGCGTTCCGAGCGGCCTCTATTTCCTCATCCTGAACAACGGCATGGCCTCCTCCAAGACCGCAGGCTGGCACAGCCAGGTAAATGGCCAGACACAGAGTTCGAACTGGATGTCGGTTCAGTACGTTCGGGCATACGCCCTGTAGCGGAGAATGGGGCTGGTTGTGCACGTAGTTATGCTGGTTGAGTGCGGCACAGGTTGACAAATGACGGGGCGTCTCTCTATAATGCAGACATGTTTCTACATTAAACCGCCTGCAGAAGGAGAGCCGCCCCATGAACGCCGTACTGTCATCCCAAACGATATTCACGTTTCAACACGACTACAGGGCGTTCGCTGCGGCTCTCGAGCACGGCGAGCGCTGTGAAATCGACGAGGCGATGTTCGTCCACTGGCTGGAGACGGCGCCGTTCGTGTTTACCCAGCACGATGTCGTCCTGTCGGAAGGCCTGGAGGTCCGCGCCGATTTCGTGGCGCAGACGTCGGACGGGATGAGGCGCCTCATAGCGTTCTGGTGCCGGGGAGACGAGGCCAACCCGACGGACCGCCGGTACTTCGCTCAGCGCGCGGTGTGTTTGGTGTAGGCTTCTGGACTGCTTGACAACGAATGCTCCACTCGATCCGCCTCATTGCGCATATGCTCTGGCCGTCATTCGTCCGCGCCGTCGCCTTCCTCCGGCGGCGTGGAACAGATACCGCGATGCGCCGACGCCTGCCGAGAGGCGGCTGCATAAACGGCATATGACGAATGGTGAGAGCGAGGGCAAAGGGGCACAGTTGAAGTGGTAAACTTTGCGGCAGTCCTGGGACGAGGACTGAATACTGCTTTGGCTGGCACAGCAATGATACTGGATTCGTAACCGTTTCCAGGGGCGCGATCGAGGAGAGCAGATGAAAGCGATACAGGTTCAGGCATTCGGAGATCCTGACGTTCTCACGATTGTAGAGGTGCCCGATCCAAAGCCCGGTGCGGGACAAATCCTGGTACGTGTCCACGCAATCGGCGTCAATCCGGTCGAGACCTACATTCGATCGGGAAAGTACCCCGTTCTTCCCTCACGTCCATATACGCCGGGCAATGATGCCGCAGGCGTCGTTGAAGCGGTCGGTGAGGGCGTGACCGGGGTCCCGGTTGGCGCGCGCGTCTATGTATATGGCTCGCTCACTGGTACCTATGCAGAGCTTGCCGTATGCGAGAGGTCGCAGGTCTACCTCCTGCCGGACAAGATCTCGTTTTCGCAAGGCGCCGCCATTGGAACGCCGGTCGGGGCGGCCTGGCGGGCGCTGTTCCATCGCGGGCATGCGACGCCCGGGGAGACGGTGCTCATCCATGGAGCAAGCGGAGCCGTCGGGATCTCAGCGGTTCAATTCGCGCGGGCGGCGGGCCTCACGGTGATTGCGACGGCCGGCAGTGACCGGGGACGGCTGCTCGCACAGGAGCAAGGCGCTCACCATGTCTTTGACCACAATATCTCGGACAACCCCACGATGCTCAAGGACCTGACAGGCGGACAGGGCGTCCATCTCATTCTGGAGATGCTGGCAAACCAGAACCTGGGCAAGGACCTGCGCATCCTGGCGAAGAAGGGACGCGTGGTGGTAATCGGCAGCCGGGGACCTGTGGAGATCGATCCGCGTATGACGATGTCAAACGAGATCGACATTCGGGGAATGACCCTTGCGCTCGCCACTCCGGATGAGCTGCTGCAAATGCACGCCTCGATTGGCGCGGCATTGGAAGCGGGTACACTGCGGCCCATCATTCAGGAAGAGATACCGCTCGGGCAGGCCCCGCGGGCACATCATGCGGTTCTCGAAGGCGACTCGTTTGGCAAGATTGTTCTTGTGCCTTGAAGGAGCGATGTGGCTAAGTACCAGCCGTCAGTATGTTGGCAGTTTGTGTCCAAAGGATACTCGGCGGCAGGCCATGCAGCGAAAGAATTCATTCTGTCGGGCGCAGTAATACGAATTGACTTGGAGCATCCGCTTAGTTGTCAGACTCGCAGATGGTCGCCATTCCCAGCAACAGTTCAGAGCCGGCGCCCCAAGCCGCAACCGGCGGAACCTCCCCTCGACCGAACAACACGAGAGTCCGGGCGAGTTCGTGTCGTTCAACCGCTCCTGCGCCTGGAGGAAAATGAGATCACACGCGGAAACCTCGCCAAAGAATGGACTGTTCTTGAGTGCTCCGGAGGACATGAATCATGCCGGATATCGATCCACCAACTGGCGGCGCGTTTCTGATGGAGCGCGGAGCGTGCTCAGCCCCGGCGCGAATCTTTACTCCGGACCAGTTCCCTGTCGAGGCGCGGCTTCTTGCGAGAGCGGTCGAGGATTTTGTACGCAGGGAAGTCGTTCCCGCCAATGCCAGACTCGAAGCGCACGAAACAGGCCTGATGCGCGGCGTTCTGAGGAAGGCCGGAGAGCTGGGAATCCTCGGCACGGCGGTACCGGAGAAGTTCGGCGGGCTGGATCTGCCGAAATCGCAGATCGCGCTGCTGACAGAGGCCGCGGCGATCCATCCTTCCTTCGCGATCTCGGCCGGCGTCCATTCCGGCGTTGCGACGCTTCCGCTGCTCTTTTTCGGTACGGGCGATCAGAAGCGGCGATACCTGCCGCGGCTGGCGTCCGGGGAGTGGATCGGCGCCTTCGCGCTGACCGAGGCGAACTCGGGATCCGATGCGCTTAGCGCTCAGACGAAAGCGGTACGGACGGAGGAAACCGGCGACTACACCCTAAACGGCGCCAAAGTGTGGATTACTAACGGCGGGTTCGCCGATCTCATCACCTGCTTTGGAACCCTGGAGGGCACGGGCCTTACCGCATTTCTAGTTGAGCGCGAAACGGCGGGACTCTCGGCTAGCCGCGAGGAGCACAAGCTCGGTCTGCGCGGGTCGTCCACCACGCGCATTCTGCTTGAGGGCGCAACGGTTCCATCGGAGAACCTGCTTGGCGAGATAGGCAACGGGCGACTGCCCGCGCTGGCCGCGCTCAATCTAGGAAGATTCGCCATTGCGGCGACTGCGCTTGGCATGTGCAAGGAGAATCTGCGGGCTGCGACGCAGTACGCGCTGGAGCGACGGCAGTTCAGCAGGCCGATCGCGGAGTTCGGACTCATCCGGCAGAAGCTCGCCGAGATGGCGATCCGAATGCTGGTGTTGGAGAGCATGCTCTATCGGACCGCCGGTTATCTCGATGCCAGGTTCGGCGCGATCTCCGCGGACGGACCGGCCAGCGCGGAACAGTACCGTTCGGCGGCGGAAGAGTACGCGGTCGAGTGCGCTATCCTCAAGGTATTCGGGACGGAGACACTCGACTTCGTGGTGGACGAAGCGCTGCAGATCCACGGAGGATACGGCTTCAGCGAGGAGTTTCCGATTGCTCAGGCCTACCGGGACTCAAGAGTTTTCCGGATATTCGAAGGGACAAATGAGATCAATCGGATCACGATTGTCGATCAAATCCTGCGGCGCATTGACTCCGGTCGCGTGATCCTGCCCGAAAACGCGCGGCAGGCCAGCGTCAATACCAACGCATCCGCGCATCCGGAGGTGGACGAGACCGCCGAAGTGTTGGCTCTTGCGGATATGGAGCGCTGCCAGGTGCGCATACGTGGGGCGACGCAGGTCACGATCGCACTGTGTCGAGCCCTGCTTGCAGAGGGCCAGCCAGAGAATCAGGATCTCGTCGGTTTCGTGGCCGACATGATCGTCGCATGCTACGCCGCGGAAAGCGTCTGGCTGCGATGCCGTCAGACGGAAGGCGCCGAGTCCCTGTCACACGCAGGTCTGGCCTATGCGCGCGACGCGCAGGTTCTGGCTTGCGCGTGGAGCCGAACTATCCTGAGCGCCGTCGGCGGCAGCGGCCCGGCGCTCGATCCGCCGGACGAACCCGTTCCAGGGCGAGATACGATCGGGCTGAGGCGTAGCGTCGCCTCCGCAGTGGTCGATCGGAGCGGCTATCCATGGTAGCTCGATGCGCAGCCCCCGCTTCGTGCAGTCTAACCATTCTTAGCGGCGGCCGCAGGCGAGATGCGTTCGATCTCGGCCACCTCCTCGCTGGTTAGGCGCCATCCGGCCGAACGCGCATTCGCTTCGATCTGATCCGGTCTGGTCGCGCCCGCGATGACGGAGGCGACGACAGGGCGCGTCAGGAGCCAGGAAACGGCGAGCTCGAGAATCGTGTGGCCGCGGGCCTCTGCAAACTGGATGAGCGCTTCGACGCGGTCGAGATTCTGCTCGGAGAGCCACTCCGCGAAGTGGCTGCTGCCGGAGATTCGGCTGCCATCGGGAGGCGGCTGTCCCTTTCGGTACTTGCCGGTCAGCAGGCCGTTGGCAAGCGGAAAGTAGGGCAGGAAGGCTAGCTCCTGGCGCTCGCACTCGGGCAGGACATCCGCCTCCGCGTCTCGATGCAGCAGACTATAGTGGTTCTGGACGCTTACGAACCGCGCGCCAATTGCCGCCGCCTGCGCGTCTCGGAGCTGCTCCACCGAAAAGTTGGAACATCCGATTTCCCGAACTTTGCCTGCCCGAACGAGCCCGTCCAGCGCTGCGAGCGTATCCCCGATCGGCGCGTTAGGATCGGGGCTGTGGAGCTGATAGAGGTCGATATGGTCGGTTCCAAGGCGCCGAAGGCTGTCCTCGACCGCCTGGAGAATGTAGTCCGGCTGCGCGCCGCCGGGGTGCTCGTCATCGAGTTTTATGCCGAACTTGGTGGCGACAAGCACGCCTCCGCGGCGATTTCCCAGAGCGCGGCCCAGATACTCTTCGCTCCTGGTTCCGCCGTAGATGTCGGCCGTGTCGAAGAAGTTGATGCCCGCATCCAGAGCCGCATTGACGACTCGCGACGTGGCCGACTCATCCAGCCGTCCGCCAAAGTTGTTGCAGCCCAACCCGACAACCGATACTTGAAGTGATCCGATCCGTCGTGTCTCCATCGCTGTCTCCCCGATCATTTATAACCATGCCGACACGAGCCGGCGTTCCCGCTTGGTGGAGTACATTATGGGCGTTCCATCGTCGCGGCGTCAAGCGATCTCGATCCCGTAAGCGACCTCGCTTGCCGTTCTGCTCATCCGGTCGCGCGTTGACGCTGTTGCGGGCGTATGTTATAATGAGCAGTCCCGGTATACGGCGTCAGCGATGCACGCGGCGACGGACCGGGAAGCTAAGGAAGGATACCGGCAATTGGCGACGAGGACGATGGAAGATAACGAAGCGCTAAGACGTCACAACGATCAGCTGCAAAAGGATCTTGCGGCGGCGAAGCACCAGAACGAAGAGCTGCAAAGGGATCTCGCGGCGGTAAAACAGAAGGTTTCGGAGCTGGAACGCTCCCGGGTGGTTGCCGCGGGAGACGAGATCAACGTCCCTATTACCGAGTTCGAAGAGACCCTCCGAAGGCTTGTACAGCGCACTGCCATGATCGTTCAGGCGGAAAAGTGCGTCATCATGGTGCGCGATCGTGAAACCGGCGACCTGGTCGCTCGCTCCCCGGCCTGGGGAATGAACGAGGAGGAGGTTCAGAAGTTCCGTGTTCCAACGGATAACAGCCTGTCCGGCGACGTCTACGCCAGGGGCCAGGCGGCCATCTTTCAAGATCCCGAGCTCGATCCCTGTGTAACCGGCCAACTGCTCAAAGACCTGCGCGTGCGGAACGGTGTAACCGTTCCACTTCAGATTGAAAAGCGCGACGACCAGAACCACGTCGTCGACCGGATGACCATCGGAGTCCTTCACTGTTTTAACAAGCGCTATGGCGGCGAGTTCATCGAGGAGGATGTGAGGCTGCTGGAGCGTTTATCACGAAACGCCGCGGCCGTCATCGCCAACGCGCAGATATTCCAGGAGATGTACGAAGAGAAGCAGAAGCTCGTGCACACCCTGGAGAGCCTGACGGCGGGCCTGGTACTTGTCAATCAGCGAGGGCGGATCGGACAGATGAACGCGCAAGCGCGCGCGATGTTCGAAATTCTTCCGGGCGAAGAGCCGATCGGAAAGTCTCTGGAGCAGGTCATTCGACATGACAAGTGCCAGGACATCTTCAAGAAACGCATTGCGGAGGCAGGTCAGACACAAGACGATCCAGAGACGGAGGAGGCACACGCGCCGGATGAGATTACGATCATCGACGATGAACAGGAGTTCATCTACCAGATCCACTCTGCCGTCGTCCGCGGAGATGACGATACCATCATCGGCACCGTGTTCATTTTCTATGACATTACGGATATTCGCAACGTCGAGCGGATGAAGACCGAGTTCGTTTCGATTGTATCCCATGAACTTCGTACACCGCTCACGCCGATGAAGGGGTTCGTCAGCACGCTCCTACAGGACGAGAACGAGGAGTGGTACACGCGCGAGGACCGCCGCGAGTTCTACAACATCATCGAGGAGAACGTCGACCGACTCGGCCGGCTCATTAACGACCTGCTCAACGTCTCTCGAATCGAGAACATGGGCGTGGCAGGCATCGAAATGAACTGGGAGGCCGACGTAGATGTCCGCAAGGTCACTGAGAGCGTCGTGGGAATGCAGCGCGGGCGAACGGAGAAGCATCAACTTGTCGTCGATTTCGAGCCGGAGCACGTTCTCGTGGAGACCGACCCGGATAAGATGCAGAACATCCTGCACAACATTATCAATAACGCGATCAAGTACTCACCGGACGGCGGCGAGGTCCGCATCATTGGCCGGCTCGAGCCGCCATGCGATGAGTATCCAACGGGATCGTTACTGATGCAGGTAAAGGATTCCGGCCTGGGAATCAGCAAAGAGGACCTTCCCAAGATCGGCGAAAAGTTCAACCGTACCGGCAACCCGGACGCCAAGGGCGTTGGAGGGACCGGGATCGGCCTTTTCCTCACAACCAACCTGGTTACCGCCCATCACGGCGTATTGTGGCCGGAGAGCGAAGGTCGCGGAAAAGGGTCGACCTTTAATTTCCGAATTCCGATACGCCAGCCTGCGGCGCCCAGTGCGCAGCAGCCGGAGGTCGGCGCGGAAGCGTAAGCCGCCGTTAAGTCTCCGGATCACCAATTCACGACTGCCTGGAACACACACCCCTGTCCGATGCGTCAATCCAAACAGAACGTCGTCATCGTGGTCCAACGTGAGCCGGAAGCCGCCGATCTTCCGCTGCCATCCTATGCAACGCCCGGCGCCGCGGGAATGGACCTCTACGCGGCACTGCCCGCGCAAGAAGGCATCACCTTGAATCCGGGTGAACGCGGCTTAATCTCGACCGGCCTTCGCATTGCGATACCGGAGGGTCATGAGGCACAGGTCCGCCCACGCAGCGGGTTGGCGCTTCGCCATGGGATCGCAATGGTGAATGCGCCCGGGACTATCGATTCGGACTACCGGGGTGTTGTCGGCGTTTTATTGATCAATCTTGGTCAGTCGCCGGTAACGCTAAGGCGAGGAGATAGGATCGCGCAGCTCGTGGTTGCACCCGTGTCGCGTGCGCAGTGGTCTGAAACGGAGAGCCTCGACGAAACCGCGCGGAGCGGCGGTGGATTCGGAAGCACCGGAATGGGAGCGTAACCGATATGGAACCTATCGTACAGAACGATCTGCCGGCGGCCGAGCCCGTGCTGGCACAGGCCAATCTGGCCCGGATACGAGGGAACTGGAACGAAGCAATCGAAATGTGCGTTCGTGTTCTGCGAAGCCATCCGGGGAATTCCGACGCCCACTCACTCCTCGGCGACATCCATCGCGATCAGGGCGCTACCGAGGACGCGATTCAGTGGTATCGGATGGCGACGGATCTCCGGCCGGCAGGGCCGGATGCCGAAAAGCTGCGCAAGATCGAGCAAGAGCGTGATCGCCAGACCGCTCTGTCCGGCCCGCTGACGACGTCGATCGCGGCCGGAGCCTATGCGAGCGGCGGAACAACAGAGCTGATGGGAGTATCGCCGAAGCGCTGGCTGAACAGCTTGACGATAATTTCCGCCTGCTTCCTTGTCGCCACGATTCTCGCCCTCATTCTGTTGCGAACGAGCGCGCAGCGACGTCCCGACAACCTTCCCCGGACCCTGGAACTCTCGTCCCATCCATCGATGCCCACGGCGGATTCCGGAGTAGACCTTCCGGTCGGTGATCCGAACCGGGCCTCCGTTCTGCCCCCAGGCGAACAGCCTAGAGCGCAGCAGAGGCCGCACCAGACGGGCGACGGCCTGGCCCCGGATAGACCGGACGCGACCAGGACGACGCATTTGCCTGCCTTCGCCCCACCTCCAGGCACGACCGGGGCCGCTCAGGAGGCGCCTCCACAGATCAGAGAGCTGCCGCCCGCGCCGGTCCA
>JBBQVV010000293.1:0-9090 GCA_038211235.1 Chthonomonadales bacterium | reverse complement strand
GTCCGTGCGCAGATCGATTACCATCTGTCCGCTACCTTCGGATTGCCCGATGCAAGATGGTACTGAGTACCTGGTTGAGACGTCTGAAGTTCCGCTAGGAGCCGTGCACAGTGACCAGTTTTCTATCGCCGGCTGGCAGATGGAGCACGACGACCTCTGGGTGCTCGCTCGCGCGTTCAGCGAGGTCGAGGCACTTTCACGTGAGAGGATCTCACTTGACTTGTGGCGGACCGGGGCGAAAGTTACGCCGAATCTCTTCATCTCCGCCTCGTGGATTCAAGCCGCAATCATTGCAAACCATAGGCGAGACGAAGTGTCGGCGACGTTTTTCATACAGGCGGATGACAGTGGAGACTTGTATCGTCGATTCCTGATCTTGGCGTCAATGGACGATGTGCGAAAATTCGGAATCGAACTCGAGGCCGAAATCCGCCTCGTCAACCCCATGTGGGCTACGGATCACGATGCGTAAGGGATGCGGGCCAATGTAGCTCGGCCAGCCCAACTCCGCCGCCTTCCCCGCGACAGGAAGCGCGAGCGCTGAAACCATCAGTTACGCCTATGGCGCCAACGGCCGAACGTCTACCGTCACGGAAAACCGGGGCGTCACCACGCTCAACTACGAGGCGACCAACGATCGCGTCTCGTCCGTTGCCGATCCGGTGACCGGCTCGATGAGCTACACCTATGGACTTGCCGGAGAGCGCCTCACCATGACCCTGCCCGGAGGAGGCGTCTGGACATACGGGTATCTGACCGGCACAGGCTATACAATCGTGGGCTCCGCTGGCGATCTGAACAGCGCCGCCAACATGCTTGCGACCATCACGGATGACCAGGGCCGGCAGGTCGAATATCATTTCGACATGGCGGGCGCTCCTCACGAGATCGTCAGCAACCAGGTTTACGACGTCAACCTCAACCGTGTCGGCTATCAGGACACCGTGACGACCTACGACGGTGGACTTGGCAACCCAAGCCATCGGCGTCCGGTAAGCTTCTCCAACACGTGGAACTCTTACTACTCGAACGCCTGGCATTCGACCAGGCTAGTCCAGAACGACTACACTTACGATCTTGCCGGACAGCGACTGACCAACAAAATAACGAGCGCGGACGGTAGCTTCCGTACGGAACAATACGGCTATGATGAGGTCAACCGCCTCAAGACGGTCAACTACGGCGACGGCCAGACTCAGAGCTACCTTTTCGATGCGATGAGCAACCGCACGAGTAAGACGGACGTCGGCGGCGGCATCAACGGAACGGAAGGATACACGTTCAACGCGGCGAACATGCTGCTCACCAGAGCCGGCAACAGCTACACCAATGACCTCAATGGCAACACGCTGACCGGAGGCGGCCGGACGAATACCTGGGACAGCCAGAACCGTTTGGTCACCTGCGTCAACGGCGCGAACTCGAGCAGCTTTGTCTATGGCGCGGATGGACTGCGGCGCCAATCGACCGTTAATGGCACGGTTACGGACACTGTGCTCGACAACAGCATGTGCATTCGCGAGAAGAACCACGCGACCGGTGCAGCGATCGCAACGTACTTCATCGGTGCCAGAGGGCCGGAGGCTCGCCGGGACGATGTCGCTGGCACGATCCGCTGGTATCTGTACGATGGCCTGGGCTCCGTGCTCGGCGAAGTGGATCCGACCGGAACGATTACCAGCAGCCGAAAGTACGATGTGTATGGCGCGGTAAGGAGCGGCGTTAATCCCACCGGAACCAGCAAGCATAAGTTCGTAGGCGCACTGGGTCATCCTAGCGAGGACGAAACCGGGCTAGTTTATATGCGGGCAAGATATTATGATCCGATGGTCGGCCGATTCGCGAGCGAGGATCCTCGTGGACATGGAGTCAACTGGTTCGCGTACGCGTCCGCGAATCCCGTCAGCCGGATTGATTTCGATGGCCACTCGGACTGGGCAGCAGACATAAGCTCGATTGCATTTCTCCTGGACCAAGCGTATCGCGCTTATCAAATGCTCGGAGGAGCTGAGGGCGCGGCGGCGCTCATTGAGATCATGGCTAAACTCCGCTTCCTAGCAAACATGTCTCAACTATGGGCAGGAATAGAATTGACAGAGGCAGAAGCCGAAGCGGATTTTGGTGTTGCACTGGGACCGGGAGCAGCCACAATAGAGGAACGACTCGCCGCCGTCAAGGAGGGGATGGCCGGAGAGTCACTCGCGTGGGGCGCGGCAGCGAGGATCGGTGCGCGGATCTGCGAGGAGATGATTCTGATCCTTGGAGAATCCGTTCCATAGCGTGAGATACCGGGCCCGGAGCACATTTATGCGATGTAATGGGTTAGGGCACTGTTATCCCGTTGAACGTTGAATCGCTAACAGTTGAGGTTCGCGGAAATGATTGAAAACGAGGTTCGTTGTATTCGGGCGCTAATTCGTGCATTTACTGATCACCGACTAGCTGAGGAATGGGATCAAGTAACATCGGCAGGTACCGGCGTCAAGGAAGCGGACCTCGCAAATAGATTGGTCACGTTTGGGACAGCGCTTATCAAGATCGCGGAGGAAGGTCAGAAGCTTCCAGATTCCAAGCGGCGTGCGATTGAATCGTGTCTGATGGACCCCGAACTATCCGCACGAATCGATCGGTTCGCGCGTTTTGTCACTCCGTTGGAAGACCCGCAAACCACGTTGTCGCGTCTGTTGGCTTTCGAATCAACGGTGATCGAACTCGAATCGTATGTGGTTGGCGTTATCGAGAAACTCAACCACGCCTAGCTTGCGGTGAAAATACCGCACCGCCGAGCAAGTAGTTGCGGCGAAATTAGTATAGTTACAGGGTCGCGTTATAGCCGCTGACCCGTTTGTCCTCGCCAACGATGTGCGATATGGCACTGCGTATTCGCGAATGACCGCGGCGAGTCGGCTACCGAAAATCGCGATCTAAGCGTACAGCGAGCAAACGACTTTGATTACGGGGTTTGCGATGGGCGTCGAAACCTTAATTTCTCTATGCTCCCAGCTTTACGCGATACTCGACGATGAACGGCTGGAACAACGCATACGGCAGGAGAGCGAGAATTCTGTGTATCGCGGAGATCTCTATCTGCTGTATCAGCGCTTTCGTGATACCGCCCAATGCTGGGTGTGTCTTGGAGCAGAGTTGCCCCGGTACAAGGAGGGCGCTCGCGGCATTGTGGGCGCATATCAACCATCGGCCGAGCTAATCCTTGGACTCAATGAGTTTATATCAGAGGTGTCCGTTGCACCAAATGCAGACCTGTCATCCTCCGTAATTAGAGCGGTTCGGACTCGCGGCGCACTTGAGAATTGTCTCACACAGGCCTACACAGCTCTTATCTCCCAAGCGTCATTTCATTCCAGAAATCCGCGCATAAATGACCGTTAAGGATCGAATCCGGGGCACATCCATGCCGGCAGTGACGATAACGTCGGCCCCTGGCGTTAGATCTGGTGGCATTTGACGGAGTTCACATTCGTCCATCAGCGGCAACAAAGGGCAGCGGTGTACCGAGCCTTCGGACCTGAAATCAGGGCCGCCAAGCCGGCTATTCGAGCGACACGGCTTGCAGTTATGGGCTATCGGTCTGTAAACATATAACCTCACGACCGGCGAACGGCAGGAGGTACCTAAACCGGGAAGTAGTTGATTTACAGAACCGATCTGGCCGCCTTTAAGGCGACCAGATCTTCGACACTCAGGATGCGCCTGCTAAGGGCTTACCTCGAAGCCGACACAGCTATACCGGCACCGAACGCAATCCTTCCTAGTGCATGATTGGGTATCGGAACTCCCCTACTGATGGCAAGAGTACACGCTCAAAATCGTCAACCGCGGCGATGGCCAGACGCAAAGCCCGATACGGGTCCGCATGGACTACCTGTTCGACGCGATGAGCAACCGAACCAGCAAGACGGATGTGGGCGGCGGCATCAACGGGACGGAAGGATACACCTTCAACGCGGCGAACATGCTGCTGACGAGAGCAGGCAACAGCTATACGAACGACCTTGCTGGAAACACGCTGACAGGCGGCGGCAGGACGAACACCTGGGACAGCCAGAACCGGTTGACCACGTGCGTCAATGGCGCGAATAGTTCGTCCTTCGTGTATGGGCCGGATGGAAAAAGGCGGCAATCGACGCTAAATGGAACAACGACCGATTTCGTGCTCGACAATTGCATGTTCGTCCGCGAGAAGAATCATTCGACGGGCGTGAATGTCGCAACGTATCTCATTGGTGGACGGGGACCGGTGTATCGCCGCGACGACGTCGCTGGCACCATCCGCTAGTATTTACACGATGGCCTCGGCTCCGTGCTAGACGAGGTGGATCCGACCGGCGTGATCTCTAGCAGTCGAAAGTTCGACGTCTACGGAACGGTAAGAGGAGGCGTTAACCCGAATGGCACCAGCAAGCACAAGTTCGGCGTGGGGTTGGCCCACCCAAGTGACGATGAAACGGGACTGATTTACATGCGGGCTCGCTACTACGATGTCACGATAGGTCGCTTTGCAAGCCAGGATCCAGCGCATCAGAGGGGCAATTGGTTTGTATATGCGTCCGACGACCCCGTAAACAGAGACGACAGGTCGGGAAAACTTGACGGCGCGGCTACTGAACTAGAACAGGAGGTAGACTGGGCTCAGGCTTGCCTGGCAGCAGGAAGCTTCTTGCTTACGCTTCTGGTTGGTGAGGTAATTATGTATGCGATCGAACTTGATTACAATCTCGTCTCCGAGATGCGAAAGAGCCGCGAAGAAGACAAATGGCATCGCGTTGCGAAGCAGGGGGGGCTAGTAGCATATAGGCAGGCGGTTCGTGACTGGATAGAGAATGGTCAGGAAGGACCGAAACCAAAACTGAGATACCCTCTGAGCTGGGATAAGCTGGAGCGAGAAGCATTTGAACCACCTGAGGTGAGTGATGGAGATGGAACGAACGATGAGTGAGCACAACCGACGTGAATGACGAGGAAGCGCTCGATCGCTACTACTCGACCGCAGAGGCACTGCTCAAGAGTGGCAAACCATGCGAAGCACTCGACTGTACATTGGCAGCATTGGCAATTTGCGATGACTCTGTGGAAACACTTTTGCAGGCCGGCGAACTATGTTTGCTTTATGGATCCGACATGGGAATGGCAGGCGACTTCGCAGAACAACAAGCCCTCACATATTTTGACCGTCTGCTGGCGATAGAGGGTCAGCATGCCGCCGCTTGGAGTGGAAAAGCGTTTGCGGAGCTATATCTTAATCGCCCTGATGCGGCGCTTGTTTCGATCGAGAGGGGCTTCGCCTGTATTAAATCCGGAATTGGATTTGGGATGGGATTTGAGCCAGTAAATACAAACGTCTTGGAATCGCTGTTTCGATGCAGAATTCTTGCTCTCGTAGAATTGGGAAGGCGTGAAGAGGCTCGGCAGGTACTGGCTGAAGGCCTCAGGGCAGTTCCGCAAAGCCGTTACCTCACAAGCCTGACAGAGGAATTCCAACCAGAGCTCAGCGACGGTACGCGTCGCCCATAGTCTCGCCGATGCTGGCAACGATCAATGACGACCGTGTTGTCTACCACGCCGCGAAGCGGAGGCAAACGGAGAGAGGAGGCAAGCAGGTCGAGTATCACATGGACATGCTCGGCTCGCCTCAGGAGATCCTGACCAATCAGGTCTACGACGTCAATCTCAGCAGGATCGGCTATCAGGACGCCGTAACGACCTACGACGGCGGGCTGGGCAACCCGAGCCATTGGCGTCCGGTCACCTTCTCCAACACCTGGAACCGCTATTACTCGAATGCCTGGCATCCACCCGGCTGGTCCAGAACGACGACACTTACGATCTGGCGGGACGAAGACTGACTGAACCATAAACCTTCCCGCGCGTGTAACGAGCGCATCTAGCCACTGCCGGGCGACCGGAATAATGCCGTATTTTCAAAATATGTCATGCTCCGCACGCTGCATGCAGGAAAAAGGCGCAGACTGAGCGAACGTCGACTGCAGAAACCGTTCGGAATATGCGCGTTCAGCACCCATAGCGGCGCGCGTGCAGACCAGTAGGAGACAGGATCATGCGACGCACAGCAGCATTTACACTCATTGAACTGCTCGTGGTAATTGCAATAATCGCAATACTCGCTGCAATTCTCTTCCCTGTCTTTGCGCAAGCTCGGGAGAAAGCTCGCGCGATTTCATGCCTCTCCAACGTCAAGCAGCTGGGCACTGCGGCACTCATGTACGCTCAGGACTACGACGAGTTCATCGTTCCCGCGGGAAACCGCTATGCGCACCAGAACGTTCAGTGCTTCAACGGCAATTCGAACTACAACCCGAACCCCCGTGCATGGGTCGATTGGGAAATCCCGCTGATACCGTATACCAAGAATACGGACCTATTCATCTGTCCCGATCGCAGGGAGTTCGGCTGTGCGGGCTATGCCATGAACACCGACTCGTCGGATGACGATTTCCCCGGCGCGCCGTCTCCTCCCGGAGAGTGGGGGCCAATCACCGCGGATGCGCCGGGAGTGCCGCTCGTAACGCTCGCGGCGGTTGCCGCCCCGGCCGAGTGCCTCTTCATCTACGACTCTCACGATGAAAACCTCGAGGACGCATTCGATCCGACCATCGTGGGCGATGGCGTCCCAGACACGGAAGCCTGGGAATGGATGGGAAGCTGGCTCCAGGGAGTGAAAGCCGGCCTGACCACCGATGAGAAGCTGCAAAAGGCATTCCCGTCAGGGCCGTGGAGGCACTCAGGCATGCTAAACGTCCTTTGGCTGGACGGCCATGCGAAGGCGCGGCGGTTCAGCTCTCTGCAGCAGAAGGACCTGAACATTCAGAACACGAACTATACCCTGGCCGACGACCCGAACTGGCCTGAGTGATTCTGGACGGAAAGGATCCAACTACGTGGCTGGAAAGAGCTCACCAGAGAGCGGAATGCGGCGCGAAGCGCCGCCCGCGCTGATTATCGCCGGTATTGTCGTTCTCGTGCTGTTAGTAGGCGTTGGCGGCTACTACGCTTACAACGGCGGCTGGAGAACGGCTGCACAGCAGGATGACGCGTACAAGCACGAGCTCCTGCCCATACTGGCCGCAAAGCATGGCGATATGAGCGCTCTGGAGGCGGAGAACAAGCTGCGCCAATCAAGGGGCCAGCCGAAACTAGAGATGCCGAAAGAGAAGCATGCGCCGACGGTCAGCGAGCATCAGAAACTGCTGGACCTGCAGCAGAAACTTGGCGCTCGCCAGGGACAGTAGACACGACGCTGGAACCAGGTAAGATGGTTGTACCTGAACGCGGGTTCCGTATCTCAAACGGAACCCGCGTTCTCGTACGCCGGACTTGCGGTCGTGCTGACACCGAAGGTTCTGAGCGAAGGCGCATCAAAATCGTATCGACATGCGGCCGGTTGAAATTCGCCTGGCCGCTTTTCCGGCCCGGACTATTGACCCGCAGATTGTTTGGCCAAAAGCAGGGCGGGTGCTTAGTTTACCCGTACGCGTCTCCCGCCGGGCCGGGTTGTCACACGCCCGATAGTGACTTTCGAATAATAGAGGGATCGTTCGCCCATTGATACTCATTGCACTCGCCGCTCAACTGGCGGCTACTCTCCTGGTAACGCCGCCGGGTCCGTCCGTGCAACGGTCCGGGCCTGTGCACGATACTCCGTTTTACCAGGATTATCACGAGTCCTATCCGCTCACCACGTCCGCGGAGAACGACGTCCGGGCCCTCACGTTCGACAACCAGGGCCTCCTGTGGGCCGCGACCGGCGCGGGAGTGCGTTATCTGGAGTCCGGGCAATGGAAGATCCCGCAGGGCGGACAGGCGCTTGGCCCTACATTCGCGCTATATTGTGATAGAGGCGGGACCGTTTGGGTCGGGGCGTGGAACGGTCTCTATCGAGCCACGACTCGGAGCGTCGGCCATCCCGCGGTCGTTGGAGAGCCGATCGGTGCGATCGGTTCATTGCGCAGCCCCGGAGCCGGTACGGAGACGATCTTCGCCGGTGGTCCCGGGCGCATATGGCGGAGTGACCACGATCGCTGGTACATAGTTCGCGGGACGTGGCAGACGAACATCCGGGCGCTCCTGCCTACGCGTGATAATCGTCTGTGGATCGGTACCGCCAGCGGCCTCTATCTGCAGAGCCTATCCCCGGGGGCAGGCGTGTCCGTTCGCTACTCGCGGCCCGATGTGGTCCTCAGCAGTAACGTCAGCGCTCTGAAATCGCTGGCCGACGGACGGTTCGTAATCGCTTCTACCGGGGGACTCGACTTCTATCGGGACACGACCCGGATCAGCTCTCTCACGGGCAGGAGCGGAATGCCGAACCACGTGGCGCGTGGAGTGGCGCAGGATCGTGACGGCAGGCTGTGGGTAGCTACGAGACTTGGTGTCGCGCGCCTTGACCGTGGGAAATGGAGTCTGCGCCATAGCAGGCGATGGCTATTGAGCGACGACACGCGCGCCGTCGTGATTGGACCGGATGGCACAGCCTGGATCGCGACCGCCGCCGGCGTCGATGCGATCCGCCGTCGCCGCATGACTCTCGCCGCTAAGGCGGAGTATTTCCTCAGCGTGGTACGCGCGCGTCATATCCGCCCGCCGGGCCTGGTCGGACCTGCCGTGCTTGTGAGACCCGGAGACCTATTTCAGAGCTTTATCGAGGACGACGATAACGATGGCGAACATACCGGAATGTACTGTGCGATGGAGTCCATGCGCTATGCCGTAACAAAGGACCCGGCGGCGCGCGCAAATGCCAGAACGGCCTTCCACGCTTTGATGGCGCTGCAACAGGCTACCGGCACGCGACACTTCATTGCTCGCTCCATTTTGCCCCTCGGCACGGCGCCGCGGCATGAGGTCGATCGGACATTCACGCCAGAGGAGATCGCCGAGTCGCGTCGCACGGATCCACGCGCCAAGATCATCGAAAAGCGCTGGATTCCGACCGCGGACAGCCAGTGGCTATGGAAGCGGGATGCGAGCTCCGATGAAGTGGACGGCCACATGTTCGGTTACTCGACCTACTATGATCTGGCCGCCGATGAGGATGAAAAGAGACTCGTTGCG
>JBBQVV010000292.1:0-9093 GCA_038211235.1 Chthonomonadales bacterium | reverse complement strand
TGGATGAGGCCACTGAGGAAAACGGGTGCCTGGAGGTACTTCCGGGCCGCCACAAGGAGGGACTTTTCGAGAAGCGCATCGGAAAAGCCGGCCTTGCGACAGAGCATCAGATCCCGGAGGACCGAATCGATCCTGAGGCTGCCGTAAAGGTCGTCGGTCCGCCGGGAACGCTCGTTGTCTTATCGTGCACCGCTCCCCACGCCTCCGTAGCCAATCGCAGCGAGAGACCCCGCCGCGCGTTGCTGCTCACCTCCAATCCGGCCGCTGATGGCAGCGGCTACGAAGCGACCGGCGGCGCCAATCGGGATCGCGCGAACGCGTGGTTGTCGTCGCGCTGAGCAATCCCTCTGCGTGGAGCAATATCGTTTCAGCTCATCTGTAGGGAAAACTCCTTTGAGTAGGGCTTTGAGGACAACAATGGATCGCGACACGGCGCTCGAGATGGGCCGGAGTGGAATTGGACGCTGACGGCGCCCTTAGCTTCGAGAGGAACTGGTCCCACGGTGAGGTTCATGGGATCGAGCGCATGTGGGACAACGGGACTCTGCGATCAGGCTATCCGGAGTTCTACATCCATGGCGACCGCGTGACGAAGGAGCAGTATCAGACTGCATGCGCAACCGACGCGCCGCTGCCGCCATATCGCATGGACGATGGTTCAAGAGCGAGGTGTTTTCCGCCCGAAGTCGCCATTCACTTGCGGAGATCGAAGCCGCCGCTGTTGGACTCTGACTTCGGAGTCTGGTATCGCGGGAGCGTGCGGTTCCCATGACCGGTAGACGGCAGACCCGCAATACCAGTCGCAGTATGCATGGCGAAGCTATGGAGTGGCAGCATGAGACCAGGTAACGGGCTGCGGATTGCGATCGGCGCCGCCGCGCTTGTCTCGCTGGGCGCGATTCTCATGGGAGGCTATCTCTTGAAGAGTATGGAGAGTCGGGCGGAACTGATTCCGGTAGGTCACGCTGCGCCGGACTTCACGGCGATATCGAGCAGTGGGGGCGTCATCCATCTCTCCGACGTCCTGCGGACAAAGCGCGTCGTACTCGTGTTCTACCCCGGCGACTATACTCCGGTCTGCACGGCCCAATTGTGCGCCTTTCGAGACAACTGGGAGGCACTTTCCGCCGAGAAAACAGTGATCTACGGGATCAATCCGGCCGGCAAGGAGAAGCACAGCGGGTTTGCCACGAAGAACCGGTTGCCGTTCCCACTTCTCGTAGATCCCAAAGGAGAAATCTCCTCCGTATTCGGCTGTCGCGCGATTTTCGGACTCATCAAGCGCACCGTCTACATCGTCGATCAACAGGGTAAGATCGCCTGGGTCAAGCGAGGCAATCCACTGCAAAGTGAGATTCTACGGCAACTTCGAGCCATGGGAAGCAACACAACTAGCGAAGCAAAGGACTAGAAGTCTCACGTGCTCGAAGTTTTGACCGCTAGGAGCCGGCGCAGGCATTCCTTGCCCGAGACTTGAATCGGCGATCTCAGTCGTCGTGATCCCAATGGGAGTTAGGATGAAAGAACGGTCTGGTGAAACGTATAAAATACTCAGTGACACTGGATGATCTGGTGGCGTTCAACGAATATCACTCCTGGGGCGCTCTTGAGCGTATTGAATCTGAAGCTAACGTGACATATATTTACATCGGAGCTGCAAGCTGCCTCGTCATTCCGCACCGAGGTATCTTTCCAGGACGTCCCCGAGGTCCTTGCCAAAGAGATAACCTACCAGGAATGCTGAAGCCCATCCCAGCGCCATGATGCCCTCGACAACTCGGTACAGCCATGGCGTTGCCAGGCCGGACATGGTGCCTCCCCTCACGATCGGTGTGTAGCACGGCAAGAGGTTGTACAGCGCAAACGCGATACAAGCAATAAACCCTACAGCCAGCATTGCGTCCAGCCACGTCGGTGGCCAGCGAAAGCCTCTGGCGTGATTCCTCATTACTGCCCAGCCCTGCATGGCTCGTGTTCTGGCGGCCTGAAGTCGTTTCTTGGTCAATTGTAAGAGCTGTTCAAAGTGGTGCATCACGAGCGCTCTGCGCGGCATAATACTTCAGACTCTGCAGGGAATGCTAGACTGCCTTGAGAATTCGTCACTATGAAACAGTACAACCTTCCACAGCGAGAGGTTTCGCGGCGTGTTGCGTCGGGAATATTTGCAGCTGTGCTGTTGAGTCTCTCCTACTACAACGCCACCGCGCAGCAGATTGTCTCGCCATCGCAGTTCACCGCAGACTTCGAATTCATGTGGACAGGACTGCGAGACCACTACGCCTATTTCGACAAGAAGGATATCGACTGGAACGCAGTTGCCGAGTTATACCGTCCTGGCCTTGCCGATGTTAAGTCGAAACAAGACTTCATTTCACTTCTGGAGCGGGTTCTCAATGAGCTTTACGATGATCATTTGAGCCTCAACACGAATCTGCGGACATCCCCACGGTTGGTGCCTACCGGGCTCGATATATGGGCGGAATGGACCAACGGCCATGCCGTCATCACGGAGGTTCGCCGCGGATTCAGTGCCGAGCAAGCGGGCCTGACGGTTGGCATGGAGATCGTCTCGATCGACGGACGACCCATAAGGGATGCGGCCGCGCATCGGCTTCCGCGAACCCTACATGTCGCGAGGGCGGACGCCTGGAACTGGGCGTTAAGGGCCGTGCTTGCCGGCACCCACGATCAGCCAAACGATTCGTGAAGTGACCGTAAATGTCGCCGATGTCTTGCCGGCGGGCACCGTCACCGAGGACGGTACACCGGTAATGGTGCTGTTGTCGGCAAGCGTGACCACGATCCCCTGCTGCGGAGCCGGCGAGCTGAGAGTCACCTTGCCGGCGGCGGAGATCCCACCCTTGACGCTGGCAGGGCTGACCGTAACGGCGGTGAGCGATGGCAATACGACGACGGTCCCCATGAACTCCTAGCAGCCGATATCCGACGCCAGTCCGTGAGGACGCATGTTGCCATCAAGATCCGTCGGAACGCCGGCGAGGGTCAGACCCCTGTCGATGGCCGGCGAGCTGTTTAGCAGATGATAGTCCGGCGTCGCCGGATTGAGGAAGAGGCTTGAGAGCGCAGCGGAAAACGAGTGTGGCCCGTGCCCGGCCGCCTGCCAAAATGCGAGGGCGATTCGCGTGTTTCCGCTATCCGTGGAAACCCAGCCCACCACATTATAGTCGCTATCGGTGTTGGCGGCGTCCGTGGTCGTGCGGTACAAAATGCTGGCCCGGAAAGCATGCCGATCGAAGGCAGTGCATGTAGGATTGCGATCGCTAGCTCGGAGTTCCATCGCGCCCCGCGCCACGCGAGGCGGCGGTACAACAGGTGTCGGCGGCGTCTGTCGAATAGCCTGACGTCCGCCTCCGTAACGCCCGAAAGGAGCTCCGTCAGAAGTAGTCTTGCGACGCCACGAACGCGCCGATCCGGCCACTCGGTCGCATCGCATAGCGCGCCCAGATAGTTCCCGCCGATGCGAAAGGTCCTCAATGCGGCGCGCTGGTGATCGAGCATTTCGGCCTGCCGCGCCAGGATGATGGCGCCCGCGAGCGCACAAAGCATCGCGACGGACCATGTCGGCTCGCCGGTAAGGAGCGACGATACCGCGAAGAATGCGGCGATCTGCCCGGCAGCCATCGAAATTGCAACAACCGGGACGCGCTTTATGGGCAGGTTGTTCGGAAGATCGACGAGCGTATCGACGTCAATCGGCCCAGCGGCTGGCTCAAGAGCTGTGTTCATGGCACCGTAATCGGCTTCGGTATCGCGGCTTGAAGATGCCTTGACGAGGAAGCCGCATGGAATACATAGGTCCCTGCTGCGACCTCGTATATTGCGGACCCGGGTTCGGATCGCATAAACCTCACGCCTTTCGCCTGTCCCGTGGGCTTGCCGCTCTCTGTAACCGACCGTGCGTCCTCCGTCGGCACGTAGATCGTTGCGGTCGTGTTTGGCGGAATAACGACGTTCATCGCAACCTCTTTCTCATTGCGGCGCCAACTGCTTTCGATGCGACCATACAGGCAGTCATGGTGCGCCAAGACCCACGAGAGCGGGCCATCTGTCTGCGGGTGGACAATGATATGCTTGTAACCGGGCTGCGCGGGGTCCAGGTCGATGCCGGCCACGGTGTCGAACAGCCATTCGCCGCACGAGCCCAGGGAGTAGTGATTGAACGAGTTCATTCCCGGGTCCTGAAAGCCTTTTTCCGGCGTCCATCCGTCCCAGCGCTCCCAAATCGTCGTCGCGCCATGCTTTACCGAGAATAGCCACGATGGGAACGTGTCCTGCACTAGCAGCTTGTAAGCGGTTTCCACCTTGCCGGCCTGAGTCAGGACCGGCAGGAGATAACTCACGCCAACGAAGCCCGTGGAAAGATGGTCGCCTCTTGCCTGGATATCATCCTCCAGGTACTGGGCTGCGCGGGCGCGCAATTCGGCAGGAAGCAGGTCGAACTTCAGGGCCATCGCATAGCAGCACTGCGTGTTGCCGGTAATGCGGCCGTCGGATGCGACGTAACGTCGGTTGAACGCGGCCTTGATTTCCTCACTAAGCTGTGTGTATTTCTCCGCATCGCCGGCTCTTCCAGCAGCCTTGCAAGCCTTCGCCACGAGGCCGGTCGAGTAGGCGAAGTAGGCGGTGCCGATCACGTCCTTAGGCGTATCGGCGCCGATAGAGAGCCAGTCGCCGTAGTCGCCGTTGCGGTCTCTGTCGCGGATCAGACCGGTGCTGTGGGCGCGGCACCATTCAACCCACCTGATCATCGCTGGAAGATGACGCTCCAGCAGCCGCCGATCACCGTTGGCCTGATAGATGGTCCACGGGCAGATCACTCCAGCGTCTGCCCATGCCGGTGTCCCGCCTCCGCCATAGCTAGGGGACGTATCGCTGAATGCTCCGTCCGGAGTCTGGGCATCGTCAACATCCACCAGCCACTTCGTAAAGAACGCCGCCACGTCGGCATTGTAGGTTGCTGTCCGAACGAACACCTGCGCGTCGCCCATCCAGCCCATGCGCTCATCGCGCTGTGGACAGTCAGTCGGGACGCTCAGGTAGTTTCCACGCTGCCCCCACGCGATATTGGACTGGAGCCGGTTCAGTCGCGGATCGGAACACGCAAACTCTCCAGCGCGCAGCGTGTTGCTGCCGATGACGATTCCGGTGACTGCATCAAGTCCGGGCTTCGCCGGCAAGCCGCTCAGCTCGACATATCGGAACCCGTGGAAGGTAAAGCGGGGCTGCCAGGTCTCCTTTCCGCCGCCGTGGGTCACGTAGGTGTCGGTGGAAGTTGCGCTGCGCAGGTTGGTCGTATAGATCGTGCCGTCGGGGTTGAGCATCTCCGCCTGTCGAAGCGTCACGCGAGTTCCCGCCGGTGCCGACACTCGCAGCCGAACGACGCCGACCATGTTCTGTCCCAGATCGTAGGTCCAGCGTCCCGGCGCCGTCTCTTTAATCTGCGTGGGCTTCACCTCACCTATCTCGCGGACGGGCTCACTAATCTGCGGATCCAGGCTCGTTCGCGCGACCTTATCCACGTCCGGATCGATTGACAAATCTCGAAGCGCGGCCGGAGTCCAACCGGTCTCGACCAGTCCAGGCGCGTCCCATCCCGCCATCTCCAGGCGGGAATCGTATATTTCGCCCAGCATGATGTCGGAGGAGAGCAGTGGGCTGGCGTGCATCCTCCAGGTCGTGTCCGTCACGATCCGCTCGGTCGTACCGTCGTCATGCGTGATTTCGAGCTGTGCCAGGAGTGCGGGCACTCTGCCGTAGACCTGGTAGCCCCCGTTGCCCAGTCGTCCGCTGAACCAACCGTTCGCAACGAGCGCGCCGAGCGCATTTTCTCCCGGCCGCAGCAGCGCGGTGACATCGTACTCCTGATACCGTACTCGCTTTCGGTAGTCGGTCCACTCGGGCGCGAGGAGGTGGTCACCGACGCGCTTGCCGTTCAGGTGGAGCTCATAGACGCCCAGCGCGGTCGCATACAATGTGGCTCTGCGAACAGGCCTCGATACGACGAACTTCTTCCGGAGGTATGGTATCGCCTGCGCCGCGGTCGGCAGTTGGAGCGTCTCGCCCTCGCGCGCCGTAAGCGTCTCCACTTTGCCGGCAGACTCAACATCGACGCGGATCTGTTTGACGTGACTAAAGGCCGGATCGCCTCCTAACGTCTCGTTGCCGATGGGCAGCCCTCCGCCGGCGCTTTTCATCAGGCCTGCGAGAAGGGCTGTCACATCACGCCCACCGGTGCCATCTATGGCCTCGTATGTTGCCCTCCGGACGACAACCGCCTGCCGTGCGCCGGATCCGCGAGCAATAGGAGGCGCGGCGATCCATCGCGCGGTCCAGTCGCCGAGCGACATCAGGCCCATCGACCAGCGCGCGGGGCGGCTCCAAGGACCCGGTTGTTCCTCTCGGTCCCATGTCCGCAGCATCCAATAGCAACGCATCCGAGAGCTCAGCGGCCGTCCCCCATATTCGACCTGCGAACTCTGGTCCGAGACGACCTTGCCCGAATCCCAGAGATCGCCTTTGTGTTCCGCCAGCAGCTCCGGCAATGATGCGACGAGCACCCGGTAGGCAGTCTGCTTCTCACCACGAGCTGTGGAGATCATTCTCCAGCTCAAACGGGGAGATGTTTCATGGATGCCCGGCGGATCGACGAGATACTCACACCGCAGGCCGGCAGTGGGCGCTCCAAGGGCAGCTTGATGGAAGCAAAGGAGCATCCATATCGTCCCAGGCATCGTCGTGCGGAATCGGCGGGTAAACGAGCAAACTGGCATCGACATTTTGGATTGGTGTCCTTGGTAAGTCGGTTAATTTGAAAAGTGCGGTCCAGCATGAGGCCGTGGGTTGCCTGCACGACCAGATTATACCGCACCGCTAATCCAGGAAAGTAGATCGGCAAAAGCTGCTGTAGCTGAGGTGAACTCTGCCACTGGTCGCGCATGTCGGCGATTGACACAATGCCACTCAGTGACTATAATTGGAATAGCCGTTTCAGATCGATTCGCGAACTGATTTTCTTAGACCAGCTGTCAGGCAACCATGCTGCGAATTGCGCGATGCGCGGAAGATTTGCGACGTGCGGTCTCCTAAAAAACCACCAATCGGGCGCGTTCGGCCAGAGTGCAGTGAGCTCATGTTGGTCGAGCGGCAGGCGTGATCGCTGGGGTAGGAGTGAAGATGCCGAGCCCACAGGACACCATCGGGCCATACACACTCATCGGCGCGCTCGGCCACGGAACCTTCGGTGAAGTATGGCTTGCGGAGCGTCGAACCTCGCTCCTGACAACACAGGTAGCGCTCAAACTTCCGCTCGAGAATCAGGTCGACATAGAGAGGCTGCGTCAGGAGGCTCAGACCTGGCAGCGCGTGTCTGGTCACCCCAGCATCGTTCCTGTCCTGGAGGCGGACGTGTTCGATGGTCAGATCGTGATCGCGAGCGAATACGTGGCCGGCGGCTCCCTACTGGACTGGCTGAACGAGAGGGGTGGGAAAGCATCGACCACGGATGCGGCGATCACAATGATGTATGGCGTTCTTGCCGGACTCGACCATCTCCACGAATGCGGCCTAGTACATCGCGATCTCAAGCCCGCCAATGTCATGCTCCAGAAGAGCCTTCCGCGACTGACCGATTTCGGGCTTACGCGCACGCTGACGTCCGCAAGCAGGTCCGGAAGTGTGGCAGGCACGCCCGATTACATGGCGCCGGAGGCGTTCCGGGGTTATTACTCCGTCGCCTCCGACATCTGGTCGGCCGGGGTCCTGCTCTATGAGATGCTTACCGGCTCACTCCCATTTCCTCAGGACGCGCCCAACGCGCTGTTCGGCGCATTGGTCGAGGGCGTTGAGCCCGTGCCGCTGCCAGACTCCATACCCGCACCGGTACGGCGTGCCGTAATGCAGTCCCTAGCACGCAATCCATCGGACCGCTTCGCATCGGCGATACAGATGTCAAGCGCGCTGGCGCCGTGTCTTGCGAGCCCGATCCGTGAACGGATGATTAGGGCGCCGGGATCTTCCGGCGACTCGGGCTCGCGCAAGGCGATTGTGCCTCGATCGCACAACCTGCCGGTGCAAATAACCTCATTTATCGGCCGGGAACTCGAGCTCGTGGAACTGAAGGGTCTTCTTGGCTCTTCCCGGCTCGTAACGCTTACCGGCTCCGGAGGCTGTGGCAAGACGCGACTCATGTTGAAACTAGCAGAGGAGATGGCGACCGGCACCTCCGAGGCTCGTACGTCGGAAGCTGGTGGAGGCGATTCGTCTCGTTCGGCTGCGTCCGATCCCGCCGGCGCAGCCTCTCCGCTCTCATTCCCAGACGGAGTCTGGTTAGCGGAGCTCGCATCGGTCGCGGAGCCTCGTCTCGTGCCGCAGGTCGTCGCATGGGCGCTGGGGATTAAAGAGGCGCCCAATGAGTCGCTCGCGAACACGGTAGCGAATGCTTTAAGGACAAAGCGGCTCCTCCTGATTTTAGATAACTGCGAACATCTGCTTGAGCCATGCTCTTATCTTGTCGATTCGATTCTGCACTCTTGTCCGGGCGTCAGACTGCTGTGCTCCAGCCGGGAGGCCCTTAACGTCTCCGGAGAGCAGGTCTACCGGGTTCCTTCGCTCTCATTGCCTTACAAGGGAGCGCCGCTGAATTCAGAGACGCTTCTGAAATCGGAGGCGGCACGCCTGTTCGCGGAGCGCGCCAGGTCCCACAGGTCGAATTTCCCCATTACCGAGGCGAACACGCCCGCCATTGCCTCGCTGTGCCGACAGCTGGATGGCATTCCGCTGGCAATCGAGCTCGCGGCCGCCAGGGTGCGCACGCTGAGTGTCCAGGAGATCGTCTCGCGATTGGACCATCGCTTCAATATGCTCACCGGCGGGCGGCGGACCGCCCTCCCGCGCCAACAGACGCTGCAAGCCATGATCGACTGGAGTTACAATCTTCTCACGGATCCCGAAAAGATTCTATTCGGGCGTCTTGCTGTGTTTGCCGGCGACTGGATTCTGGAGGCTGCGGAGCGGATTTGCGTCGATCACGGCGCCGACGGCCACGAGGTACTCGACCTGCTCAGCTCGCTGATA
>JBBQVV010000291.1:0-9106 GCA_038211235.1 Chthonomonadales bacterium | reverse complement strand
ATAAAGGTACCATCGCCGAGCTCTCCGTTGCTGTTGTCTCCCCAGCTCCACACAGAGCCGTTGGACTTGACCGCCAGGCTATGCCGCGCGCCGCCGGACAGAGTCATAATGCCGGACAGACCGATCGAATGCACGGCAGTGGGCCGGTCGACGGTGGTTCCGTCTCCAAGCTGACCGAAGTTATTGCTGCCCCAAACCATCGGCGAGCTCGATCCAGCTGAAGCCGGCCCGGCCAAGCAAAGCATAGTCGTACAAATGCCGAGAACCACCGAGAGCCACATCGGTACAACAGAGCGTAGCCGGAGCTGTTGTACTGGGATAGCAATAGTACTGGGTCCAAACTGAATAGCCATGAGTGCAAACCTTTCCCAAGAGTACGGTATGTATCACTGGTCCCGTCGTATGGGCCTGTACTTGCGTTTCCCGAGGGCCGTCCATCGGTCGAAAGCACGGGGAGCGTCAACGTCGCGTTCATCTACCGCTCCCCAGTGCACACATTCTAGCCGGGTGCCCTGACAGAACTCTCACAAGGCCACGAGCATCATGAAAAAGATTTGATGGGTTTACAATAGTGCGGAGCGCGATGGCGAGCCCGTGCAACGGGGCGATGCCCGGATCCCAGCGACGAGCGATCGTTCCGGGTCCGGAGAGAATGCAGTGCTTTCGTGGAAGCGTCTTGGTGACGCTGCAATACGGTTGATGGATCAACCAGCCTGACACAGAGAAGAGGCGATCAGTTCCTGTTCAGCCGACGTTTAGCGACGCCAGGCGCCTATCAGAATAAAGGGCGCCCAGTAGTAAGGGTGACCGTGCTTCCCATCCCGCATAATCGACAGTGCCGCAGATCGTAGTACCGCGCCCTTACCGAAACGTCCTCGCGAAAGTCCCGCATAGAAGCGCTCCATAAGTGTAGCGGTACTAGAATCATCGACTGACCACTGTGATACGACCTGCGTCGGCGCTCCTGCCACGAACAGCGCCCAGGTTAGGCCGACCAAGCCTTCGCCAGTGGGTGTGCGACCCCGCGCCGTATTGCAAGCCGACAACACTACGAGATCAGCCGCGGAAAGATCCAGGTCGAAGATCTCACGTGCCGTCAGAAAGCCATCCTCAGGGGAGCCTGGCGGTGGGTTCGCCAGCACGATGCTGGAGAGGAGCGGAGCATCGTCGTTGAGGAAGGCGTGGGATGCGAGGTGGATGTATCGGAAGCCCGCGGCCTTCTCCTTGAATAGCTGCTCCTGGGCCTCCTTGCCAGTATAGATAGCCCCTCCAGGGAATCGCCGGGACAGCGCATTAGCCTCCCGCTGCGTGCCCGGCAGTCCGCTGATGCGACCAACACCCGGCGAGATGGCCTCCCGCAATAGCGTGCCTATGGTACGCGAGGGAGCACCGAGCGGACGGGAAGGAGCATCAATGGGTCGGGAAGGAGCATCAATGGGACGCGATGGAATATCCAACGGACGCGAAGGTGCATCGATAGGACGCTGGCCGGGAAGATTCGAAGTGTCGCCGAACCGCTTCTCATCGCCGAAGTCGGGGTTCGCTAGCGCAAGAAGTGTTCGCGTCGGGCGCGTGCGCCGTTTATCGGTCTTTGCCAGTACTGCGGCCTGCGCTCCCGTTGCGCTGTAGGCGTAGTCGATCTCGAAGCGTTCCAGGAGACTCCGCCGACCAACATCGAGCACGGCAAACGGCAAATCCCACAATGGGCCATCGGGGCAGATGAGCAGGCGATTCTTGCCAACAAGCTGTCTTGCAGCCGGCGCGACGAGAAGGCGGTATAAGGCATTCGCCTCTTTCGCGTACGCCTTACGGGGGTCAGAGCACGCGGCGTGAAATGCGTCCACCCGTAACGCAAGCTGGTCGTGGTTTACCGCCAGCGAGTAGGCGTGTACGCGAGCCGCCGATGAGTGGCTACGCCGCGTCACAACAAACAGCACAGTGCGGTCTCGTTTCTCGACCTTGTTCTCTCCCTGGAGAACCACGTACTCTAACAGGGCCGTGTCCGGCGGGAGGAACGTACTGACATCGGCGAGCGTGGAAGTTCGTGCGACCCGATTGCGGGCCAACTCGGGATAGCGGCCATACATGCCGACAGTAAAGACCTGCAGTGCGTCTTCGGCGCGTGCGATGTCGATCCTGAGGCTGCCGAACCGATTCTTGGCGCCGACCTCGTTGCGGACACCCTCTGCAACCATGCGCGCGTTGAGCACATCCGCTTTATGTCTCAATTCGTTTTCGCGCCGCCTGTCCTCCGGCTTCAGACGCGGACTCGTTCCGACCCTGCCATCGGCCAGGAGATCCAACAGCGTCCGCGCCTTGGTTTGCTGAGTGACCGCGAAAGCATCGGCCGCCTTGTTCCGTGCGAGCAGCACGTCGATGGCCCGATAGTAAGCGCCCACGTGGGATTTCAGGAAGCCTATCTTGGTCACCGGAGTACCACCCAGATGCGCGCGGAATCCCTCGAGCAGGACTAACGCGGCGCGCACGTGGCGTTCTGCATCGTCGAGGCGGCCCAACATTTTCTCCGACACGGCGATATAGCCTAGTGTCATCGCCTCCCCAGTCTTGTCTCCGCCTTCTCGCTGCAGGAGCAGAGCCTGCCGCTGCCCCGCCAGGGCCTCCTCGAGACGACCGTCCTCAATGCACGCGAGCGCAATGCCTCCCAGATCTCCCGCTTCACCCGACCTATCCTTGAGATCCCGATGCAGCACCAAGGCCAGCCGGAAGGAAGCCCGAGCCTGACTTCTCTGACCGGAATGAAGGAGAACGTTCCCAATACCGGAAAGAGTGGAGGCTTCGCCACCTCTGTTACTGGTCTGACGGTTCAATTCTAGCGCCTGGCGGTAGCACTCTAGAGCCTTACGTCTCTCGCGGATCGTATCGTACACTAAGCCCATCTGGCTGAGTGTAAACGATTCACCCCGCCGATCGCCGACAGCTTTGAGCAGCGGAAGCGCCTGCCCGTAGAGAGCCAGGGCCTGGTCCAGTTCTCCGAGACGCTCGTAGGCATGTCCCATCGACCCCAGGATCCGCGCCTCGCCGTTGCGTTCTTTCACTTCCTGATCCAGAGTCAGCGCCTGTTCGTAAAACCCCAGTGCACGTAACGGTTCGCCCAGGGTGAAATGGACATTTCCGATGCTGGCGAGCAAGCCGGCTTGACTACGCTTGTCCTTCAGCTCTCGCTGCAATGAAAGCGTGTTACGGTAGATGTCGAGCGCCTTGAGCGGCTCACCCATCGACAAGTACACGTTGCCGAGATTGCCAAGGCACGTCGCCTGGCCCACGAGGTTTCCTGTAGCTTTGAACAAACGCTGAGCCGCACTCAATTGGGTCAGCGCCCGTTCCGGCTGATCGAGAAGATAGCAGGTCCTACCAATATTGACGAGCGCGAGCGCCTCTCCGTCCCGGTTCTTGAGATCCTGCTGAATACGCAGCGCCTCTGTAAAATAGGACAATGCGCGATCCATCTGACCGACTGTTGAGTAGTCGACTCCGAGGTTGTTCAGCGCTTTCGCTTCCCGCGCCGAATCCTTTGCCACACGGCTCACAACTAGCGACTGTTCGGTAAGCTCGATTGCCCTGACTGGCCGCCCGGCATCGCTTTCGATAAGGCCGAGTTGCCGCAGGGCCTCGGCTTCGCCGTTTCTGTCGGCCAGTGCGCGGGCCTTGTTAAGCGCAGCTGTAAACTGTGTTATTGCTGCGTCGAAGTCGTGCGCACTGCGTAACTGTTGCCCGCTGTCCAGGAGCGCCTGAGTCTCTGGGTGCGGCGGACCGCCTCTCTGGCCCTGCGCGGGGTGGGGAGCGACGGCCAACATAAAGACCAGGCTGAGAGCGAGACAACAGGGACGAAATCGAATGATGAACACGGAGCTAACCTTTCAGGATGCGGTATCATGGCCGGCCTGCTGCGGTGTTGCTGTCGCCCAGACCGCCAGCTCGTCCAGTGGAATTCCCTGGACCAATTCACGTAGAGCTTCGATGATCGCGGGAGCGCCCACAACGGCTCCCACGGCGAGTTTAAGCTGGTCTACCGCGTGGATAGCGTACGAGGACTTCACGTTGTCGAACAGCCGCTCCGCGGCGGCAAATAGTCGGAGCGCCCGTTGCGCTTCGCGGCGTCGATCGGCCACCTCACCGAGGTTGAACAGGGCTCGTCCCACCCCAAAGTTGTCCTGCAACTCCTGTTCATACTGCGCCGCCTCGGAATACCTAAGCCATGCCGCATCCAGGTCTCCTTGCTCGAAAGCCAGCACGCCCAGATTGGTCAGCGTCTCGGCCAGGCCGTGGCGATCGTCCGCGGCACGGCGCATTCGGAATGCGTTCATAAGGTACTGTTCGGCGGCTGCCCTATCACCGGTCGGATCTCTTCGCTCGACGAGGCCGAGGTTGTTATAGAGAATCGCCGCCTCCGCTGGCTCGGCCGCGGACTCGAAGTAGCTCAGCGCGCGCAAGAATCGCTCTCTCGCCTCCTCAAAAGCGCCTTCTGCCATGGCCGCCTGGCCAAGGAGGTTTTCGGAGCGAGCCTGTCCTTCGATGTCTTGAAGTTCGACGAAGAGCGCGAGCGCCTCAGCGGCGCGCTCGCGCGCTTCGCTCCACTCACGGTGGTCCAGATGCAGCCCGGATCGCTCCCGCAACAGGCGTGCACAGAGCGCCGGATGACTGTATCGGAGAGGCAGAACAGTATCAAGCGACTCCCGGATCGGCTCTACAGCTTCGCGATGGTTGCCGCACTGATGGAGTAGAGCGCTAACCGCGAGTGCCAAGTCGACGTGGAGCGTCGGCAACCACGACCTGCGTGCCCAGTCCATTGCCTCATGAAGGTTGCCGATCAGACTATCGATATGGCGGCGTGAGGTAGCTAGCTCCGGCCCCCGAAAGCGGCGGGTACGTTCCCGAGCCTGCTCCAGGAAATACTCCGCGTGCTTTAGGCGCGTCTTCGATTCGACCTCGGTCGTCTCGCTCAACCGGTCACGGGCATAATCGCGCAGGCTGTCCATCAACCGGAATCGTATCTCGCTCCCATTGTCTTCCGTAAGAAGTAGTGAGCACTCGCGGAGGTGCGCAAGGTAATCCAGCGCAAGCCACGTGCCGCCATCTGCGCCTTCCGAATCCGCCGCTTCCGAGATCGCCTCCGCCGCCTCTACCGACCAGTCGCCGTGCAAGACGGCCAGAGCGGTGAAGAAGCGCTGAATGCTCGGCGAGAGCAGGCGATAGCTCCAGTCGATAGCGGATCGAAGGGTGCGGTGCCGATCTGTAACGTCGCGCTTGCGCGAGACAAGAAAATCGAATCGATGCGAAAGCTGATCGAGCATCTTGCCCGGTGTGAGTACCTGTGCGCGTGCCGCGGCCAATTCGATGGCGAGCGGGATGCCCTCCAGCCGGTCGCAAAGAGCAGCGATAGCAGGGGCGGTGAGGTCTGTTACCTGGAAGTCAGGCCGGACCGTCTGGGCCCGGTCGACGAAAAGCTGTACGCTCTCGTAGACGCTCACTTGCTCCGCCGAGTCGACCTGGCTGCCTGGCGTCGCGAGGGGAGGAACCATAAACTCGCGCTCGCCTTCAAGTCCGAGGACTTGGCGCGACGTGATCAGTATTTTCAGATTCTGGACCCGCTGGAGCAGTCGGGTAATTACGTCAGCTCCCGTCTCGATCAGCTGCTCGAAATTGTCAAGAACGAGCAGCGAGGGCTGTCTGCCCAGTTTTTCGACCACCTGATCAAGAGGCACAATATCTGGCGAACGGGTAATTTGGAGGGCATCCGCTATTGCGCGGGCAACGAGTCGCGCGTCCATGACGTCAGACAGTGAAACGTATGTGACGGCGCCGGCAAAGTACTCGACAAGGCGGCCCGCAGTTTCCAGCGCCAGCCTCGTCTTTCCCGTGCCGCCCGTCCCGGTCATCGTCACCAGGGGCGGCACATCGGCACGCAGTAGGTCCTCAAGGCTCCGTATCTCCGTTCTTCTCCCGAAGAACCGAGTGAAGGTGAGCGGCAGGGTGGAGGGCCTGCCCGGGTACGCGTTCGGCGCGGGAAACCGGGCTTGCTGCATGGTCGGGTATCCGGCCTGGAACAGCCTCTGCGACCCGGAGACGTTGCACAGCCGGAATAGGCCGAGATCCGTAAGTTGCGCACTGCCGGGAAGAGAGTCTCGCTGCAGCAGTCCAGCAGTTGCCTCAGAACAGAGAATCTGTCCGCCATGCGCCGCCGTCAATATCCTCGACGCGCTATCAAGGACTGTGCCGCGGTACTTGCTGTCCTGAAGTTCGACTTCGCCGGTATGTAGTGCGATGCGCACCTTCAACTGGCCAATATCACTGGGCCACTTCACTGCGCAGAGTGCTCGCTGGCTGGCAATGGCGCAGGCAAGCGCTCCGCTCGGCCGTGAAAATGCCACGAGAAATGAGTCCTGGGAGTCTTTGACCTCGATTCCGCCGTGCGCGCGAAATGCGCGTCGCAGGATGAGGTGGTGCGTGGCGAGCGCATCGCGGATCTCATCTCCGGCACGCTTCCACAATTCGGTGGAGCCCTCGATGTCGGTAAGCAGGAACGTCAGCGTGCCGGTTGGGAACGCGTCTTCCCTCTGTATTGGCGGTTGGAAGGAGGTCCGCCGACTTGTGGATTGCGGCTCGTCGGTACCAGTTGCGGCCTGCGCCTCTATCCTACGAACTAGCGCGAGCGTCTCTGGTGAAGGCGATTCGGCGAGCTCTTCGGCAAGAATGCGCTCGAGGTCACGATACTGGCGCAATGCCGCGTCCGTCTGCCCAAGGGCAGCGAGCAGTCGAATCAGATCACGGTGAACCTCTTCCGACAACGGATCCGCGGCCACCGCGCGTCGAGCGTGCTCGGCTGCGCGGATCGGCTCGCCGATCTGCTCGTAGTGCTGGATGAGCGGGCGGACAGCCGATTGAATGTACAGATCCGCCATTCTGGCTTGCTCCGTGGCAATCCACTCCTCATAATATCCGGGGAGTAGCTTCCCGCTGTAAAGCTCCACTGCCTCCCCGAGGTGCTGTGCCTGCTCCGTCTTGCTTACGCTCCGGTGGTTGGCAAGCTTGAGGCGTGCCTCGAACTCTGCGACGTCTGTGGTGACTGTAGTTGGGCTGAGTCCGACGTATTGCCGGTCGGCGACGATGACCGCTCCGGCAGGAGTGCCTGGCGGCTCCAGTTGGTGGCGAAGTGAGGACAGAGCCATGCTCAGGCTCTGGCGTCCTGCTTCGATTGTGCCGTCAGGCCAGAGTAGCTCGATGACGACTTCTCGTGGATGGGGGCGCTCTCTAAAGTAGGACAGGTAAGCCAATAGTGCTCCTGTCTTCTGGGTGCGAAAGCGGGTGATTGAGTGCTCGCCACGGTGAACGCGGAGCCGACCTAAGAGTTCAATGTGCCAGGTCTGGCAAGGCAAGGGCGGCGCCCTTCATTACTGTGCATGTGTGTTTTCTGCTGCTGCTATCATAGCACTTTATCGACGTTGAAGAGTTCCAATCAATAGATCACTGGCTCAGCTTGTGAGAGTTTGGTGAGGCTACGATGGCAGAGTGTCTTCAGAGGACCTGAACTCAGATGCCGAAAAAGGTACTGTCGATCAAGGTTCCGTCGGGGAGAAACAGACACAATGAAGCATCTAACCTCCGCATTGGGCACTCTGAGCCTTGCCTTTGTGGGCCTGGCCGCGATTCAACCGGCGTCGGCCCAGCGCTACTCGGTTACCGATCTGGGCAAGGAAAACATCGGCTGGGCGATCAACAACCACGGACAAGTCGCCGGTTACCGCTTGGACAATGGCGGTTTCTTATGGACTCCGACCACGTCGTTCATGACGACGGGTATCGTGACCACACTCTCGATTCACCCATGGTCGATTAACTCCAGCGGCTGTATCGTCGGCGGAAGCGGCGTGTGGACGCCGACTTTCCCCAACGGTTCGACGGGTTCCCTGGTTGACCTGAACGCAACCCTCCCCGCTACTTCTGGCTGGGTCGTAGGTAGTACGCAATGCATCAACGATGCCGGATTGATCATTGGCACCGGCACCTACACCGATGTCCTGGGGGCGGCGGTCCATGAAACCTTCGGCTGGCAACAGGACACGGCCGGCAACGTCGTCATGACACCAATATCGTCGCCTCCTTTCCGGCCAAGTGCAAGCAACTCATCCATCAACAACCTCGCTTATCCTCAGGTCGTCGTCGGGGGGTTCCTCTGGCAGAATGGCGTGTTAACAAATATCTCGGCACAGTATAACCCGTCGGGTGGATATCCCCTCCTCGAAAACCGGAGCATCAACGACGTCGGGCAAATCGCTGGCCAGATATGGGGCCCAATAGCCCCGCTTCACGCCTTTGTGTGGACGCCAGATTCTCCGAACACAAGCGCAAGCGCCGTAGGCGTGCAGGACCTACATCCCGTGGGTTACTACTTGAGCTATGCTCGGTGCGTCAACAATTTCGGTCAGGTCGTCGGCGCCGCGCAACTTACCTCAACCAGCAATGCAGTTGCGGCAATGTGGGATAACACCGGGTGGCACAATCTTAACGGCATGTGTAATCCACTCCCAGCAGGTTGGAACCTATTGTACGCCTATGGCGCGAACAGCCGCATCGTCAACGGACTTCCGGCCGCGCAAATCACGGGCCGCGCCTCCGTAACTGTCACTACGACCACAACGGTACACAACAAGAAGGTTACAACCACGACGATCGAGAACCACGGATTCTTGCTGACCCCGCAGTAATCGACTCGCCGCCATTCTTGAGTGAGAGTTCGTGCATCGCGTATTCTGGCAGCAAGAGTGGTGGCGATTCCCAACCGCAGAATGGGCCCGCCAGAACACATTCATCCCGGCCGTTTCGTGATCGCAGCGCTAAGCGGCGGGCCGCGTCATGCACGCCTGACGGTGACTTCTACCTGCTCGTTCGAGTTGTACGAATAGGTCGATATCACGCCGGTCGGCCAGTGCACCACCTCCAGCGATCCGTTGCCGTTGTTGAACTGGTAGCTGGTCACCGCCCCAGCCGGCGAGGTCATCAGCACGGTCTTCTTGCCGGTAGAGTCTCCGGTATAGCTCCACTTCCAGACGGCTGTGCTCGCCTGAATGGACATGACTCTCCGGCTGCT
>JBBQVV010000290.1:0-9139 GCA_038211235.1 Chthonomonadales bacterium | reverse complement strand
AACCAGCTTGTCCAGGTTATCGATGATATAGTTCAGGTGCTGCGGGTTGTCCGCCAGATAGGTTTCCACGTTCGGCAAAATCGGCTTTTCGCCAAGATAGTATTCGATCATTCGCGGCACGAATGCATAGATGACCTTGTCATCAGCGACCCCAGTGCCGATCGAGTTCGCCAGCGCGACGTTGCCGGCCCGATAGGAGTTGACAAGCCCCGGGACGCCCAGCGAGGAGTCGGATCGGAAAACGAGCGGATCCAGGAAGTCGTCGTCGATCCGCCGGTAGATCACGTCCACGCGCTGCGGTCCGCGCGTCGTCTTCATATACACGACGCTATCGTCGACGAACAGGTCTCGCCCCTCCACAAGACCGATCCCAAGTTGCTGCGCCAGGAATGCATGCTCGAAATAGGCGCTGTTGTAGACGCCCGGGGTGAGCAGAACGACGTTTGGATCGTCGGCTCGGTCCGGGCCGGCAAGGTCTCTCAAGTTGTTCAACAGCTGGGCTGTATAGTGATCGACCGGCCGGACGGCAAGGTCGCGAAAAAGCTGCGGGAGGATGCGGGTCAGGATATTGCGGTTTTCCAGTACGTACGATACGCCCGAAGGAGTCCGAAGGTTATCTTCCAGCACGCGATAGGCGCCGTCCGTATCTCGGATCAGGTCACTTCCGCAGATGTGGACGTAGATCCCACAAGGCGGTTCGGCGCCTACGAACACAGGACGGAAGTGCGTGGCATTGACCACCAGGTCGCGCGGCACGACACGATCCTTTAGAATCTTCTGCGCATGATAGACATCGTGCAGGAACATGTTTAGCGCCGTAAGGCGCTGCTTGAGACCGCGATCGATCTGCTCCCAATCGTCGGCCGGCACAATCCGCGGAATGAGATCGAACGGAAACGGCTTCTCGGTGCCGCGCTCGTCGCCATACACAACAAACGTGATGCCCTGGTTAATCAGCGTAAGGTCGGCAAGCTGGGCGCGGCGTCGATAGTCCGAGGCGGACATCGCGCAGATTCGCTGGTACAGCTTGCGATAGTGCGGTCTCGGCTGCCCGTCCGACTCGAACATCTCGTCGTAGAACCCATTGCAGCGGTAGGAATCGAATAGTGACATTGCGATTTAACGCACCTCCTACGGGCCTGGCGGTTCCATCGTGGAAGTCGCAACGGTAGCATGACGAGGGGCAACATTGCCAGGGTCGGACCTGCTGACGAGGATAGGGAGAGGCGCGATCCGCCGTGTATCGCAAGACCGGAGTCGGGTCCGACCGACTGGCTTATTATAGCGCTGCTACCGGGATTTGTAAAGTGACCTGCGGCCGATGGATGAAGGAATCACCTGTTCTCGTCACGAACCTGACACAATGGAGTCTGGGCATGAAGAGGAGCTCGCCGCCGCTGTCGAGCCGGATTCACCGAAAGCGCGACTTGGAAGTATCATGCGAGCGGCGATTTGCGTCGTCTGGGATCGACTCGGGCTGCTGGCGGCCGTCAGCGTCACCTGGGCCTTGATCGTTTCCGTTCCACTTTCCGTGGAGCGTTGGCTCCCCCGCCATTCGGCGCCACTCCTCCACTTTCTTGTCGTGGGCCTCGTCCCTGTCCTGGCCGCGCTCCCCACCGCAGGCGTGTTCTCCATCGCTCACCGAATCGCGGCAAACCAGGAGGCCTATTACGCGCATCTATGGGAAGATGGAGTTGCGCTGCTTGGGGCAGCGCTGCGGCTCATGCTCATTCAATCCTGTGCGGCTGCGGCACTGATTCTCGTCGTTGGGTTCTACTCGGGAGTTCCGAACTGGCTCGGACGGGTGGGCCTGGCTGTTTCCATGTACGCCCTGCTCGTCTGGGCGATGATGGTGATGTACCAATGGCCGGTGCTCATCGCACAGGAGAAGGGCCTCTTTGACGATCCTGGACGAAAAGCGGCGCGTGGTGCGCTCGCGTCGGTAAGGCGATCATTCTACCTTGCCCTCGGCCGGCCCTTCTACGCTGCGCCGCTATTGGGAATTCTGCTGCTGGGATCCCTGTTAATGGCGGCGACCGTTGTGATGCCGGCGGTTCTCTGGATCGGCGCGGTCGCCGTGGTATCCACAGTTGCAACCCGAGCCCTCCTTGTCGAGTTCCGAGTACTGCCGGCGCCCAAACACGAGGAGCCTGTCTCGGACCTGCAGTTCCGATTGCCGGAGATAAGAGGCTAGCCGCATGCGAATGCGGTCGGTTGCGTCCCGGATACGAGACTCATCGCCAGTCGACATTGGAGATCTGCAGTGCCGCAAGTCACATGTATCGGGTTGCTAACAGCCGACGTCGTCGGAAAGCCGATCGATTCGCTGCCGGAGCGCGGCAAGCTTAAGCTCGTGGAGCGAATGGAGCTTCACACGGGCGGCTGCGCCGCGAATACGGGCATCGCCCTGGCTAGACTTGGCGTAAAAACCGCAGTTATCGGGAAGGTCGGCGCCGACGGATTTGGAGATTTCATCGTACAGCGCCTCACAGCGCACCACGTCGACTGTGAGGGGGTGGTGCGCGATGCCGAAGCCGCAACGTCAGCGACTATGGTTCTGGTACATGGCGACGGCGAGCGCAGCTTCCTGCACTACTATGGCGCCAACGCAACACTTCGCGAATCGGACATAGATATTGGCCTGCTTCGGCGCAATAAGGTCGTTCATATCGCGGGAGCATTCCTTATGTCGTCGCTGGACGGCGAGCCCGCCTCCAGGATTTTGGGCGAGGTACAACGTGCCGGAGTTACCACCGCGCTCGACACCGCGTGGGATGCGACCGGCAGCTGGATCCAGAAGCTCGGCTGCTGTCTGCGGTACGTCGACTATTTCATGCCGAGCTATGAAGAGGCTCGAATGCTTGCGGGCGGACGCGAGGACCCCGCCGAGATAGCAGCATTTCTGCTCAATGCAGGCGTCAAGGTGGTTGCGTTGAAGATGGGTGAACGCGGGGCCTACATTCGATCGTTGGACGGTCAGGAGATTCGCATTCCAGCGCACAGAGTAGAGACGGTCGATGCACTTGGCGCGGGCGACGCCTTCGTGGCGGGATTCCTGACCGGTATCGTCCGCGACTGGGACCTGGAGCGATGCTCACGGTTTGCGAACGCCGTTGGGGCATGCTGCGTCACGGCGCTTGGCGCGACCACCGGCGTCCGAAGCTTCGCGGAGACGTTGAGCTTTCTCGACGAGCACAATGGGGCCTGACGAATGTTCGATCCACCGGAGCGAACGCTGAAACTCTCGATGTTCGCTCCCTGGCAGGCTCGCTGCGGAATTCGGGACTATACGGCTCACCTCGTCAAGGCGCTCGACCAGTGTCCAGAGATCGAATCGACGCGAATCGTTCCGGCGCCGGTGAGCGCCCCGAGTGTGGGGATCATCGACACTCTCCTGCGCCATCGAGAGGATGCGGCCAGGTTCGACCGGCTCGGACACGCGATGAACGCGGCGGCGGACGTCGCGCACATACAGCATCAGTACTTCCTGTTTGGTGGCGTCAATCCGGCGAAGACCCACATCAGATCGTTCCTGAATGCGTTGACCGTGCCGGCCGTGATGACCGTTCATGAGATTGCGGAGAGTCATGGCGGCCTTCTGAACGGCCTGGCGATCGGCGCGGCGAACCGGATCAACTTCCTCCACCCTGCCGTACATGCGCTCATCGTCCATACGGAGGCGGACCGGGATCGGCTCGTTCGTCTCGGACAGCTGGAGCGGCGCATTCACATCGTTCGCCATCCTGTACCTCCGGCCCTTCCGATGCCCGAGCCTCAGGCTGCGCTCAGTCGCATGTCGGCCGTTCACCCGGAGCTGCACGGCCGCTGCGTCATCACCCTCTTTGGATTTCTCTCGGTCAAGAAGGGGCACCTGATCGCGCTCGCGGCGCTGGCGCGATTGCCCGACGACATCGCCATGCTGTTCGCTGGAGACCGCCACCCGGATGATCACACAACCTATTTCGAGTCGTTGCTTGCCGAAATAGCGCGCCTCGGATTGGAGCACCGAACGGTCGTTACCGGCTTCGTGCCCGATGCCTACGTGCCCGAGATTATGGCGATCACCGACGTGGCAATCGCCCCGTTCCTTCACTCGTCCGGCTCAGGATCGCTTGCAAACCTGCTGGCCTACGGCCGGGCGATCGTGGCTTCGGATATCGCGCCACACAAAGAGCTTCTGAACGAAGCGCCTGGAACCCTCGACCTCGTGCCCTCGCGTGACGCCGTGAGCCTTGCGTCAGAGATAACGGCGCTACTTGGCGACTCCCAACGCCGGGAGGCCCTGCAGCGAGCGGCCCGCTCGTACGCGGCGAGCCACTCCTACACGACCATTGCACGAGCGACCGTGGCGATTTACGATCGCGTACTCAACCGGGAGACCATGAACAAGCAGCGTTGATTTTCAGCCCGGTATGCGGCATAATAGCCTGGGAGATTCTCCATGAGGATCGGGATCGACGGGCGGGCGCTTACCGGACGCTATACTGGAGACAGGACCTACTGGCGAGGTTTGCTGCGCTCCTTGCCCGATGGCGATGACGACCTGGAGTTCATTGTCTATAGTCACAGGCCTATCGTCGACGGCGATTTGCCGACAAGCTCGCGCGTTCGGAGCCGTGTAATTACCGCCGCGAATCACAGACTCTGGACGCTGTTGTCGCTGCCGGCGGCGCTTCGAAAGGACTGTGTCGATCTCGTCCATGTTCAGTATACGACGCCACCCCGTCTGCTCTGCCCCTGTCCGATCGTTACAACCGTGCATGATATTTCGTTCAAGCTGTTTCCGGCCTGGTTTCCGCGAAAGGACCGTATTCTGCTCAATCTCACGGTCCCGATGTCCATGCGGCAGGCGACTCGGGTCATCACCGATTCCGAGAGCTCCAGAAACGATATCCTGACATCGTATCGTCTCCCACCCGCCAGGGTGGTCGCCATTCCATTGGGTCTGCAGGAGGGATTTGCCGGCGGATCGACCTTATGTTTCGCCGGGGCCCAAGCCGTACTCGAGCGCTACGGCATAGCTCGTCCGTATGTGCTGGCGGTAGGCGTTCTCCAGCCGAGGAAGAATCTGAGGATGCTATGCCAGGCGTTTGGCCAGGCAAAGGCCCGGTCCGGTCTGCCCCATACGCTCGTGATCGCAGGTAAGGCCGGCTGGAGCATGGAGCAGGCGACGCTCCGCGACGCGGCAAGGGCAGGCGGCGGCGACGCGGCTGCGAACGCGCTCATCTTTCCAGGCTACGTGGAGGATTCCGATCTGGCTCCGCTGTACCGATCCGCGGATGTGTTCGCGTATCCGTCACTATACGAGGGCTTTGGGCTACCGCCAATCGAGGCAAGTGCCTGCGGGACGCCGGTTCTCGTCTCCGACGCGCCCGCGCTGCCGGAGGTCGTCGGCAGCGCGGCGCGAATTGTCGCCGCCGCCGATGTAGACGCGTGGTCGGTCGCCCTGCTAGAGATGCTGACCGATCCGATGATGCGCAGGCAATACGCGGAGGCCGGACCACGCCGAGCCGCATGCTTTACCTGGGAGGCGACCGCCGAGCGGACCAGATCCGTATACCGCGACGCGATCGGCCGATAACGCCTATCGATCGCTATTGACGAGCATATGCCGACGTCACGATGGACGTTTGTGGCCGTCGCTAGAATCCACACCAACTGCTGGTCGTTTGCCACGGCAGCAACGCGGAAACACCTGGAGAGTCATCTAACATGGCCAACGATGCGACGAAAGACGGCATTCCACCACAGCAGCTGGATGATTGGTTCCTGGACATATTGGAATGCCCAGGCTGCGACCTCCATCGGCCGGTGCATTTGACGGATTCCAGCGACGCGTTGATCTGTGACTGTGGGCGCTACGCATTTCCCATTCGTGACGGGATACCGATCCTGCTGGTCGAAGAGGCTGTGATTCTGGATGCCGCTGTTGATCCTGCTTTAGAGAAAGGAAGTGCACCGTGATCAGCGTGTCACTCATTCATGGGCCGAACCTGAACCTGCTCGGTACGCGTGAGCGAGAGGTCTATGGCGGAGATAGCTTTGACGATATAAACCGCAGCATCAAACAGCGGGCACAGCAGCTTGCTATCGAGGTACGGATTCTGCAGTCCAACCATGAGGGCGAGATCATCGACGCTATTCAGGATGCGCGGACGTGGGCTGACGCGATCATCATCAATCCCGGAGCTTACACGCACTACAGCTACGCCATTCGCGATGCGGTGACAGCGGTGCGCCTCCCGACGATCGAAGTTCACCTATCAAATGTATACGCGCGTGAGCCGTTCCGTCACCACTCCGTGATCGCACCCGTAACCGTCGGCCAGATAGCCGGTCTAGGACCCATCGGGTACCGGCTGGCGCTCGAGGCAGCGAAACACTTAGTTGAGCAGAGCCACCGATGAACCGCCTGGTCCGCGTGACCGTGGGTTCCGTTGCGACGGCCCTCTCGGCCAGCCTGGCAGGCTCCATACAGCCGGTGGATTCGGTCCCGCTGCAGAAGAGCCCGATCGCCGTTCCGGCGACGGCGATCCTACCCGCGACAATGCCCCTGCAAAAGGACCCCTGGGGGAAAATCCCGACGGTTGTGGTGAGCCTCGATGAGAGCCGCCAGGAGCCAGCGGCGATCGCGACCGGAATGAACGCCAACGTCGTGTCTCTAGGGGCAACGACCAGGCTGAAGCTCGCCGCCGTTCAGGGTCGCGTAAAGATCGACGCGCTCGACTCGTCGTCCACCGCGGGGCAGACCGAGGTCCAGCGATTTCGAGCGGCGACGCTTGAGCTGACCAACCTGACATTTGCGGTCGGTGACGTTCCGGCGATGCTCTCGCCTCACCCGCATCCGGAGGCGCCCGGTGCTTGGCTGGGCACGCCTTTCCTGTCGGCGTTCCAGGTAACGCTCAATCCGCCGACCAATCTGGTTGGCGGCTCCGTGGTCCTTAAGAAGAGCACCGCGCCGCTTGACCATCGCAAGGAGACGTCCGTCGTTCCGATGGTGCTTCGCGATAACCGCCCCTACGTGCAGGTCGCCGTCCCCGGCACGAAGCCGTTTTTGGCGCTCGTGGACACCATGTCCCCTGGGACGGTTATTCCGAGTGACGTTGGCGAGAAGCTGAAACTGAAGCCGATCCGCGTGGAGACTTTTTCGCGGATAGAGGGCAAGGTTGCTAAGGCCGCGTTGGTGGAGCTGCCGAAGCTCAGTATCGGCAAGACGGAGTGGAAGGCGGCACGCGTCTACTTTCTGACTTCGGAGAGCAGCAAAGAGTACGACCGAAACTTCGCCGTGATCGGCATGGATTTCATCGGAAGGTTCCGGTTTACACTCGATTTCGCGCGCGCCAAAATCGCCCTCGGCCCGCCCGACAAGCCCGCGGAGGCCACCGCGAAACCCGATGCCGACAACTAAGTACCAGCCCTCGGTCTGTTCCCAGCTTGTGTCCCGTACGGGCCGTATCGCCGAAGGCCATACAGCGAAAGAATGCATTCTGTCGAGCCCAACAATACGAATTGAGTTGGAGCAGCTGCTTTGCATCGAGGCGCAAATTAGCCAAATCATACAAACAGGCGGTCCAAGCGGGCCGCCTGTTTCCTTAACGTCGGGGCGTATGCTGTGCGGTCTCAGACGTCGTAGTAGAGCATGAACTCGTAGGGATGCGGGCGAAGCGCGATTTGGTTGAACTCCTGCTCATGTTTGTACTCGATGTAGGTCTGGATCAGGTCCGAGCTAAACACCCCGCCCTTTAGCAAGAACTCGTGGTCGCTATCGAGCGCTCTGAGCGATTCCTGCAGCGTTCCCGGTGTCTGGGCGATGTCCTTCTTCTCCTCGGCCGGCATCTCATAGATGTCCTTGTCTACCGGCGGGGGCGGCTGGATCTTATTAACGATGCCGTCCAGCCCCGCCATCAGCATCGCGGAGAATGCCAGATACGGGTTGGCAGCGGGATCCGGCGCTCGGAATTCGACGCGCTTGGCCTTTGGCGACTTGGACACCATCGGAATGCGAACGCACGCGGAGCGGTTCCGAGCGCTGTAGACGAGGTTGATGGGCGCCTCGTAGCCTGGCACAAGGCGGCGATACGAGTTGGTTGTCGGCGCGCAGAACGCCATCAGCGCTGGCGCGTGCTTGAGGATGCCTCCGATGTAGTTGACGGCCATCTCGGAGAGCGAGCCGTAGCCCTTCTCATCGTAGAATAGCGGTTGGCCGTTCTTCCAGAGCGACTGGTGGACGTGCATTCCGGATCCGTTGTCCTGGAAGAGCGGCTTCGGCATAAACGTCACAGTATAGCCGTTCTGCACGGCAGTGTTCTTAATGATGTATTTGTATTTCTGCAGATCGTCCGCCATGCGCAACAGCGTGTTGAACTTCATGTCGATCTCGGCCTGCCCCGCCGTGCCGACCTCGTGGTGCTGCATTTCGACCTCGATGCCGGCCTCGATGAGATTGAGCATCATCTCCGTACGCAGATCCTGCAGACTGTCGTTTGGCGGGACCGGAAAGTAACCGCGCTTGTAGGGAATCTTGTAGCCGAGGTTCGGCTTCTCATCTCGCCCGGTGTTCCAGATACCCTCATCACTGTCCACATAATAGAAGCCGGAGTGAGACGTCTGGTCGTACCGCACGTCGTTGAAGATGTAGAACTCCGCCTCCGGTCCGAAGAAGGCAGTATCCGCGATGCCGGTCGACTGCAGGTACCTCTCCGCCATCTTGGCTACTTGCCGGGGGTCCCGGTTGTAGATCTCGCGCGTTATCGGGTCTTCGATATCGCAGGTGATATTGAGCGTCGTTACATCCATGAACGGATCGATAAACGCGGTATTCGGATCCGGAATGAGAATCATGTCCGATTCATTGATGGCTTTGAAGCCGCGAATCGACGATCCATCGAACGCGAGACCGTTTTCGAACTTGTCTTCGTCGAGAGCGGTCGCTGGAATCGAGAAGTGCTGGGTCTGCCCAACGAGATCCGTAAAGCGGATGTCGACGACTCTGGCCTCTTTCTCCTTTGCGAGGTCGATAACGTCTTTTGGCGTCATAATCACAGGTCTCCTTTGCTGATCCATGAGGAATGAAAGACACAATGGGCCGCTGCCGGTCTACCGCTTCTTTCGATCTGAAGTTCGATCCGAAAGGCCAGAA
>JBBQVV010000289.1:0-9143 GCA_038211235.1 Chthonomonadales bacterium | reverse complement strand
GCCACTGGCTCTGGGTCTGGTCATGCAGGTTGCGGGCTACCTACTGCAGCTCCAGTTCATTGCGATGCTCTCGCTTCCATTGACCCTCGCCGGTGCGGTACTCTTCCTTCACGGGAAAGCCCTCTGGCAAATTATAAAGTTCCCCGTGCTGTTTCTGGCGTTCGCCGCACCCATTCCAGGAATCGTTCTGTCTGGATTGAGCAGCTGGATTCAGGCTGCCAGCACTACGGGCGCATCGCAGTTAATGCTGAGTCTCGGCTATCCGATCCACCAGACGGGCAACATGCTCGAGATTCCCGGCATGACGCTGGAGGTCGCGGAAGTCTGCAGTGGATTCCGCAAGCTTTTCGCACTGATCGCGTTCGCGTCAGTATATGGTTACATGTTTCCAATTGGTCGGCTGCGGCGGGCGGCGCTCGTCATCGCAGCCGTTCCGATTGCGCTGCTCGCCAATGTCGTGCGTATCGGCGGCCTCGTTGCTGTTGCGTCGGCTGGAGGCCTAAAGGCGCTGCACATCGCCCACGACCTGGCCGAAGTGTGCGTTCTGGTAATCGCCTTTTTTCTGTTTCTGGGCGTCGGGAGATTGATGGGATGCCGAACCGTAAGATTTTCACTCTGATCGGATTGGCGCTCGTGGTCATGGCCCTGCTTGCCGATCACGCATTTGGCCGTCTGAAGCCTGCTCGCCCGCATCTGGTTCCGGTCGAGACGTTTCCGAGCCGGATCGGTGAATGGAACTCTATCGAGACGCTTTCGATCGATCCAGAGGTACAGAAGAAGCTCTCGACGGCTCGAATGGTCGAGCGGGTCTACCAGAACCGCACCGGTCAGACGGTCAATCTGCTGCTGTTGACGGCAGGCGACTACAAGGATTTCCACGATCCTAATGTCTGCTTTCCGGCGCAGGGTTTCGCCTTAACGGATAACAGAAGCCTGAAGATCGGCAAGCAGGCCATGAACTCAATGGTTGCGACCCAGGGCGCCACCTCGTCGTATGTTTTGTATTGGCTTTCCGGCGATTATGCCGCGAATATGCCGCACTCCAATGGATTGAAAAAGATTTTGGCCCTGCGCAAGCTCTTCCTCAAAGAGGAGGCGACCTCGCTCTTCGTGCGCGTGACCACGAACGCGTCCGAGGGGAATCGGTTGGCGGCGCAGGAGTTCGCCGAGCGGATACTACAACCCATCGCGAGTCTCGATGCACGCGCCTCGAACTAAGACCGTCCCTCGTCGGATGCAACTCCGGCCGGCAGATCCCGGAGCGATCAGACTGGGCGCCACGCCGCGCACGTCTCGTTTGCATGGGTGGTGCACGCACATGGCATTGCGTCAGGAGCAATCTCGTGCCTGATACCGATGAGCCCCGGCTAGCTCCCGGAGTCGTGAGATCGCGTGCGCTTTCGGGCCTCAAGGCACTTGCTATGCGGACGTTCGCTTCGCAGGGTCTGCGCGTCATCAGCTCACTGACGTTGGCGCGGCTGCTCTATCCCGGCGACTACGGAGTGTTTGGCGTCGTTGCCTACTTGACCGGCCTGGGCATGTTTCTGGGAGATGTCGGCCTCAGCAGCGCGCTCGTTCGGCAGCACCGCGAGCCGGACGAAGACGAGACGCTGACCGTATTTATCGGCCAGCAGATACTGACTGGCCTGGTGGTCTTAACGCTTCTGATTGCCGCACCTCTGCTGGTGCACGCTTATAAACTTTCAGGAAATGCCGTTCTCTTGCTGCGGGTCATGGCCTGTGGCCTGTTTTTTGCATCCCTGCGAATCGTCCCAATGATGGTGCTGGAGCGGGAACTCCAGTTTGGCCGGATCGCGCGGTGTGAGTTCCTTGAGAATCTGGTCCTCACGGTCGGCACTATATTTCTCGCATGGCGAGGGTGCGGCGCGTGGGCGTTTGCCGGCGGTGGCCTGCTTCGCAGCGCTACGGGACTGATCGCCGTTTGGCTGGCGTCACCCTATCGCCCGCGTGGCCGTTTCCGGCTCTCAATTGTGAAGAGGTTGATGGGTTTCGGGGTCGCGTTTCAACTCAACGCACTGGTCCCCACAATTTTGAGCGGTTGGCTGCCACTTTTCGGCGCACGACTGCTGGGAACGATCAGCCTGGGTCTCATCAACTGGGCGATCAATCTGGCGTCGATTCCGATGATGCTAAGCACTATTCTGAACCGGGTTGCCTTCCCGGCCTATAGTCGCTTGCACGCGGAGCCCGAAGCGTTCGCGAGCGCGTTGATCGCTTCCATAAGGCGGATCAGCGCGATCTTCTGGCTGCTTATACCCGCGGCGATAATCGTCTGCCCGCCGGCGCTGCCCCTGGTGTTCAGTCACAGATGGCTACCTGCCGTGCCACTCGTCCAGTGGTTGTGCTGGGAAAGCGTTGTGCAGGTACTGATTGGTCTTCTGGCATCCGCGCAGAATGCCAGCGGTCGAGCGTCCGAGCGCCTCGGAGTCACCATCGGCATGGGACTCGCGCGCTGCGGGATCGGGTACTTAGCGCTAACGCGGATTGGCCTGGCGGGTATACCGCCCGCACTTTGTATTGTAAGCCTGGGAGAGCTTGCGCTCACCCTGTTCCTGCTTTCGAGGCGGAATCCGGCATGCCGGATATTGGCAGCGGAAGCTCTCACGCCGCTGGCGGCCGCGACCCTACTGCTGGTACTTGCGCTCTGGGCGGGCCAGGCATGCACCCCACATCCCGGGTGGGTGCGGAGCGTCTTGTCTCTCGTCGTGTTTCTAGGTCTAACGTCCGTTCGCGACCTCAGCCTCAATGGGCGAGCAACGGCACGGGAGCTGATGGCATTAGGGAGAATGCTCGGCTCCCGATCGAACGAAAGCGCGTAGTCATTAAGGTATACGGATGTCATCACCGCCACGAGATCTAACCGTCTCACTGATTAATCACAGCAATCCGGCGCTATTAAACGCTTGCCTGCGTTCACTGTTCGAGGCGACACACAAAGTTTCCGTCGACGTCTGGGTCGTCGACAATGCCACGGACGGAACCGGCGTTGCGGAGATGCAGGCGGACTTTCCTCACGTGCACTGGATATTCAATCTGCAGCAACAGGGCTTTTCTGCCAATCATAATCAAGTACTGGCGCACTGCCGCAGCCGGTATGCGTGTATACTCAACGACGATATGGTTATCCACGAAGGAGCGCTGGATCGCCTGGTCGCCTTTATGGATGAGAATACTCAGTACGGTATGGCTGGAGCGCGCCTGTTGAACGCGAACGGGTCGATCCAGAACTGCACGTTTCGGTTTCCGACACTTTGGACTGAGCTGGTTGGAATATGCATACTTCCGAAGACATTGCGCTGGCTAAAGACGACCGGCATACACCCTGCACAATTTGAAGACACGCCCGCCGAGGTAGATTGGGTGTTGGGAGCTTGCATCATTGTTCGAGACCAGGCATTGCAGCAGATTGGTCTCCTGGACGATGTCCTGTCACCGATCGCAAACACGGAAGAGGTAGATTGGTGCTTCCGCACACGGAAGGCGGGATGGCAAATCGGCTTCTGTCCAGATGCGACGATCACACATTACGGTGGCAAATCGACGCGCACAGCCGGGCCGGACCGAATCCGAGTAGAGATGTTTCGAACGCGGGTCGCCTATTTCCGTAAGAACTACGGTCGGCTCCCATCAGCCATGCTGCGGTTCATCTACGCCGCCACGCTTCCATGGAATGCGCTCATGCTGACGTATGCGCTGGCGTGTAGGCGAATAGGCCGGATGCGATATCGGAATACACTGGCGACCCTTTACAGGATCGGAGTTGTCAGCCTGATCGCTCCCTACAAGTGCAGCATCCAGCGATAGCATTCGACGGATCGGAACCATGCCGTCGCGTACGAAGTCATACCTGAAGAACGATTACCAGGGCAACTCATGAGTCAATCGGCTGCGCCGAAAAAACTTTCAATCTTCGTGCACCGCGCATCGGAGTGTCTCACCGATCACGAGTCGCACGGAGACGGCCTGATCTGCTTCTCGCTGCTCAACGGGCTCGCGGAGAGGGGCCACCACATCTACGCCTACACGAACCGCGCGCCGATCCGCGCTTGCCACCCCAATCTCGTCGTGAAGACGGACAAGCACCTTGTTCCGGCAAACTCACTGGCACAATGGGAGTATTCGTGGCGGGCAGAGCGTTGGATGCGGCAGCTCGCGCGGGACAGGCGCATCGATCTGGTCTGGCGGATGCATCCTTATGGAGCCGGACTGCCCTATCCTCCTCAGACGGGCGGGCGCCCGCTCGTGATCGGCCCCATGTTCTACGGATGGCCGAACGTTAAGGAAAACCGCACGAAATTGGCGCAGCCGCGATTGGGCATTAGCCTTCTGCCCCTGGTGCGTCCGTTTGCGAGGAAAGGCTGGGAACAGGCACTCCACAACGCGTCGCTGTTGATCTGCTCGACCGAACCGCAGGCAAACGCGATGCGGCACCGCGTGCCGAGAGCGAACGTTCTAACGCTTCCCGTGATCGTTGAGCCGCCTGCCGGCAGCGGAACGCCCAGAATGCGCTGCGGTGACGGTACAGGGCTAAACCTGATGTTCGTAGCCAATCTGGTTACATACAAACATCCACTGGAGTTCTGCAAAACGATTCAGCTAATGAGGGGCCAGGGATTGGCCGTAACGGGCACGCTTCTGGGCGACGGGCCAGAGCGCGCTTCGTTACAGTCCTATTGTCAGGACAGCAGACTGCAATCAGCGATCTGTTTCGCCGGCAAAGTGCCCAATTCCGAGGTCTATTACCAGTTGCAGAAGGCGGATGCCTTAGTTTCAATGTCATATCGTGAACCGTACGGACGCGGGATCGTGGAAGCAATGTCTGTCGGAACGCCAGTGATCTGTCATCGATCGGGCGGGCCTGCCGATTTCATCGAAGATGGTGTGGACGGCCTGCTGGTGGACGAACTAACGGTGGAGGCGTACTCGTCGACGGTTTTTCGGCTCGATTCAACCCCAGGATTGTGGGATACGTTGTCCCGAAACGCGATAAGGAAGTCGGAACAGTGGCGGGGCGAAATCGTCCTGTCGCAGTTGGAGCGTGCGCTTCTCGATGTCTGGGAGGCCTCTTGAACTCCCTTACAGTTTGGACGCGAGACTATTCGTTCCAATCGGCCTTCATGATAGCAACTTAATATTGCCGGGATTTATTGAGCTCATATAACTGGCGACGGTGCGAGGCTAATGAGGCAAGCTCGGACTAACAGGGCTCACGACTTATCGGCAAGTGGAACCATTCGGACAGCTGGCGGCCCGGCGCGCAAAGCGAGTATTCCGACCCCAGTGTTCAATTGCCACGTGATGAAACTGACTCCTATCTACAGGATTATTGGCGTTCTCGTGGGCAGGACAACATCTTAGTTTAATTGTACTAGTTACTGTATGAACCGGAAACGTATGGGATGATTCCGCTGTCAGACCGTAATACGTAACCCTATTCTGCTGGTGCTCCATACCGGCCAGCCAAAAATGAGAGTCACGTTTGGCCTGATAGCCACAGGAAAGCATTGTATTGCTATGCAAAAGCGGACATTAGAACACTTACCCGCCCTAGACGGATTACGCGCCGTAGCTATAGTTGCTGTCCTGTTTAGCCACAGTGCAACCCAATTATTTGGAGAATCAGGCGTTTTCCAGAACCGCATCTTGAGTACGATTGCCTCCCATGGCCGCCTTGGCGTTGACCTATTCTTCGCGATCAGTGGCTTTCTAATCACGCATCGGTTGTTAGCTGAGGTTCAAGCAACCGGCCATATTTCACTTAAATCATTCTACATACGGCGCATCTTTCGGATACTGCCACCGTACATGTTATATCTTATCGTCATTGTACTTCTGTCAATGTGCGGAAAGGTTACCGTTCGAGCCTGGGAAATAGGTTCATCCCTTTTGTTCTTGCGAAACTATTTTATGTCGTGGACTACGGGCGGAGAATCTACTAACCACTTTTGGTCGCTCGCAGTAGAAGAGCACTTTTACCTACTTTGGCCAATCCTGCTGATCCTTTTAAGGCCTAAGCGGTCACTATGGGGAGTACCGCTACTAGCGTTACTGATCCACGCTTGGCTGTCGTTCGATATGCGGTACCATGTGTTCTCTAGATTCCTTCCCGATGCCGGCACACTTTTTCGAACCGACACGCGCTTGGATGCTTTGCTGTGGGGATGCTTTAGTGCGCTCGTCTATCCACGAGTACAAGAGTACATTGGTCGCGTTGCGTGGCGTGGCACGCTATTCCAAGCGGCATTGCCACTGTTCTTGATCTTAGTAATCGTCTTGCATGCTCCGTTCTTGCACTTGTGGTTGGCTTTGATCTTCCCCAGTATCGTCATCTCCACGGTGACACGATCCGAGACCATTCTAGGGCAGTTTCTTGACAGTCCATTGCCGAGCTGGCTGGGAAAAATGTCGTACAGCCTATACATTTGGCAAACTCTATTTCTACAGTGCGATGGGGTATCACAGAGCCTCTCGCATAGTGCCGGAGGACTTTCAAGACTGTATTACTGGATTATCGATATTGTCAGTATCATCGTAGTCGGCTCCATTAGCTATTACTTGGTTGAGCGAACGATGATTTCCGTCGGACGCAAGCTAGCCACAAGAGTAATTGAGCGGTCAGGCTTATCAAGTGCTTAGCATTGAATTGCCGAGTTAGTCACTGCGTTCCTTAGGATTGGAGCGGTCTTTGCATCGAGCCGTTCTGTATTGGCACGCCGGTGTTTCAAGCGGGTTATATTGGCCAGTATGCTCGACTGTATCGGAGGTTGAAGCGACGTACGCTATGCAGTTGCGAAGCTCAGCGTTGGTGGACATATGAGAAAACTGGTTACATTTGGGCAGGTCAGCAATGGCCGCGAGAACAATTTCGACTTCCTGCGCTTCTTCTTTGCCAGTATGGTGATTGTTGCGCACTCGTACGCATTGCTCTACAATGGCACGCTCGACGGGTATGATCCGCTCGTTCGCTTCACCTATGGTCAGATCGGCATGGGCGGACTTGCGGTAGACGGCTTCTTCCTGATCAGCGGATTCCTGATAACTCGGAGCTGGATGAACAGTAAGGCCCCCGGGGAGTACGTCCGGAAACGCGGACTTCGCATCCTTCCGGCACTCATTGTCGTGATTCTATTCTCTATGTTTGTTGTCGGCCCGCTCGCGACCCGGCTGCCCATTTCGGCCTACTTCCACAACTCGGCGACGTACCGGTACTTCGGATTCATGCTCAATTCCAGTCTCGGCGCCGTGGATCGGCTGCCCGGAGTGTTCCTGCACAATCCACTTCCGGAACGGGTAAACGGGCCGCTCTGGACGATACGGCAGGAACTGGTCTGTTATGCGGTGGTGGCGTTCCTGGGACTTCTGGGTATGTATCGCCGGACACTCCTGGTCCTGGCGCTCGCCGCCGCGGCCTTCTACCTGGACGTTCGGGGTGGGCATGGGTTACTGGGTTCCGGCGGAATCCACGACTTCTTCCACCTTGTGACCTATTTCTTTGTCGGGATGTTGATCTACCTTTACCGTTACATACTGCCGTATACCGGTAAGCTGGTGTTGGCCGCCGTCGGGATCATCATCGCTGCCACTTTGATCGGGAGGTTGCCGCTCGTGCTGCCCGTTTGCGGCGCGTACGTTCTGTTTTACGTGGCATTCAGTAATCGGATCAAGTTACACAAGTTCGCGAATAACGGCGACTTCTCCTATGGTATGTATCTTTACGCCTTCCCACTGCAGCAGTTGCTCGTGTCCCGATTTCAGCCTCTCTTCAATGCGTATACGCTTTCCGTCGCCAGCCTCTGTGTGAGCATGGTGGCTGCGGTCGGAAGTTGGCACCTGGTCGAGCGGCCGTTTCTACGCCGTAAGGTACGATCCGCCCGGCCGCCCGGCGTCGTTCCAGGGGGAGCGCCGTCCAGACCGTCGGTCGTGAGCCTGGAGGCCAACTCCTGATTGTGCCCGTTTCTCTACGTAATCTGGGTCGCCCGCGTCTCATTGCATGCTGGTAGGCGGCTAGCCTGCCTCGATCCTAGCGTAAACAAGCGATTCGATCGCATCGGCAATAATATATGAATGAGAGCGGATACAAAGTCTTAATGTGCAGCCAAACCGTGCTCAAGAAGGAGCTGGGCGGCTCCAAGCCGCTGATCGAGCTGGCGGAAGAGCTGCCCGCTCTGGGATGGGAATGTACGCTTCTATGTCCGGCCGATCTGCGAGAGCAGGCGGATATTCCCGGCAAAGCGCGATCAAACTTCGCCGACCATCTCCGCTGCTACCTTCAGCGCCACGCCGGCGAGTACGATGTCGTCGATTACGACCATGAGTATCTCCCCTTCCCCCGGCATGAGTTCGCGCCCGAAACACTGTTCGTCGCTAGATCTGTCTTGCTCGTGCACCACCTTGAGACGATCGCGATCCCTACCGGCCGGCGCCTGAAGTCCCGGGTCGGCGCTATTCTCAAGGTGTTTGCCCGTCGGAGGGAGCGAGCGCGTCGTGTGCGAAATGCGCACACGACTGTGCTAAACGCTGATCTAGGCCATGTTAGCAACAAGGATGACGAAGCCGAACTGATCAGGCGCGGCATTTCGCCGTCCAAAATCGCCGTCCTCCCATTCGGTATCAGTGAGGCGCGGAGGCGGCTCTTCGACGCGGTAAGCACCGTCGTCCCCAAGCAGCCGATGGTCGCGTTCGTCGGCACGTTCGATTATCGCAAGGGCGCCGCGGAGTTCCCCCGGCTCGTCGAACTCATATCTGCCGCGAACCCGGATGTGCGGTTTCGGCTCATGGGCACTGCCGGCATGTTTCCGACGAAGGAGGCGGTCTTAGCCCATTTCCCTGAAAGCGCGCTGAGCAGCCTAGAGGTGATTCCGCGCTATAAACCGGAAGAGCTTGCCGGCCTGCTCGCGGACTGCTCGGTAGGCGTGTTCCCCTCCCATTTGGAAGGGTTTGGATTCGGTGTACTCGAGATGTTGGCCGCTTCCGTGCCTGTCGTGGCCTACAACAGTCCCGGCCCCCCTATGATGCTTGCGCGGGACTTCCTCGTGCCGCGAGGTGATGTGGCGGCGATGAGCGAGCGAGTGTCGGCGCTTTTGTGCAGCCCGGCCCGCCTTCAAAAGGCCAGGCTCCAGGCC
>JBBQVV010000288.1:0-9179 GCA_038211235.1 Chthonomonadales bacterium | reverse complement strand
GCGGATCAAGGCTGCAATCAACGGCGTGGGCGCCGTCGCGACGCTGCTGGTGCTGATCGATATCGCATACGAAAAGTTTCTCGAGGGCGCCTGGATCGTCATACTGCTCGTCGTATTCCTGGTCTTTGTATTCCGAGGCGTGCACAAGCACTACCTGGACGTCGCGCAGCAGCTAAAAATGGCAAAATACACTCCCCCAGGCACGCCCTTCCACAATACGGTATTGATGTTGGTGCCGGGGCTGCACCGCGGCATCATGCCGGCGTTGGAGTACGCGCAATCACTTTCTCCGGACTGCCGCGCCATCTATATCGAGACCGAACCGGAAAAGACGCGCCAACTGAAGGAGCGCTGGGAGGAGTGGGCGACCGATGTGCCGCTCGTGGTGCTCAATTCGCCATATCGATCTCTTGTCACGCCGATCATGCGCTACCTCGATGCCGTCCAGCGCGAGCGGCACAATCACGTGGTCACGGTGATCGTGCCGGAGTTCGTGCCGACCAAATGGTGGCACCATCTCCTGCACGGCAACAGCGGCCTCATTTTGAAGGCAGCGCTCCTCGGGAGGCGAGACGTCATCGTCGCCAACGTTAGATACTATCTCCAGCACGGCAGCGAGCCGCCGCCCAAAGACGCCCTGGCGGAAGAGCTAGAGACCCATGCCGGAGACACACACGGGGATGCAGCGCATGATCATTGAGACAAAGGACGACGTCGTCAAACTCTCCGGCTCGCTCACGCGCAATCAATGGATGACAATCAAGGCGGCCGCCAATCTACTGCTGACCAATCATCCCGAGGGCATCATCGTAGATTGCTCGTACCTCGATAGCATTTCGGAAGATGGCGCTAAGACCTTCCTGGAAGCCATGCGCGACATCGAGGCGGCAAAGTCGCGCATACTCGTGGTCAGCCTGCCGCAGCAGGTACTCGCGGTATGTAAGACCGTGCCCGGAGTGCGCTCCCAGCTGCCGATTGCCGACACGATCGAGGATGCGCGAGCGTCGCTGCGCATGGCCGGCCGCCCCGGTGCGCTGGCGGACAAGCGGTCCGGCGGGTCCTCCGACTCTTCCAAGCGGATCACCCGGATCCTCGTTCCGATCGTCGCCAATATGGAGCTTACCTATGGCGCGGCGCTTGCGGCTCGGTTGTCCCGTGGACAGCGCGCCGACATTCGGCTGGTCTACTTCCTGGAGGTCCCACGGACGCTGCCGCTGAATGCGCCCCTTGTCGATGAGGAGCAGTCGGCGCAAAAGATGCTGCGGGATGCCGTGGAGAGAGCAAGGCTGGAAGGCGCCGCGGCAAAGGAGCACGTAGAGCGTGTTCGTGACGCGAGCGAGGGCATTCTTGCGGCCGCTAAGAACTATCAGGTCGACATCCTCGTCCTGGGGGCGACTACGGAGCCGGTGGCCGGAGAGCTGCACGAAGAGTTCCATCTGCTGGTTGATACGCTGATCCATCGCGCGCCCTGTGAGGTGATCGTGGGGCGCCAGACACCGCCCGCGTAGACGCTAAAAGCCATCGTCCAGGACGTCGAGCTACGAGGAGGACAGATCCAACCGGCGCCGTGATCTGCCCCTTTTCCGCGCATGAAAAACGGCATCTCTCTCATACCCTCCCGTTGTCATGAACGGAACGGAAGGAGAGAGATGCCTTGTTGCGATCAAACCGGACCTTTTCTAGCCCTGATGACCGGTGTAGGGGCAATCCCTTGTGGTTGCCCCCGGTTCAATCCTCCCTGGTTGCCCTCGATTCGTGAAAAGCCGGAACCTTCCTAGCTCTTATTGCGGCGGCGAATCGCGAACCCACCAAGACCCAGCAGCGTTCCGAAAATTGGAAGCATGCTCATTTCGGGCACCGCGGGCCCATCGACGGTGCCGGTATTGCCCTCGAGCGTGTGTGCGGGCACCAGCGACCGATCCTGTCCGTCATACCGCATCACGTCGAAGCCTACGTTTTGGAACGTCGATTTGATGCTGATCGTCGCCACGGTAGCGGGACCGTTAAAGTCCGCACCGTTGTAGATGAAGCGTGCATTCAGCAGCGTCGAGTTATCCGGAGTGCTCTGATTGACCGCGGGTGGGCTGGTGAGCTCGTCCACCTCGCTGAAGCTGCCGGTGATAACCGTCGCCGAGCCGGCGATGTATCCCGGGATGTCATAGAGCGTCACGTAGCTCATTCCATCGTTGGTAATCAACGACTTGGACAGGTTCACGTCGTAAAAGAACGTACCCCCGGATGAGCCTGTAAGCGCCGGTATCAGCGACGCCGCGTTGGCCGACACGGAGCCCGCCAGCGCAACTCCGGCTAGCACGGTGACCACCGCTTTCGTTCCCCAATGCATTTCAACCCTCCTTCGACTGACAGTGTGTAGCTACCGCTATGTCCCCAGCATTCACGGTCCGACAGCCCTCGCAAGTCTCAATGCCGGAGGCGCAGCCCAACGTCCTGGTGGGCTATGGCGCTCCAACTGTCGCATGCTCTTGTCGATAAGCGTTCGTCGGATGGTTACTGCCGTCTGCGTGCCATCCATTCGACGGCATTGCGTCGTCTTGTCCGCAAGAAGCCGCATCAAAGACTGAGTCCGTTCTGTAAATCAGCGCTACTGCACAAAGGTTTAGCGTGCAAAAATCGTGCCAAATCAGGCATTTTGACTGGCTGGCCATCCTGCCGGCTGTAATATTTGCGGATTACCGTAACTCTGCATCAAGAGTCGCCCAGAACTCCCGTCATGCCTCGATCGACGGAGGTCCAGGTTTGCAGCGTCCAGCGCCTTACTGCGTGACGGTAATCTCCTTCGGCTGAGAGACGGTTACCCGCTCCGGATTGTAGTACGGATAAGCCCGGCTGAGCGGCGTCTTTGCCTTTATGGGGAAGCGGGCGCGAACCTGATAGGTGAAAGTGACCGTCTGACCCGGATCGAGCTTTTCTAGGTATACGATCACCTGGCGCGCCGCTATCGTATACTTGCTAATGGTTGCCGCCTTGACCGCGTCGTCCAGCTTGTCGGATATGACCGTGAATGCCGGGGGAACGCCGACGTCGATAAGCGGCATCTCCGCAGTCCGGTCGGACAGGTTGTGAACCTTCACGGTCACCGTCGCCGTGTCGTCCTGCGCGAGTGTCGTTTTATCGTAATCCACGCTCAGAGCAAGCGGTTCGATCGCCGGCAATGGACGCGGCGCCTCCTGCCAGGGCATGTAGTGGCGTTCCACGATCTGATAGAGCAGGCTGCCATCGCCCTCGTAGTCCAGGCGAACGTCATTCTCTCCCACTTTGACGAACTCGGCGAGGTTCACCTGACGCACGACATCGCTGTCATCGGAGGTGATCTTTATGGCGCCGGCCTTCTGGCCGTTGGCTACAATCGTGACAGTGCCCTGGCTCGCGGTCCCATTGCGGCTCGCATACAAGAGGGATTTCATCGACCAGACCGTGCCCTGCGTGGATTCCCACGTTCCGAATGCATCCTTGCTCTGCACGAGATAGGTCAAGACCTTGTTCACGAAACCGGAGTCACGGCCCCACTTAACTAGGCCATAGGCGGCAAGACCGGTGGTCTCGAGATCGGCGCCATGGCCGTTGGCGCCGGTGAACGTCTGTGTCTCGCTCTGCCAGCAGGCCGTCTTATCGGTCACAGTGGCGGTGTGGATCAGCGCATCGGCCGCCCGTGCGGTGGATTCGCCGTCTCGCTCTACCTTCGCGAGCAGATTCAGGATCACCGCCATCGTGTAGGGGTCCTTCGCCTCCGTCCGATGCTCCTTGACGTATCCGACGCCCATCGCGATCTGTGGTCCCTGATAGCCGCTCTCCGCAAGCGCCCAGCTAACGTATGCGGTTGTCCGAAGCGCGCCGGTCTGCCGGTTGATGATTCCCTCGGCTATCCCCTGGTTCTTCTCCTCCCACGTGCCGTCCGGCTTCTGCTGCGCCGCCAGCCATGTCTGCGTCCGCGCAATGAGAGCCGGGTCGACCTCATGCACCTTCGACATATCGCTGAACTCGAGCAGCCCGTAGGCGGTGAGGATCTGATGCGCCGGCTCGTCGCCGAACCATGAGAAACCTCCGTGCTTGCACTCGAACGTGACGAGCCGCTGATATCCGACGTTGATGTACTGCTCCGCCTTCATCTGCAGCTCAGGGTTGAGGCGTTTGGTAGTCTTCAGATAATCGAGCACGAGAATGTTCGGGTAGGTCGTGGAGCTCGTCTGCTCGAAACAGCCGTTTGGCATGCGAAGGATGCCGTCCAGTCCCTCCACGACCTGGCTGAACGTGCCCGGATAAAGTTTGACGAAGAGCGAGGTCGCGCCCTTGATGGCCCCTGCCGGAACGGAGACTGTCTTCTGCGCGCTCTTCTCCAGGCGATCGTTTATCGTTGAAAGGTTCTCCTTGCCGTCCGGCGTCACCTCGATCTGGCGGCGGAGGGCGTCGGATAGTTTGCTGCCGCGTGCAGTGACCTCGAGCGTGTGACGCCCGATGTCGTCGGCGACGACCGGGTAGTAGACGACTTTGACCTGACCCGCGTCGATCCGAAGAGACTGCCGCGCGCTGCCGTCCAGCCGGAACCACGGCTCCTGCTTCAGGGTCAGGGTCACGTCCTGGGGCGTCTGCATGTAGTTGTACACCGAGACCGGAATCCGCACACGATCGTGCTGCGTGAGCGAAACGGGCAGATCGATGTCCGCAAAGAAGTCCTGGAACACCTTGATCGGGCTTGTGGCGCTGCCCAGCTGGCCCAGGGGCGTGTTACCCATGACGCTGACGCGCCAGGTGGTGATCGAGTCCGCCATCGGTACCTTGAGCATGGCGCGGCCATGCTCGTCCGTGATCAGGGCCGGCTGCCAGAGCATGGTTTCGGGGAAGTACTCTCGGACTCTCGGCGCGGCGGACCCGACGCCCAGATCCGGGCCGGAGACTGCGGCGACCTTTGCGGACCGGGCTGCAAGTTCCGTAGCTCCGAACTTGAACATTCGACGCTCGGCGAAACCAAGATCGCGATCGACGCCTGCACCGGCCATCCGCCCGCCTCCGAATCCTCCTCCGAATCCACCGGGCCCTCGGCCGCTGTCCATGGGAGCGCTTAGCAGGATTACAGAGTTATCGTCTCCCTTTGCGAGCGCCTGGCCGGTAATACCAAACTGCGCCAGGAGCTCCTCATTGCCGTGCCAGCGTATGACAGCAATGCCACCGGGATTCCAGCCGTAGACGGAAACGCCAATCAGATCGTCCGGCGTCTGCCATTTTCGATCGGGTCCGGGGCTGTTCAGAGAGAAACCTGGCTCGTATGTCCTGGAGCCGTACGTAAATGCCAGGTAGGGGCTCCCCCACGGGTCGAGTAGGTCGGCCTCGCCAAGATAGCCTCGGCGCACGAGCTCCGTTAGTGACTTGTCGATCGTGAGGGCGGCTCTCGTCTCCTTTCTATATTTCTGGATGGCGTTCTGGATAGTCTGGCAGCGCCTCTGCATGTCCTGAACCGCCGCATCCCGCACCCGACTCCAGCGATCCTCAAACGTATCGACGCGGATCTCGAAGTCCGGAGCGACAGGAGCCGCTGCAAGCACGAGCGCCGCGGCGCGCTGGCGTGAGGCATCCTTCCAGAAGATCGGACCCTGCTGAAGCAGCCCGGACGGCGTCAGGCCGTGGATTTCGTACCTGGGCTCCATCAGCTCTTTCTCGAGCATGAAGTAGATCTTTTCCAGGCCCGGCTGCAGCTCGGAAAGTCCAAACACGCTCTCGTCGACGATCGCGATGCCCAGCGCCGCCTCTACGCCAAGCCGATTCTTATTGGTGACCGTGAAGTTAAGAGTCGCGTCACCACCGGGCCGGTACTCGGCGCGATCCGCGGCAACCTGGATGTCCAGGTCGTCGGCCGGCGATATGATGACCGTGCGGCTGTCCCGGACTATATCTTCGTTCGGCAGGATCTTGTAGGCACGAATCTCGAGCGTGCCAGCCATGTCCGGCGTGACCGGAAGCATGAAGCGGGTCTCGCCCCGGCTCATCGGCTGCGCGTGCGTAAGGATCGTCTGCCGATTACGGATCACGTCCAGGTAGAGGGTCCCTGTCTGCACCGTGGAGAGCGCGACCAGATTCAGCCGATCTCCGACCCTGGCCAATGTCTTGTCGGACCGCAGAATGATGCCCTCGTTCGAAGGCGCCGTCTGGAGCGTCTGGCTCGTGGTCGCGGTACGGCCCTGAGAGTCGGTTGCCTTAATGATGAGGGTTGTGGTGACGATTGGTACGGTGAGATCCGCGATACCGGGCATAGCCTGGCCGCCAAGTCCTCCGGCCACTCTTCCGCCGCCGAAACCGCCCTGAACGCCAGGGAATCGTCTGCCGCCCCCTCCCGCCGGGAGCGGGCCGATACCGCCCGCGCCATTGGGCGCCTTCGCGGCAGGTGGGTTCGGCGGCGTCATCCAGTAGGTCGCGATACCCAGTTCGTCGGTCGTCAGCGAGGTGACGGCTGCCCGCCCAGCGCCAGCCTCCAGCCGCGACACCTCCAGCTTCATGTTCTTGAGGGGCGCTCCGTCGGGAGTGCCGGCGGCTATGTAGACACGATTCTCGACGCCCGGAACGAGGTTGCGGGTTTCGGGCACGACCACCAGTAGGATCGGCTCCTTAACGACGGGAACGGACAGGTGCGACTCCTGTTTGTGATCGGCGGTGTCCTTGAGCGTGGTGTGGAACTCGATGACCGCCTTGCCTTGCTCGAACGGCTGGCCCACAAACGATCTGGGAAGCGTATAGCGGAACGTGTATGCGCCGATCGGGCTGGTATCGCCCTTCAGCTCCTCCAGTTTGGTGACTCCGATGTCGACCGTATTGATCTCGACGGTCACCTTGCCGTTTGCTACGGGTTTACCAAAAAAGTAGTTGGCCTTGACGGTTCCCTTGACCTCTTCACCGGGCAGATAGTAAGGCTTATCGGTCGTGACGGTGATCTTGAACTTGGGCAGGACGTAGCGTTCGACGCGAACGGTCTTCTCCGCCTGACCTGTCGCCAGAATAGCCCTCAAGACGAAGTTGCCCATATTGACTTCGTCGGCGAGCACAAAGTCGGCGGCGGCAACGCCGAACCGCGAGAGCGTCTGCTTCTTCTTGAACACCTTGTTGCCGCGTGCGTCCTCGATTTCGAATGTAATCGGCTTATCGCCAACTGCCTGTCTCGTCGCAACGTCCAGAGCTAGTGCTCGAAGGTGCATCGTCTGCCCCGGCTGAAAGAGCGGTTTGTCGGTGGTCAGCAGCAGCTGGGTCGCCTCCTGGATCTGGATCTGCTCGTTGACCGTATCGTGCCCCACCTGCGACTTGACATCCACTGTCAACTGATAGGCGCCCGGCTCGGCGTTCGGCACTCGGAACGTGGCATCGATCGTGCCGACGTCGTTCGTCTTGCCCGTAAAGAGTGTCTGATTTTCGCCGGGACGACCGTTCTCGACGCGCGCTGCGGACAGAGTAATTGTCGCAGGCACCGGCTTGCCGGTATTATGGTTCGTGGTGACGACACGTAGAGAGGCCGGTCCATTCCGCAGCCAGGTCCGCTCGCCGAGGACGCGAGTCTGGAGCGGCGACAGCTGGTAGACGTCCAGCGGTCTAGCGTCGGTCGGAGCGCAAATCGCCTGATGTCTCCCGGCTCGGGCCTGGGCTAGAACGGGAGGCGCCGCCGCCGATAGGGCAAGCGCGGCGCCAAGGAGCGCCCTGAGCGATATTGACATGGGAAAGTGTCTCCTCTTAAACTGTGTAATCCCCGACCAGTAGGGGCAACCCTCTGTGGTTGCCCTTGTAGGCCCAATCACGTAGGTGTCACTGCGTCCATACGGACGCCCGTAGGGCGGAGGCATTCCGCCCCGTATGGCCGTTGTGGATGCCCTTGGATCACTCCGTCCGTTCTCGTGTTCATTGGTCCGGATGTGCGCCGGCGGTATGTTGGCGTGCGCATGTCGGCTGCCACTTAGACGGCGAACTGTTCCGATACGTTACTATTCAGTAGGACAGACAACCAGGAGATTCCGTCCGGCAGACGAAACACCCTTTTGGCGAAAATGCGTCCAGGCAACGCAATTCGCGATCATTCAATTGGAGCAGAGCCATGCCGCTAAACGTCGCAGTCATCCTCGGCAGCGTCCGGGGCGATCGTATCGGACTTTGCATTGCGCGCTTTGCCGTTCAAGCGCTCAGGGATCGGGGCCATTCGGTCACGCTGGTCGACCCGGTTGAATATCCGCTACCATTGCTGGACCGGATGTATAAGGAGTACGCTAAAGGCGAAGCGCCGCCCGTGCTGGCGAAGCTGGAGGCGATCATCACGCCGGCGGACGGCTACGTAATCGTGTCGGCGGAGTACAACCATTCCGTACCTCCGGCGCTCTCCAACCTGTTGGATCACTTCCTGGAAGAGTATTACTTCAAGCCGTCCGCGATCGTTTGCTACTCTCAAGGGCCGTTCGGCGGAGTGCGAGCCGCCATGCAGCTGCGCGCGATGCTCTCCGAAATGGGCATGCCGAGCATTCCATCCCTGCTCCCGCTGCCGCGGGCCAACGAGCTTTTCGATGACAATGGTACGCCCCTCGGCGATCGGCCCGGCAAATCCGCGGATCGCTTCTTCGACGAGCTCGAATGGTACGCAAACGCGTTGCGCGTCGCCAGAGCGGCGGGGACACCGTATTGAGTCGGAAGATGGACTATCCACAGATTGCTCAGATTTGACTGATGGCAAATAGGAACGGCGGAATATCCTTGCAGTACTGAAGACACTGCAACGGCGCAGGGTCTTCAGTACTCTAGCAATGGCCCGTGGGAAGGGAATTCCTCGGCTATGGAAAACAATTTACCCGGCCCTACGGCCGGACTTACAGTTGTCACGAGGCGAGGACGTCGAGCCTGCCCGTACGGGTCCCACGCAGAGAACTGAATGACCCTGACACCAACTGCCTGCCGGAAGGAGAACCCGGCGCCCGGCTCGAATAGCTCTGCGCGCGAGAGACCGTGGCATGCGCGCGGAATTTCGAACGAGGAGGAGCACTGTATGAATACATCACAGAGCCGGCGTGACTTTTTGCGTACCGCCGCGGCGACCGGATTCGGGGTCTGGGTCGGCGCGGAGGCCGTCGCTCAGAACAACCCGAAATCGCCTAACGAGAAACTCAACTTCGCGTGCATCGGCGTCGGAGGCAAGGGCGACAGCG
>JBBQVV010000287.1:0-9215 GCA_038211235.1 Chthonomonadales bacterium | reverse complement strand
GGTGCGCGACTCTGGTCGGCTGGAGCGTAAAATCGCTCGTGATCCGGTACGGCGGAATGAAAACCTATCGCACCTGGATACCGTTCTTCATCGGTCTCATCCTGGGAGACTATATCACCGGAAGCGTCTGGGCGATCTACGGATCGGTAACCGGCATCCACACCTATCGCGCGTTTCCGATCTAGCACTCAGCGCGAGCCACTGACACCAATCCTTTTGATCACTCTCATACTGTCCAAGAAACCGTGCTTGCTGTTCTGAAAGGGCACTATGGATAAACTGACCCACCTCGACGAACGAGGCAACGCCCATATGGTGGACGTCACCGAGAAGGCGGAGTCGAGCCGCCGAGCCGTCGCTCGCGGCCGCATAGTGCTGAATAAGGAGACCATCTCCATGCTACGGGCCGGCGATGTGCCGAAGGGCGACGCACTCGGCGTGGCGCGCGTCGCCGGAATCCTAGCGGCGAAGCGTACCAGCGATCTGATTCCCCTGTGCCATCCGCTGGCCATAACTCGCGTCGCAGTGGACCTGACACTTACGGACTGCGGCGTGGAGATAGCCGCCGAGGTTCGCGTCAATGGAAAGACCGGTGTAGAGATGGAGGCGCTGACTGCGGTTTCCGTTGCGGCGCTTACACTCTACGACATGCTGAAAGCGGTCGAACGTGGAGCGGTGATCACGGACATCCGGCTGGAGGAGAAGTCCGGTGGCAAGAGCGGCGACTACCGGCGGAGCGGTTGACACTTTTTGCCCGGTTTGTTATACTGCCGGAGAGCCCCGAAGGACGGTTCGCACACTGCGGAACCGGCAGTTCGGCAAGCCGGACAGTCGGCGGGCGGAGCGAAACCAAGGAGACCCAGAGCTGTGAGACGCGTTATCAATCTGCACATACACGGGATTGGCCCGGTGACGTTTACGGTACATGAGGATGAGATCAAACGGTTCCACGCCGAGTACGTCGAGTGGGTCGCCTCGGACAGCGCGCGGCGTCTGTTCGCCTTCCATGTGGGACAGGAGACGAGGTTCTTCCGACTGGACCTGGTTGCCGCGTATTCCATCCCGGATGAAGTGATGGCTCAACTCGGCGCGTAACCGAACAGGCTTATCACTCGTCGTCGATCTCGTATCCTCTCGGCCGAAGCGAATCGATCAGCTCCGTTCCCGCGGTATTGCCATCGCAAAGATACCATGCCGTCCAGCCGTTACAGGCTGGAAGCCCGAGGAGGAGCGCGGCCAACTTGTGAATCGACCCGCGCAGGCCGTTCGCGATAAGGGTCCCATCCGACTGTACCGTCGCGGCGATGCTTCTTCCCTTCAGGCGCAGCGTATCCCCGGGCTTTGGCCGGCCCGATTCCACCAGGCTCTGGAAGCTCACGCGAGGCTTTGGAGCATCGATAAAGATACCTTCGTCAACGACCAGGGCTTCAGATATCGATGCCAAACGCGTACGCGCAACTTCCACATAACTCTCCTCGCGATCGATGGTCAGATACCGCCTTCCCAGCCGCTTGGCGACCGCCGCGGTAGTGCCTGTTCCGCAGAATGGATCCAGCACGAGATCTCCGGCGTTGGAAGTGGAGACGATTACGCGGTGCAGCAGGCACTCAGGCTTCTGCGTGGTGTGCGCCTTTTCGCCGTTATGACTGAGTCGCTCGCTCCCGGAGCAGATTGGAAAATGCCAATCCGACCGCATCTGCAGATCCTCGTTGCCTGCTTTCAATCCTCGGTAGTTAAAGGTGTAGCCAGCCTGTTCCCTGGACTTCTTCACCCACAGCAGCGTCTCATGCGCGTTGCAAAACCGAACTCCTTTCATCTGGGGCATCGGATTACGCTTGATCCATACAATGTCGTTCAAGATCCACCAGTCCAGATCCATAAGGATCGAACCGACGCGGTAGATGTTGTGATAGGAGCCGATGACCCAGAGCGTTCCCGTATTCTTCAATACGCGGCGGGCTGCAGTTAGCCATCGGCGGGTGAATGCGTCGTACTGCGCCGGCGACTCGAACTGGTCCCAGTGATCGTTCACGGCATCAACCATCGTCATGTCCGGGCGCCATAGATCGCCGTTGAGTCGCATGTTATAAGGCGGATCCGCGAAAATCAGGTCGATACAGCGCTCCGGAAGCGCGTCCATCAGTTCCACGCAGTCACCCAACAGGATCTGGTTCTTGCCGATATCGATCACACGCGGGCTCCTCTCGTGTTCCAAGTCAAGATCGCTAAGTTCGACCGGCAGACAGCCGACTCCTGCGGCCGGGGCGCGCTTCGATCGCTCGCAAGAAGGAACTTGCCGCGATCCAACGAATATACCGGCACTGTTGACGAGACAAGCGATCAATCCGGGCGCGTGCGTATCGGAATGGAGCCATGACAATGCCCAACGACGGTGCTGCGTTAAAGACAGGTTCCCAGGTCCGGCTCGGTATCATCGGCGCCGGATGGTTTGTGTCACGCCGCCACTTGCCGGATGTCAAGGCGAAACCGGAGGTCGTCCTCACCGCTCTGTGCCGGCGGGATGCGGAAGCCCGCGCCACGATGGAGGCTCATTGCGGACTGGCGCAAGGCTCCGGATTTGACGACTGGCGCGTGATGCTTGAGAGCGCCCCGCTCGATGCCGTATTGATCGCAACCCCCAACTATCTCCACTACGAACAGGCAAAGGCCGCGCTCGAACGCGGGCTGCATGTGCTGCTCGAGAAGCCGATGACGATCAAGAGCGAGCACGCGCGTGAGCTGGTGGAGCTGGCTCAAAAGCGTGGACTGAAGCTTGCCGTCGCTCTGAATCCGCCGCACTGGTCGCACTGTCACCGTGCAAGGCGCGCGATCCAGAGCGAACAGATGGGTTCGTTCGAGAACGGCGCAATGTACTGGACTGGCGCCGCGGCGCACCTTTTCGGGCGCGCGCCGCGACCGGACAACCTGCCAGGCGTCGTTCCTCCCACGGACTATCGCTCGGACCCGAAAATGAACGGAGGGGGATACTTCGCCGACGGCGGGCCGCACCTGATATCAGAGCTGCTGTGGCTCACCGGACTCCGCCCAAAGCGCGTGACGGCGTTGATGGACTCGACGCCCGCGGACATGCGTATCGCAGTCGCGATCGAGCTGTCGAACGGAGCCGTGACTACGATCTGTTCGATCGGAGACAGCCAGTTCGAGCAGCGCCGGGTTCGGAACATCTTTGGATCGGCGAATGGCTCCGTCGCAATTATCCACCAGGAGTTTGAAACGCACATTCAGATTCGGGGACAGGAGCCGGTGAAGTTTCGGGAAGCCGATCTGACGCCTGTCGCCGGCCCGATAGGCAATTTCGTGGATGCTATCCTCGGCCGTTCGGAGCTGTTCTCGCCTGGAGTGCATGGCGCGCATGTGGTCGAAGTCGTCGAGGCGATCTACAAATCGGCAAGGACCGGAAGGACCGTGAGGCTTTAGTCTCTCTTGGAAGTCGTCATACTTGGCAGCGGGACTTCGCACGGGGTTCCAATGATCGGCTGCACATGCGCCGTTTGCCGCTCGGAAGATCCTCACAACCGCCGGTTTCGGCCTTCGATCCTCGTTCGCCATGCCGACAGCGCGATCCTCGTGGACACCACTCCGGAGCTTCGAATGCAGGCGCTGGCCTTCGACGTACGTAGAGTGGACGCCGTCCTGTTTACGCACACGCACGCGGATCATATCATGGGCCTGGACGACGTGCGCCGGTTCAACGATCTGTCCGGACGGGACATGCCGGTCTATGGCGACGACGAAACGCTCTCCGATATCCGGCGCATCTTCTCATACATCTTCAAGGAAACTCAGGCAGGCGGCGGAAAGCCGCGGTTAACGCTTCGTCCGATCGAGCGTGAATTCACGTTGTGCGGGCTGCGTATTCGCTCGTTCTACGTCCTCCACGGTACGCTGCCTGTCCTGGCGTATCGGTTTGACAGCGAGGATCGGGAAGTGAGCGAAACGCTGCAGGATGAAGTCGCGAGAAGCGAAATCGAAACGCGCGCGCAAGGTCGCAGTATCGGATACGTCACCGATGTGAGCTCAATTCCGCCCGATTCGCTCGAATTCATGCGAGACCTGGACGTGCTGATTCTGGACGCCGTCAGATTCGAGCCGCATGCGACCCACTTCGGGCTATATCAGGCGCTCGACGTGATTGCGGAGGTAAAGCCGCGCCAGGCGTACCTGACACACCTCTCACATCACTTCGACCACGAAGCGGTCAATTCCCAGTTGCCGCCGCACGTGCGGCTGGCGTACGACGGGTTAGTGACGTGACACGGCATCACCTTTCTCCGGCAACAAAATGCGGCGCTGCATGGACCTTTCCATGCAGCGCCGCACCGCTCATTTGGCTTACGCGCATCTCCGTCGGATATCGGAACCGGGCGTTGATTATAACAGCTTCGCGATTACCCGAAATGGACTGTCGAACTATTACCGCGAGGCGATGTGCTCTAGGCGCCGGTCATTTCGCCGGAAATCAATCCGAGACGCACTGCGCGTCGGAATGCCTGAACACGATTGGTGACTTGCAGCTTGTCATAGATGTTAGCCAGGTGAAAGTCGACCGTTCTCTTACTTACATATAGCAGGTCCGCGACCTCTTTACTGGATCGTCCTTCGATCACCAGCGACAAGACTTCAATCTCCCGCTTGGTTAATTTGATCGGCTCATCTTGCCGATTATCATTGATGTTCATTTCGCTCATCTCTTGTGTTCAGCTCCTTATCACAACGCGGACCATGGCCCGCCACTTGATCTATCCGCGCAAGTACATCGTTCCACACTACCCTGCCTCGCAACCGCCGACGGACAAAAACCGGGAACGCTACGGGGATGTTCGATTGTCCGCTTCCTTGCAGCCCTCACGGTGCCGGCGAGCACCACTACTGGTGCGTTCGCGGCAAGCAGGCAGCCTACCGATAGGTATGCGGCAGGATGCCGCGTCGGCGATAGGTGGAGCGTACGCGGCAGGATGCCGCGTCTGCGGTGGTGGTATGTGCGGGAATAATCCGGGTGCACACCTCTCCTTGACACCGATTCCTAATCGGGGTATACTCCGCATACCTTACTTAGTTGACCGATTTTGTCAACTACTCTACTTGGAGGATGCGTGGTACGAGGTCTCGGGGTTGTGCAGTCTGCCGGAAGCAGTTGCCGCGCTGTCACCTTCCGAATCCGGTCAGTTGCCGCGGCACTTCTCATTGTGGTGTCGGCGATTGTCATCGGCTGCGGTCCAAAGAACGGCGGCACGGCTGCGGGCGGCATAACGACGGTACGTCTGGCCTACTTTCCCAACGTCACCCACGCCGTCTCACTTGTCGGCACCGCGAAGGGTTCCTTTGCAAAGGCACTGGGTCCGGGGGTCAAAATCGAGGAGCAGGTCTTCAGCGCGGGACCGTCCGAGATCGAGGCACTGTTCGGAAACCAGGTCGACATCGGATATATCGGTCCTGGACCCGCCATCAACGGGTATCTAAAATCACATGGACAGGCGCTGAAGGTGATCGCGGGCGCCTCATCAGGCGGCTCGGCACTTGTCGTGCGCAACGACTCAGGCATCGGGAATATCGAAGGACTTGCGGGCAAGCGAGTCGCGGTCCCGCAGACCGGCGGCACTCAGGACATCTCGCTTCGTCACGCATTGCAGACTGCCGGGCTCACATCAACGGACAGAGGCGGAACCGTCAACGTGCTGCCGAACGCGCCCGCCGATACTCTCACTCTCTTCGTCAAGAGAGAGCTGGACGCCGCCTGGATAACCGAGCCGTGGGTTTCGAGGCTTGTTAAGGAGGGAAACGGCCGCGTATTGCAGGACGAGCGCGATCGATGGCCCGGAAGGAAGTTCGCGACGACGGTGGTCATCGTGCGTTCTCAGTTCCTGCAAGAGCATGCGGACCTGGTGACAAAGTTTCTGGAGGCTCACGTTGAGACGGTCGATTGGATCAACGGTCACCGCGACGAGGCGTCCGGGCTTGTCGCCGAGCGGCTCAAGAAGCTGACGGGAAAGGCGCTGGCGCCCGACATCGTCAAATCGTCTTTCGACCGGACCGACATCACGTACGATCCGCTCCAAGATTCCATCTTGACCTTCGCGGATTGGTCGAAAGCGCTGGCCTATCTAAAACAGGATCGGTCCGCATTTGGCGGCCTGATCGACCTCAAGCCGCTCAACTCCGTTCTAGGGAAGCGAAATGTCGCCGCGATACCGTAGCCGAGCGCTGCGGATCGGGGTGGGGACTCAGGCATGACCGCCGTCGAATTGAAACCCAGATCTGGCACAGAGGCAGGGAACGGACATGCCCCGGATGCGGCGCCCATGACGGCCAAGCTTCGGCTGGAGGGGATCTCCGTGACGTTTACCTCGCGCCAGGGCCGCGTGGAAGCGCTGAAGGACGTCGACCTCACGATCTACCCCGGAGAGTTCGTCTGTCTCGTGGGGCCCTCCGGCTGTGGCAAGAGCACCCTGCTGAACATCCTCGCCGGCCTTATGCGCCCCGACGCCGGCGCCGCGTTCAAGGACGGCAAGCCGATCACCTCGGCAGGACCGGACCGGGCCGTGATATTCCAGGAGGCGGCGCTTTTTCCATGGCTGACGGCAGTTCAGAACGTGGAGTTTGCGCTCAAACGCGTACGCGACAGGCGGGAGCGTCGCAACCGGGCGATGGAGCACCTCCAGACGGTGCATCTCGGGCGCTTCGCCACCGCCTATCCACATGAGCTGTCCGGCGGAATGCGGCAGCGAGTCGCCATCGCGCGCGCGCTTGCTCTCGATCCCGATGTACTTCTCATGGACGAGCCGTTCGCGGCGCTCGACGCGCAGACGAGGGACCTCCTGATTGAGGAGGTACAGCGAATCTGGCTCGCAATGCGCAAGACGGTTGTATTCGTTACCCACAACGTTCTGGAGGCCGTGACTCTCGCCGACCGAGTCGTTTGCATGGGGGCGCGCCCGGGCTGCATCAAGGAGGAGCTGTTCGTGAGCCTTGCCCGACCCCGCGAGGTGGAGTCGCCAGAGACCGCGAGGATCGCGAGAACCATCCTAGATAATCTTCAGGTTGAGATCGCAAAGATCGTTCAGGAGGAGAGCGACTATGCAGAGGCGGATCGGGCGCGTAACGGCGACACTCACGCCGGTCGCATTCTTCATCCTACTTCTGGCACTATGGGAGACGGGATTTAGGCTGCGCTGGTGGAACAGCTACCTGTTCCCCGGCCCTTCCGAGGTTTGGGGAGCGCTCGCGGGTGGAATTCGTGACGGCTCGCTCGTCATCGCCGCGAAGATCAGCCTCATCCGGCTCCTCATCGCGTTCGGAACCGCGCTTGTGCTCGGCACGCTGCTCGGACTTCTGATCGGAACGGTTCCGCTCGTGCGGCGCGCGCTAGGACCACTGGCACTCGGTCTTCAGACCCTGCCCTCCATCTGCTGGCTCCCGCTCGCCGTTATCTGGTTCGGCCTCAGCGAGCGCGCGATCCTGTTTGTCACGCTTATGGGCGCGCTCCTCGCAATCACGATCGCCGTGAGCGATGGGATCCAGAACATCCCACCGCTCTATCTCCGAGCGGGCCGAATGATGGGCGCGCGCGGCTTCCGCCTCTATCGAGAGGTGATGCTGCCCGCCGCCTTTCCCTCGATCATCACCGGCGCGAAGCAGGGCTGGGCCTTTGCCTGGCGCTCCCTCATGGCGGGCGAGCTTCTCTCGGTTTCGACAGGGGCGCTGGGCCTGGGGCAGACGCTCATGCGCGGCCGCGACCTGAACGACATGAGTCTGGTACTGGCGGTGATGGCGATCCTGATCGCCATCGGAGTTATCGCCGACCGTCTCGTGTTCGAGCGGTTGGAGCGCACCGTGCGGCACCGGTGGGGGCTGTCGGCGGCGTGACCACCTCACTGCGTTTTTGGGAGGGAATCGTTCAGGCACACCAATCCTCGGCACGAAGGCCGGGGATTTTCGTGAAGTCCGTGAGGTTTCGTGTTACGAGAATTGCGTGGTTGGCGAGAGCAATGGACGCGACCTCCGCTTCCAGGCGGGCGAACCGCGCTTCTACTTCAATCGTGGACGTCGCGCTACCTTCGTTGTATGACCGCTCCAGCTATTGCGATTATACCATAGCCGATACCATGCCACATGACCGGAAACTGACCGACACAAGCGCGGTGCTGACCGTGATACCTAACGTCGCCAGGGTTCATGCTACCCTTAGTCCGTGGACAGTGCCACTGTGGAGATCCGCGCTAATGCTTGCTTGATACGATCGAATATCCTGTCTGTATCGAATGGCGGACGGCCGATAATTTCCGCGTGTGCCAAATTGCTCGACAGCGGTACTGGATCGATGTCGATGCCGTAAACCTGTCCGGTTTTGCCGTGCGTCGCCGTGACCTGACGAATCTCTCCAGCAACCAGAGACAGGACTGCGCTTCCGACAGCAAAGCGCGCCTGCGTATCCGCGGCACCGTTCGGGCACAACATAGCTCGATCAACGGATGGTCGCCGCGATGTATCGTTAAAAGCCATACTGCTAATACGCTGCACTCCCTGAACGTCCATTGGGAACATGTGTGCGTCATTCACAACAGCCCGATATAGGGTTGCGTCGTCGTGAACCTCAGACGGCGGTTCGAGGAAGTCCTGAATCACTTAGATTGTGTGCTTCCTCGGTAGAGCCAATGCGATAGCGCTACGAAATCAACAATTCGGTTTATCTCACCCTCTTCCATCTCGGTCTCGATGTTGGCGCCCCAGGTCTTTAGATAATCGACACGCTCTTCCGAACGGACGAATACCGTTAGCGTGCGGGAATCTATCAACCACTCCAAAGTTATCTCGCCGAGCTCATTGCATCCGATGTGCGGATTCGACCAGGTTAGGCCGCGTGCGAGGGCACTCGCCTGCAGTAATGCCAGGACTTCACGCGCGGATGCGATCAGAGCACTTGTTGGCGAGAGTGATTCCCGTCTGTCCCAATCGCGTTCCAGCGTTTCCAGCCAGCCAAAGATATCAGCGAGGCCCTGCGAGGTAATCGGCCTATCCTTAGCTGGGACGATCAATACAGGGACAAGCAGAGCAGTGCCATCGCTCTGTTCGCGCATTGAGAAGTGGCGTCCGGCGTACTTGCTTCCGAGCGCGATGCGCCCTTTGCGATCCGCAACTTTCAAGTCTTTGCCCGAGTCATGTATGAGTTCCATATAGTTCTCGAAATAGACAACCAT
>JBBQVV010000286.1:0-9222 GCA_038211235.1 Chthonomonadales bacterium | reverse complement strand
GATCGTTCTCATTTATGGGGCTGGGGACGCTTGTCGCGATCTTTCCGCTAATGAGCGCGGAGAAGGGCTCTCAGATCACGGGTATCGTCGAAGGATCGCTCCTCCTGTTTTCGGGGATCTACTATTCAATCGACATTCTGCCGCCCTGGATGCAGTTCGTATCGCGACTCTCCCCGGCCACCTATGTTCTGCACGGAATGAGATCCGCTCTCCTTCAGGGCGCGAGTCTCCCAATACTCTGGCACGACATCTGGCCTCTCTTGATCTCGGGAGCCGTGCTGATTCCGCTCGGCCTCCGGGTGTTCTCATGGGGCGAGCTGTACTGCAAACGAACGGGACGGCTGAAGCGGAGCGGATAACCGATCGGGCGCCATTGCCATTGAAGCCGGCACCCGTGTCTGGCTAATCCAACGTGGAGAATCGAAAATGCGCAAAATATTTGGAATGAACCGGCATCAGAAAGCGGCGCACAAGGTTGGAGAAAGACAGGCTGGCAAGGAGCAGATTCAGGAACTGCTCGCTCTGTCATCGAGCGCCGATGCCGAAGACCGATTAATGGCAGCCGAGAACCTCTGTCCATGCCACGTCCGAACGCGCATCCCGGCGGTCTGGGACGCCCTGTTCCGCATGATGGAGGACGAGGATTGGCGCGTGCGGCGGGCAGCCTGGCATACTATCGAGGATGGCGGCAAACCCTCAGACGACGAGGGCGCCAGGCGGCTGGAGCAGATACTCGAGCGCGAGAGCAATCCTAAGGTGCGCAAGCTCGCGGAAGCGACGCTGAATAAAGTGCTCGGCCATCGCCGATCGACCGATATGGCGGGGTTATGGATAGCAAGCAAACCGATCGTACGGCAACGCGGCAAATGTGATTTCTGCGCCGCGGCGAGCACGTTCGTCGAGCTGGAGCCGTCCACGCTCATACCAACTGGCTCGGATCATCGAGCGGCGCTCATCTGTGAAACGTGCTCCAACAGCTCGCGAAAGTAGCAAGGACATGCTATGCCGCGAGCCCGTCAACCACGCTTCAACATGCCGATATCGGCAAGCCACTCCTGAAAGCGGATGTGCCAGGCGCCAAACGGGATTCCATTCCGGCCGCGGATTCCACCGCCATGCCCACCATGTGCGTAGATGTGCAGGTCGGCCGGCACTCCGGCTTTGAAAAGCGAGTTGAAGAACTCGACGGTTTCGCGAGCGTGGAACTGATCGTCGCTCCCGGCGCTCGTAAGAAATGCGGGAGCGGCGTCCTTCGGTGCGGTAATGTCCATCGGCGCCCACCCGGCATAGACCAGTCCTACAAAATCCGGGCGACAGCTTTGCTTTTCGATCGGATCCACAGCGGCAGGATTTCCCCGATCAAACCGGATGTCCGCGAGCGCGGCCAGCGCTCCTCCCGCGGAGAATCCGAGAATGCCGATACGGCTCGGATTGACGCCCCATCCCTCCGCCCGATTCCGCACGATCCTGGTCGCGCGCTGCGTATCCTGCAGAGCTTCGCCTTCGACGGTATAGTGATATCCGGGTGTCTGCGCCAGGCGGTATTTCAGAATCAGGGCCGCAATCCCCATGCCGTTTAGCCAGTCGGCGATATCGGTTCCTTCCGAGCCCCACACAAGCTGTTGGTGTCCGCCACCGGGCGCAACAATGATAGCAGCGCCCGTCGCCCGCTCGCGAGGGGGGAGATGGACTTCAATCGAGGGGTTGTGTACGTTCCGAATGGAGTTGATCCGCTGCCCGGGCAGTGAGGTCGCCGGAGTAATCTGCTCTTTCTCGTCGGGGCCCTGCAGAGTCGGAGTGCCCTTTGGCCACAAAAAGATAACCTCCGGGCTCGCGTCGACGATCCGCGTCGCACATCGCGCAGGGGCAGTGGCGATAAGAACCAAGAATCCGGCCAGGCCGGCCAGCGTCGCGCACACCTGTCGATGTGACCAGCACGGTCGATCTGTTAGAACTCTCATGAGCATGCCTTTCGTCCGGTTCAAGTAACGGGGATTCAAAATCAGCCATCGGCGGATTGAGAAAGAGCCATCGGCGGACGACGGAGCATCCGCCCTACTCCGTCCACGTGGGTGCCGACGCTTAGCCGTTATTGCGTGGTACCATTAGCCATAGATCCGGCTCGTTCCTACACAGGTTCGTAAACAGGTGTGAAAGGACTATGGTAGTTATGGCAGCCATCGGCCCTCAAACCGCGGACTCGGCCTCTAGGCTACGTGTTACTCCGCGTATCGCGGCGTACGTTGCGGTGCTGGTTCTTGCCGCGGTAATTTCCGTCGTTCGCTGGGTTAGCTGGCAGCGCGGTATCGAAGAAGGCGGGCTTCACGGAGATAACGAGGAGGCGCTCGGCGCACTTGCCAGGGCCCTCCGACACATGCCGAAGGCCTCGCGTCTGCCTTACCTGCTGCGCTCTGTACGGGACCGTAGCCCCGGCCTCCGTTATGCAGCGATCGACTCTCTGAGCACCTACCAGACCCCAGAGGCCGCAGCGGCGATCGAGAACGCCTTCCAGGATTCGGCTTCCCTGGTTCGGCAGCGAGCGGTAGAGACTCTCCACGTCGTCGATCATGAGCGAGGACTCATGCTTTTAGTCGCCGCAATGCGAGACGAAGACTCCTGGGTCCGCGAGAGCGCCGTGATGCAGCTCGGGGTACGAGACCAGCGCAGTGAACGCGGGCCGGTTCGCGTCGCGCCAGCCGTGGATACAAGCGCTCCTACGGCCGCAGGAGCACGGCAGGCTGCTATGCTGGCGGACCGGCGCTGCCTGCCTACACTGGTACGCGCGCTCGACGACGAGGACGAGGTCGTGGCGCGCTCTGCGGTAGGTCTGCTGCATCGCCTTACAGGGCGCGGGACGGTCTATCGCACATTGGGCGAACAGGCCGACAAGGATCGTGTTATCCGTGAGTGGAAACTCTGGTGGGCGGCCAGCAAGGACCGATATTCCGTGCCGGCTGCGTTCGCAGACGTTCGGCCGATCCGTCCGAACCGATCCGATCCCGCTCCCACATTCGAACTGAGCGATATCGATGGCCAGGCTTTACGACTGACGGCCCTGAGGGGACGCCCTGTATTGATAAACTTCTGGGGCACATGGTGCGGTCCATGCCGCCTGGAGATTCGGAGTCTGGAGCGCCTGAATCGATTATACGGCTCCAGCGGGCTCGTCGTTATCGGCGTTGCCGTCGCAGAGTCAAGTGGCGAAGCGGGACTGCGATCCTGGTGCGCCGGGCACGGACTGACGTATCGCCAGCTTCTGGCTACGCCGGAGCTTCGAGAGTCGTACGGCCACATCGAAGAGGTTCCGGTATCGGTCCTCATTGACAAGCAGGGCAATATCCGGTACCGGTGGGATGGCGAGCGCGATTTCAGCACGTATCAGTCAGCTGCCGTCCGGCTCCTGTCCGAATGACGGTTTTGGTGCGCCACGATACTCCGGTCCATGGCTCGCCCGGCGTCAGGCCCTGTAGGCCCATGTAAGACTCAGGTACAATGGACCCATGCTCACTATAGATGACAAGACCATGAAGTGCATCCGGTGTGGTTTCTGCCTGGATGCTTGCCCCACATTTCGCCTAACCGGCCAGGAGACCCGTGGACCACGAGGACGAATCTATCTCGTGCGGTCGTGGCGGGAGAATGAGATACCCTTCGACAGCGACGTCGTTGAGGCGCTTGATAGCTGCCTTGGCTGCAGAGCATGCGAGACAGCCTGTCCCTCCGGCGTCCCATATGGCGAGATTCTTGAGGAGATGCGGGCGCATATCGAGGCAAACCATCTCCGGCCTTCGACGCAGTCGTTTGCGCGCAGGCAGCTTCTCTCCACGCTTACGGACCCCGCGAGGTTAGCCATGTCGCTGAAGGCCGCAGGTCTCCTGGGTAAGCTGACGGGCGGAAAGATGCCAGGATTCGCTGCCAGGTTACTGTCAGGCTCGGCGGACGCCGTAGTATCACTTCCATCGGCGCAGGGCGAGGCCGTGACGCATAACCTTCCCGAAACGAGCGCGCCGATCGGTGAGAAGCGGTACCGCGTTGGCGTGCTTGCTGGATGTGTTATGCGCGTGCTCTTCGGTGGGACCAACACTGCTACCGTAAGGGCCCTGCAGGCCAACGGATGTGAGGTGTTCGCGCCAAGGGCCGCCGGGTGCTGCGGCGCTCTCCACCTCCATACCGGTTTTCATCCCGAGGCGATCGAGCGCTTTCGAAAACTGATCGACGCCTTCGGGCCGCACCTTAGCTCGCTCGACGCCATCGTCGTAAACTCGGCCGGCTGCGGCTCGACGATGAAAGAGTACGGATCACTGCTAGCCCACGAACCGGCCTATCGGGAGGAGGCGGCCGAGTTTGCCGCAAAGGTGCGCGATGTCAGCGAGTGGCTGATGGAGATCGGAATCACCCCGCCGACACGCAGGCTGGACGCGACAGTTTCTTATCACGATGCGTGTCACCTTGCACACGGGCAGCAGATCCGCCGGCAGCCGCGGGAGCTTCTGCTTCAGATCCCCGGGATCAATCTGGTCGAGATGGGCGAGTCCGATACCTGCTGCGGCAGCGCGGGCATCTACAATATCACAGAGCCTGCGATGGCGCGTAAGCTGCTTGATCGGAAGATCGAGAACATCAAAGCAACCGGAGCGACGATCATTGCGACAGGCAATCCAGGTTGTCTCGCGTGGATCCAGCAGGGCATACAGGAGGCAGGTTCCAATCCACGGATCTGCCATCCAGTTGAGCTGCTGGCGGAGGCGTACGAGTAGATACGACCAACCTGCTTCCGCATCCTACTTCGATCCGGCATACGATAGCATCTCGCGAGCGTGCTCGATGACCGCTCCCGTCACGTTCACGCCGCCGATCATCCGTGCAATCTCGGAGATGCGCTGTTCCGGTGACAAAGAAGTCACCGACACGGATGTCCGCTCGCCTTCGACGCGCTTTTCAATGCAGAATTGACGATGGCCCCGCGAAGCGATCTGGGCAAGGTGAGTGATACAGAGGATCTGACTCGTGCGAGCAAGATGGAACAGCTTGTCCGCGATAATGCCGGCTGTCCGCCCGCCTATGCCGATGTCGATCTCGTCGAAAACCATTGTCGGCAGCGCCTCCTGGCGGGCCATCGCGGACTTGATTGCCAGCGTTACGCGCGAGATCTCACCACCGGATGCAACCCTGGCAAGCGGCCGAACAGGTTCGCCCGGATTGACGGCGATCTGAAATTCGACTTGGTCCACGCCGCGAGGGCCCGGATCGCCCTGAGTGATTTGAACCTCGAATCGCGTCTTTGACATCCCGAGATCCTGAAGCTCCGAACGTGTAATTCGCTCGAACTCGCGCGCTGCTTTGCCTCTCAGATCGCTCAGTCGCGCGCTCAGCGCGCTGAGCTGCCCGTTTGTCGCGGTGATCTCTTTGTCTAAGCCCTCCCCACGCTCCTCACTGTGAAGTACGGCATCGACCTTCGCGGCTGTCTCGGCTCCGTAAGCCAGGACCTCTTCCGTCGAATTTCCGTACTTGCGTTTGAGCGTGCTTATCAGGTCGAGCCGGTCTTCGATCTCCTGCTGCCGCTGCGGATCAACCTCAATCTCGTCCTGATAGCGGGTGAGGTCCCGTTCCGCCTCGACAAGCTCGAAGGTCGCTGCCCGAATCGCTTCCAGGATCGGCCTCAGTGTTTCGTCAAGCGCTGCCGCGTCTTCAAGTCCTCGCACCGCGGTCGCGAGCGCGTCGAGCGCGCCCGCATCGTCTCCGCCGCCAAGCACTGCCGCCGCGTCGGCAGCGCTTTCCATAAGCTTTTGTGCGTTGCTGATCCGCCGATACTCCAGTTCGAGCTCTTCGTCCTCGCCGGGCTTAAGTGCGGCCTCCCGGATCTCGCGCACCTGGAACTGGTAGAGGTCGAGAAGATGCGCACGCTCCCGAGCGTCCTTCTCCAGATTCTCGCGCTCCCGCCGAAGTCGCTGCAACAGACTGTAGGCCTCACCCACCTGCAATCTCAATGCCTGCAGTTCGCGCCCTCCCCAGTCGTCCAGCATGTCAAGGTGGCGCGGAACCGCCAGCAGCGCCTGATGCTCATGCTGGCCATGAAGATCTACCAGATACTCCCCGATCTCTCGCAACTGGCTAATCGACGCCGGTCTGCCGCATACTCGCCCGTAGGACTTTCCCGCGGCCGTCACGTCGCGGCTCAAGATGAGCTGGCTGTCGTCCGGCTCGAAGCCCAGGCTCTTAACGATGCGCATCGTGTCCGGTGAGTCGCTCAGGTCGAACACGGCATCGACGACAGCTTTGTCGGCGCCGCCCCGCACCATTTCGGTGCCGGCGCGACTCCCCAGTAGGAGATTGAGCGCGTCCATCAGGATCGATTTGCCCGCCCCGGTCTCTCCTGTAAGCACGTTCAATCCGGCGCCAAACTCAAGATCCAGCCGATCGATTATCGCGAAGTTGCGTACGGAGAGTGTGCGCAGCATTGGGAGCTTTCAGGCGTTATATGGCGACGAGTGCCGGCCGGTCGGCTGTTCCCGCGTAGTCGCTCCATGCCTCCGCAACCCCTCCGTGCTCGACGTCGCCGGAATGCGTATAGACCCTGTAGCGCAGGTGAAGCGGCTCCGATGGCGTGATGACGATTGGGTCCTCTCGGAAGAAGCCGTAGTTTGGCGAGAACGGACCGTAGTCCCTAGTAAACCAGGGAGTCGGATGCTCCGGGTTGTCGGGATGGTTGAAGACTGCAATCCCGCATTCGAGCCGCCCGAGCTTTCCAGAGCAGTCCAGCCATGCGGATCGCTGCCGGTATGTCCCGCGCTCATTCGTCTTTCCATCGGCGTTCGTGAGCGTGCCGCCGGTCTTGACGGCCAGTCCTTCCGCAACGCGAATGTGCGGCAGACCCGCCTCATTACTCGGATAGAGAGTTACCGAGCGCGCGTCCGGAGGTTTAAGCTCTAACTCGAAATCGAAAAATCGTCCTTCGCTTGAGCCCTCGTGGAATGTATATGTTCGAGTGTCCACCAGAATCACCTCGCCGGCGGCGCTCGTCCAATCGCTGACTGCCGTGAACGCGCCTGACTCTTCGCCACTGGCGATCTGTTCGAACTTCCTGTGTACGATCTTGCCGCTGTTATGCCGCTCAAGCCAGAAATCGGAGTCGTCAACGCGCCCGTGTCCTACCCAGATGCCATGATGGTGGCGATGGTCCGTTGGAGCGTCCGCGAGGAGCGACAGTCCATTCGCGGCTCGAAGTGGGTATAGATAAGGTTTCCAACGCGGAGCGCCAAACTGATAACGGGTGTACTCCTGCCCGCCGATTCTGATGATGAGCTGACCGTTCTCTTCGGAAATCTCGACCATCGTCCCGCCCCTCCTTTCATAAAGTGAAGTTCCGATCGGATCGAACCCGATCTCCTTCTGTCGCACATTGTACCCAATATCGAATTCACCATGTCGCCGCTATGCAGGACTACCACCCTCGCGAGGACTTGTGGGCCGCGCGGCTTCCCGTATACCTTACCATACTGTTTCGGATGGCTAAAATGCCGCAAGACGCGGATCTCAGCACGTTTCGAGCGCATTTCCGAGGAATTCGGATAGTCCTGGAGGACCGTTACGCTCCAGATATGACGAGATTTCGGAACAGATGTGAGCAATCGCATTAGGATGAATCGAGGAGGCAATGCCGACCGCGACAGCGGAGGCGCCCGCAACGAGGAATTCGAGGGCATCGCTGCCGGTCATGATGCCGCCGGAGCCGAGAATAGGCAGGTCCACCATCTCGGCTACTCGAGCTACCTGGTAGAGCGCAAGAGGTTTTATGCAGGGCCCGGACAGCTCACCCACGCGGCCGGGCAGCCTGAATGCCCGTGCGCTCAGCCTAACCGCGACACCTGGAAATCCCTGCGAGACGGCGATCACGTCGGCGCCGCCCTCTGCCGCAGCGCGAGCCGCTGCGCCGATCTCGACATTTGCGGCAGGTAGCTTGGCAATCAGCGGGAGCGTCGTAACGCACCTGACGGTTTCGACGACCTGCCGGATACTGCTCAGGATCGCCGCCTCGCCATCGTTCGAGAGCCGGCCCAGGTTCAGCTCCAATCCCGAGATGCCCTCGGCGGCCGACATCGGTTCCGCCAGAGCACGCCACTCCCTCGCGTCCGCGCCGTAAATGCTGACAATAATCGGACATGGCAGCCCTCGCATCTGGGGAAGGCGAGACGAGAGGAATGATAACAGGCCAGGGTTGGGCCATCCGAGCGAGTGGAGGAGGCCCGCGCTCGCTTCAGCAGTTCGAGGCATCGGGCTGCCGGCTCGCGGCGCAAGCGTGACCGTGGGCGTGATCAGCGCTCCGAGCGCATCGGCCGCTGCGAGGTCAATGATCTCGTCTCCATACCCATAGCACCCGGAGGCCGCGACAACAGGAGTTTGGAGAGCGAGCCGGGCGCCGAGGTTGACGCGCAGATCCGGTCGAGCGCTGGCGGAGGACATGTAAGAGAAACCTTTCGGAGACGAGACTTTCCGCCTGACCGGGCGGAGCCTAGCTCCAAAAGGTTTCCCTGTTATGCAGGGGAATTCCTGCCCCTCCGGCCGGCACCCAGCCGGCCGGGAACGGCGTTACTTCCCTAGAATCTCCTTCAGTTCGGCAGCCGTAAGCTTCTCCTTGCCCGCCTTGCCGATCTGCACCGCGTTGTTGCCCACTCGCACGATCAGCTCGTCGCCGACCGACGAGTATGCGCCCAGCTGTGGCGCTGCCTTTAGAAGCGCAAAGTGCGCATCGCTGAAGGCCTGGATCTGGAACAGGTGATTCTTCTTCGGGTCGTAGGAGTGGTCCTGCCAGACATTGTTGGACTGACGATAGAATGTGCGATCATTCACAACCTGGAGAGTTATCGCGTTTCGTAACGCATCTCCAGCAAGCCCTCCATTGGAATTACCGATCCGAGCACCCGAGGCGTCACGCCGAGCGCCGAAATAGAAATCGCCGTTGAACTGGACCATCTTGTTGAGCCGCTCATTGATGCCTGCCACGCGCTTGGCAGAGAGGCCTTGACTATTCGGCGTTCCGTTGGCGGGACCACTGCCGGCTGCCCGTCCGCCATCGAAGCCAAATGGATTGAAGCCACCGAATCGTCCGCCATTTTCCGGCCCAGCCGCTCCTGCGGACGAGGCCGATGCGCCGGGGACGGCAGTAATGGGCGCCGCGTACGCAAAGTTACCCCGTAACGCTGGGACGCCGAGCGCAAGTTGCTC
>JBBQVV010000285.1:0-9244 GCA_038211235.1 Chthonomonadales bacterium | reverse complement strand
CCGACGCTGATCAACAACGTGGAGACTTTCTGCGCTGCTCCGTGGATACTCGCAAACGGTGGCGCGGAGTACGCAAAGCTGGGAACGGAGAAGAGTAAGGGAACCAAGGTCATTTCTGTCAGCGGGCATGTCCGCAAACCCGCGAACTACGAGATCGAACTCGGCACTCCACTTCTGGAACTGCTGCGGGAGGCCGGCGGCGTGATCGGAGGGGCGCTCAAGGCGATTATCCCCGGCGGCTCCTCTGTCCAAATCGTGCCCGCGCACCTCTGCGGGGGCGTCAATCTGGACTACGAGAGCTGTGCGGCAAACGGAACGCTTCTCGGATCCGGTGGGTTCATGGTATTCAACGAGCGCACGGATATCGTGCTGCTGATGAAGCGTACAGCGGAGTTTTACGCGCACGAATCTTGCGGGAAGTGTACGCCCTGTAGAGAAGGTACGCGATGGCTCTTTAAGATTCTCGACCGAATTACGTCCGGCGCCGGGCAGCCCGGCGACGTAGACCTACTGCTCGACATCTGCGCCAACATCGACGGCAGGTCCTATTGCGGCCTCGGGGATGCGGCTGCATGGCCCATCGTGGGCGCGATCAAGGTCTACCGCGACGAGTTCGAGTATTGGATCAAGCACAAGCATTCGCCGGTCGGAGCCAACGCCGTTCCTCCCACGCCTGAAGTGGTCAATCCGTTGCTCAGTCTGACCCCGGCGTAACCTCGGCTATCGGACACGATTTGAGTGCGGCTCGCAATCTGATTCCCCGGTGCGCTGAACAGGACAACGTAACCCTATGTCTGACAATAAGCTAACCCAGACGGAGGTCTCGCTAAACCCGCCGGCGGAAAAGTTGGTCAAGATCAAGATCGACGGCAGGGATATTGTGGTTCCCAACGGAGAGAATATCATCGAGTCGGCAAAGCGGGTAGGCATCGACATACCCTACTTCTGCTACCATCCTCGCCTGTCGAAGGGCGACGCCGCAAACTGCCGAATGTGCCTCGTGGAGTGCGCGACGACGGGGCCGGATGGGTCGATCCGCAAGATGCCGAAGCCGCAGACAGCGTGCACGATGCCCGCGTCCGAAGGGCTTGTCGTCGATACGGAAACCGACCGAATCGTACGTGACCGCAAGGGCGTTCTCGAGTTCCTCTTGATCAATCATCCCCTCGACTGTCCCGTCTGCGATCGGGGAGGCGAATGCCCGCTGCAGAACAATACGCTGTTCTACGGCCCGCCGACCAGCAGGTTCATCGAGGAGAAACGGCACTTCCCGAAGGCCTACCCGCTCTCGGAATACGTGGTTTTCGACCGAGAACGTTGTATCCATTGTGCGCGCTGTACCCGATTTACGGAGGATATCAGCGGAGATTCACAGCTCGGCTTCTTGAAGCGGGGCGCGGATATGGAGGTCGGGACCTTTGCCAACACGGAGTATTCGAGCCGTTTCAGCGGAAATGTGATCGAGCTCTGCCCGGTCGGAGCGTTGCTATCGCGCACGTATCGGTTCAAGGCGCGACCGTGGGACCTCCTGACACAGCGTTCGGTCTGTACGCAATGCTCGAACGGCTGTAACATCAAGCTGGACTACCGCATGACCGACCTTCAGCGAGTGAACGCACGGCTGAACGAGGATGTGAACGAGGAGTGGACGTGCGACCGAGGAAAGTTCGGCCATGACTATGTGTCGTCCGCGGATAGAATTACGCGCCCGCTGCTTCGGCGGGGCGAGGAGTTTGTGCCGGTCGATTGGACAGAAGCCTATCAGATACTGGCGGTCCAGCTCAGATCGGCGGGCAACAGCATTGGCGGAATCGGCGGCGCGGTCAGCACAAACGAGGACAACTTCGCGTTTCAGCGGCTCTTTCGCGAGGTGCTGGAGAGCGACAACCTGGACTATCGCACGTCCGGCAGCTTCGGACCGGCGGAGGGGCCGATGTTCGATCGGCTGGGATATCGCGGCATGGGGAATGCCATTGCCGACTTCGAAAAGATGAAGACGATCCTCGTGTTCGGTTCCGATCTCTCGTCGGAGCAGCCCATTATCTTTCTGCGCGTGCGCAAGGCCTATCGGTTCAAGGGAGCCTCGGTGATCAACGCCGGCACGAGCACCTATGAGGGGACGACCAGTGTAAGCGACTTCGCGTCCGTCAACCTGATCCACAGGCCTGGAACCGAGGTCGCGCTCCTAAACGGCCTGTTGAACGTCCTGCTCACGGAGGATCTAATCGCGTCGCCGGGCAGCGTCGACGTAGGCGCTCTCCGATCCGGTCTCGCGGAGTGGACTCCCGATCGCACCGCGCGGGAAACAGGCGTAAGCAGCCAGGACGTGACCGCCGCCGCGAGGCTTTTGGCGGGCGGCCCGATGGCGATCATCGCGGGCAGCGCGATTGCCTCGCATCCGTTTCACGATGATATCGTGCACCTCCTTGCGAACCTGGCGATAGTGACCGGCCACGCCGCTAACCTCAATATGCCGGAGACCGCGTGCAATTCTCAGGGCGCCGCCGACATGGGACTACTGCCCAATAGCGGTCCCGGATACAAGCCAGCCCCGACCTCGGGGCTGAACACGATCCAGATGCTCGAAGCCGCAGCGGAGGGATCGCTCAAGGCGCTCTGGCTCCACGAGGCAAATCTGGCGGAGTCCTCGCTCGATCAGGCGCTGGTACGCCGCGCGCTGGAAGCATGCCCGTTCGTCGTGGCGTCTGCGCTGACGCTATCCGACACCGCGCAGTACGCTCACCTTGTGCTGCCAGTCGCCAGCTTCGCCGAGAAAGACGGCACCTTCACGAGCTGCGAGCGTCGCATCCAGCGAATCTACAAGGCGTTCGACCTGGATCCCGGCATCCGCGAGGGATGGCTCATCTTCTCAGAGGTGGCGACCATCCTCGGCGGCGTCGCTCCCTACTTTTCCGCGCGCGATATCCTCCGGGAGATCGCCGCAAGCGTTCCCCAATACGCGGGAATCACGCCTAAACGCCTGGGCGAAACAGGTGTCCGGTGGGACCATCCCGCCGATACCGCCCTCCAGTATCGCGTCGCGCCTGTCAGCTATAGCGCGCCTACAGAAGCAAACGCTCGCCAAGACCGGGCCGTCAGGGTGTAACGCATGTTAAGATTCCCTCACGTCTACCTGCCAGAATATATCGGCTCACTTCACTTGCCGGCGGTCGTCCCGTACGTTGCCCTTGCCGGCGTGTACGCCTTTGTACTCGGCATCCTGCCCATGTTGATCTACATCGAGCGCGTAGTCGTCGCGTTCATGCAGGACCGGTCGGGCCCGAACCGCGTTGGGCCGCGCGGTCTCCTGCAGACGACTGCGGATGTGGTCAAGCTCTTCTTCAAGGAGGACGTTCAGCCCAAGAGCGTGGATGGCCGCATCTATGTGCTGGCGCCCATCATCGCGGTAATCCCGGCGTTTGCAAGTGGAGCGGTCCTTCCGCTGATGCAGCTCTGGTTTCTCCGCGGCGCACATCTTACCGTTCCAGGCTTCCATCTGGAGACGGCAACGCACCAACCGTATGTCTGGACGATGGCTCCCGGAACACTGTTTTCGGTCCCCCTCACGGTAGGCAACGTAAACGTTGGGCTGCTGTACATCCTGGCGCTTGCGTCACTGCAGGCATACGGAGTAGTGCTCGCCGGCTGGTCGTCCAACAACAAGTACTCATTGCTGGGAGGGCTGCGGGCATCCGCGCAGTTGATCAGTTACGAGCTCTCAATGGGACTCGCCCTGCTCTGCGTGATCGTCATGGCAGGGTCGCTTCAGCTGGATCGGATCGTAGATGCCCAGAACCAGATGCCGTTCGGTATCAGCCGGATCGGGTCGACTAACCTGCCGGAGATCCTGAAGGGGAGCATCTTCTCCTGGTTCTGGCTTCAGAGCCTGCTGGTTCCTGTTGTGATCTATACGATCGCAATGATAGCCGAGACCAATCGAGCGCCGTTCGATCTGCCGGAAGCGGAGGCCGAGCTGATCGCCGGATTCATGACGGAATACTCGTCCATGAAGTACGCTATGTTCTTCACGGGAGAGTACGTCAGCATGCTGACCGTCTCTGGACTGAATGCCGCCATGTTCTGGGGCGGCCCGCTTCCGCCCTTTAACATATGGTTCTTGAACGCGATACCGGGCTTCGTCTGGTTTATTCTCAAGGTAATGACCGGCGTCTTCTTCTATGTCTGGCTGCGCGGAACGCTCCCGCGGCTCAGGTACGACGCCCTGATGAACCTGGGCTGGAAGCGCATGCTGCCGGCGGGACTCGTCTGGCTGTTTCTCCTTGCGGGACTAATTGTCGCCAGGGACGCGGTGATGCCGCATGGGACCGATGACACGAATGCGCCGCCCGCGATGAGGACCCTAACACGAAAATGAATGTTGAACTCGTCTTCTTCGCTATTTTGGCGCTAGTTTCAGTGGGCTCGGCTCTTTGGATGATCTCTACGCGCAATCCGGTGCGAAGCGCGCTGTTCCTCGTTGTCACCTTCCTGTGCATGGCTGTGTTCTACGTCACCCTGTCGGCGCAGTTCATCGCGGCGGTACAGGTCATCGTCTATGCTGGCGCGATAATGGTGCTCTTTCTATTCGTCATCATGCTCCTGAATCTCGGCGCGCCACAGGCCCTGCGCGAGCCCGGCGGACTGCAGCGTCCCGTCGCGATACTGATGGGAGTCCTGTTTCTGGGAGCGCTTTTTGTCTCGCCAACGCTGCTGAACATGCCCCCGCCGCGGAGGGCGGCGGAGTTCGTCGTGACGAACACAACTGCGACGATGGAAGCGCCGCCTACGGTGACACCTGCAAACATTGGTACGGTCGAGACAATCGGTTACAACCTGTTCAGTCCGTCGCTGCCGTGGCTGTTTCCCTTCGAGGCGACGTCGATACTTCTTCTCGTGGCGGTCGTCGGCGCAATCATCATGGCAAAGCGCCAACTCTAGCCCGGAAAGTTCACGTGTAGAGCGTTTGACCGGCAGGTGGGCGGGGGCGCCGTCCCCCGCCAAGCCGGTTCATGAGTAATCTAGGCTAGCGATCAGCCCGGAAACCCACAAACAGAGGAAGGTCCATGTTCGGAGTTCCAACAAGCTGCTACCTCGTCCTGTCGGCGATCCTCTTCACGATCGGCGTCATCGGCGTACTTATTAAGAGGAACCCGATTGTCATCTTCATGTGCGTCGAGCTGATGCTGAATGCCGCAAACCTCACGTTCATCGCGCTGGGCCGCCAGTTCGGGCAGATCAACGGGCAGATGTACGTCATCTTCGCGCTGGCTGTCGCAGCCGCCGAAGTGGCGGTCGGCCTCGGAATCATCGTCGCGATTTTCCGCACTAAAGAGACGATCAACGTAGACGAAATCAACTTGCTGAAGCTGTGAGGAGTGCCTGCTGATGCGGAATGTGCCATCGCTAATCGTCCTGCTCCCGCTCTTCGGCTTCCTCTTTAACGCTTTCCTGGGCAAACGGGCGGGGACTCGCGCGGTCTCGATCGTGGCGCCCGGCGTCGTCCTCGGGGCATTCGTGGTCGCGCTCTACACGCTGGTCGCAATCGTTCTACCCAGCCCGGAGCATCGGGTTATCGTTCCATTCCTCCCAGGCACGTCTCCGGCCCTGCCCTGGATCACGATGGGGGGACTGCGAGTTAATTTCGCGCTTCTGCTCGATCCGCTCTCGATGCTGATGGTGCTGATCGTAACGGGCGTGGGAGGTCTTATACACGTCTACGCGACGGGATATATGGCACACGATCGCGAACAGCCGCGCTTCTTTACCTACTTCAACCTCTTTATCTTCATGATGCTGGTCCTGGTGCTGGGTGAAAACTTCCTGCTCATGTTTGTCGGTTGGGAGGGCGTTGGAAGCTGCTCCTATCTGCTCATCAGCTTTTGGTACGCCTCCACCGAAAATGCGAAGGCAGGGAACAAGGCATTTATTGTCAACCGGGTGGGGGACCTCGGTTTCGCTCTCGGAATGATGGCCATATGGAGCATCTTCGGAACGCTCTCGTTCTTCGGCCAAGCTGGTGGCGGCGTGATGGACCTGGCGCGCCATCACACAGATATGAACGGGCACCTTCTGGCAAATCTCCCGAACCTCTTCGCCGTTCCGGCGCTCGGATTTGCCGGCTTCCCGGCCCTCACGACAGTTTGCATTCTACTATTCATTGGCGCGATGGGCAAATCGGCTCAGATTCCGCTCCAGGTCTGGCTGCCCGATGCGATGGCCGGACCGACGCCCGTATCCGCACTGATCCATGCCGCTACCATGGTCACCGCCGGGGTCGTGATGCTGACTCGCTGCTCGTGGCTCTTTGTACAGGCGCCGCACGCCCTCGCCTTCGTCGCCTGGATAGGAGTCGCCACGGCATTTATGGGCGCCACTATTGGGCTTGTCCAGGATGACATCAAGCGAGTCCTCGCGTTTTCCACGGTGTCGCAGCTCGGCTACATGTTCCTTGCCTGCGGCGTGGGGGACTTCACCGCGGGAATGTTTCATGTGACGACTCACGCGTTCTTCAAAGCGCTTCTGTTCCTTGGCGCGGGCGCGGTCATTCACTCGATGCTGGGCGAGCAGAACATGCGGAAAATGGGTGGCCTGAAATCCAAGATCCGCAACACCTGGCTGGTGATGGCGATCGGCACGTACACGATCGCGGGCTTTCCGTTCCTTGCCGGATTCTGGAGCAAGGACGCGATCCTCGATGCCGCCCTGCGATCCCCGTGGGGCAGCGGCACAATCCTATATGCAGTCGGGCTGGTGACCGCGCTTATGACGGCGTTCTACATGAATCGCCTCATGTGGAAGACATTCTATACTGACGCTCGCTTTGTCGACGGTAACTTGGCCGAGCAGCACCACGGCGATTCCGACGACGAGCATGATCCGCATGCTGCCAACACGGGGCACGTCGAGCAAGTCCAGGGCCGGGACGCGCACGGCGCCGCGCCGGCACATGGCGTCGTCGGGCGAGTCCACGAGTCGCCGCCTTCGATGATGTTCCCGCTCTACATGCTCGCGGTCCTGTCCGTGATAGGTGGACTTGCACTAGGGCCAACTCGGATTTTCGAGCGGTTCCTGGAGCCGTCCGTTGCGCCGCTCAGCCTCGGTGGGTTCAAGCCCGGCGAAGAGGTGCTCTCTTCCACAACCGGCTATGTCGTCTCGTCGCTTGTCGCCATCGCCGGTCTCGCTCTGGCAGCCTGGCTCTACAGTAAACACAAGTTTACGGGAGAACTCCAGACCGATGCGTTGAAGGCGAGAAATCCCGTCTTCCAGTTCCTGCGGGAAAAGTGGTACTTCGACACCGTCTACAACGCCGTCTTTATCGGATTTGGCGGCTGGCTCGCCGATAAGGTGCTCTGGCGCTGGGTTGACAGCGGCCTGATCGATGGATTCGTGAACGGCCTCGCGCATGCGGTTGACGTCGCCAGCGGCACGGTCCGCCGTGTTCAGACCGGCTACGTACGCAACTATGCCCTTGCGATGCTTTTCGGTGTCGTCGCTCTTGTGGTGGGTGTTTTCTACACGTGGTTTAAGCTGCAGCCACACTGATCAGAGGTGACCATGCCGCAATCCGCAATTCCAAATATACTTAGCATACTGACCTTCGTTCCATTGGTTGGCGCCATCGTAGTGATGTGCCTGCCGCGCCCTGCCGATCTGCCGGAAGCCCATCACGGAGGCAATGGTGCTGATCTCCACGGAGAGTCGGCCTCGCATGGCGGCGCCTCTTCCGGTGCAGACGACCCGGCCAGGATGATCGTGAACTGGACTTCGCTCGGTTTTGCGCTTCTTAGCTTCCTGCTGTCGATCGCGCTGTTTGCCTCGTTCAACAGCGGCTATCTCAATAGCGGCTCGAAAAGCGCGATGCAGTTTCTGGAAGACGCGCGGTGGATCACCTTCGGCAAGATAGCAATCCACTATCGCATGGGTGTCGATGGTGTCAGCCTGCTCCTGATCCTCCTGACGACCTTCTTGATGGTGCTCTGCGTGCTGTTCTCGTTCAGCACCAGGGTGCGCCTGAAGGAGTTCATGGTTTTCCTGCTCTTCCTCGAGACCGGCATGCTCGGCGTTTTCTGCGCGCTCGATCTGGTTCTGTTCTACTTCTTCTGGGAAGCGATGCTGATCCCGATGTATTTCCTCATCGGCATCTTTGGTCATGAGCGCCGGATCTACGCCGCGATCAAGTTCTTTCTGTTCACGTTTGTCGGGAGCATCCTGATGCTCGTCGCCATTGTGGCGGTCTATCAGATCGCGGGATCATTCGATGTTCTCGCGCTTACCGACCGAAATTCGGCGGCCGGACTTGCCCTGGGCCACTACGATCCGCGAGCCCTCATGTGGATGTTCGGAGCGTTCTCGCTTGCGTTCATGATCAAGGTGCCCATGTTCCCGTTTCACACGTGGCTGCCCGATGCGCATGTCGAGGCGCCGACTGCCGGAAGCGTCATCCTGGCCGGCGTGATGTTGAAGATGGGGACTTACGGGTTTATCCGATTCTGCCTGCCGCTCTTCCCCGAGCAGGCGCGACAGGCGGCGCCAGTCTTCATAGCTCTTGCGATCGTGGGGATCATCTACGGTTCGATGGTCGCGGCAGTGCAGCCGGATGCCAAGAAGCTCGTCGCCTATTCGAGCGTGGCGCACCTTGGATTCGTGATTCTCGGTATCTTCACGTTTACGAGGGTCGGCATGATGGGCGCGCTCGTTCAGAACATCAACCACGGCATCTCGACGCCGATGCTCTTCTTCCTCGTCGGCATGCTGTACGAGCGGAGGCACACACGCGCAATCGCCGACTTCGGCGGACTAAAGCGAGTGGCGCCGATGCTCGCGACGATGCTGCTGATCGCGACGCTCGCCAGCATCGCGGTGCCGTTCTTCAACGGTTTTGCCGGAGAGTTCCCGATCCTTGTCGGAAGCTGGATATCCAATTCGGCGGGCCAATGGCCGACCGCGCTCGCGGCGACCGGCATGATATTGTCGGCCGTCTACATGCTTTGGTGGTTCCAGCGACTGATGCTGGGTCCCGTAACGAAGGAAGAGAATCGTCATATCCCGGATCTATCGCGGCAGGAGTGGGCAGTGCTTCTGCCGCTTGCCGTGGTCATATTCTGGTTTGGTCTCGCTAGCCCGTTCTGGACGGCACGCATGGACAATTCGGTTGAGGCGCTGCTCAACGGGGGTCGGGAGGACGTTAACACGGACCTGCCGATATCCGCGCTCTTACGCAAGCTGGATTTGAATGGCTTCAGCC
>JBBQVV010000284.1:0-9248 GCA_038211235.1 Chthonomonadales bacterium | reverse complement strand
ATCTGCATTTTCAAACTGTGCAGCAGTTTCTGGCACATCTGGCTCAAGACGGCGACCTCCATCTCGCGCTACAGGTTGCTCGCCGGGCAGTCAGTATAGATCCGGCGGACGAGGACACACACCGCGAATTGATGCGGCTCTACGTCGCCCTCGGACAGTCGTCCACTGCACTGGAGCAATATCGGCAATTGGAGCGCATCCTTCGCGAACAGTTGGGCGCCGAGCCGACGGCACTGACCCGTAAACTGGCGCGCCAGATACAAGCGGATGACCAACAAAGTGTGATACATCCCTTCCAATCTGATATTGAGAGCCAAACAGGCCGTGACCAAGAAACCGTCCGGATGCCTGTAGGAACAGTAACCCTTATGTGGACGGAGGTCGATAGGCACACGTCCGTGCGGGACCTCGACTGCGCTGCTCCAGATGTAGCGTTCGGACGCAAAGAATCACTGCTGAGACAGAACTTCACCGACCACAAGGGCCATGTAGTAAAGGGGGCGAGCGGCTCCTTCCTCGTGGCATTTGCCCGCACAAGCGATGCGGTGTCCTGCGCGATCGCCGCGCAGCAGATCCTACTAAATGACGAGGTCGACAGTACGAAAGAGGATGCCGTAACCGCTCAGCCCGCATCGCTCGCGCGCCAACCCTTATCATTGCGTGTCCGTATGGCTCTGCACACCGGCGAGATCACGCTGCGCGACGGAGAGTATCATGGGCAGGCACTGCATCGTGCCGCCCGAATGCTCGTGGCAGCACATGGCGGCCAGATTCTCTGTTCGCAGACGACCGCCGAGCTGCTGCGGCGTGACCTACCCGGAGTACGGCTCGTGGACCTTGGTATCTACCGGCTGCGAGATGTGCCCACGCCCGAACGACTCTTCCAGATCAACTACCATGAAATGCAACAGACCGAGTTCCCCACACCGAACGCGGAGGCCGGCTACCAGAGCAATCTGCCAACACAGTGCACACGATTCTTCGGCCGCGAAGCGCAGATTGCCCAACTCGAAGCGATGTCCGACAGAAAGGACGATCCGGCGTTCAGATTGATAACAGTCACTGGATCGGGGGGTACAGGCAAGACTCGCCTCGCGCTGGAAGTTGCAAACCGGCTTTTGGAGTCTTTTGCCGGAGCCGTCTGGTTTGTACCGCTGGTAGACCTCACCGAAGATGGTCTGATTGCCGGAGCCATAGTCGACGCGCTGCGCATACAGCGCGACGCGACAATGGAGCCCCTGGATCAGGCGGTTCAGGCACTGAACCGGCAGCCTTCGCTGCTGCTCCTTGACAACATGGAGCAGTTTCTCGATGCAGGGCCGCGACTTCTCCTTTCTGCCAGAGACTCACTGGCTGAACAGCCTGGGGGCACTGCCGTCGTTCGGGCCCTCTTGGAGCGCGTGCCGGCGCTGACTCTGTTGGTCACCTCTCGCCGGACGCTCAACCTCTCCGGCGAGCGGGAGTTTCCGCTGCCGCCGATGGCAACGCCCAAGGGCCCGGATAGACCAGAGCGCCTGGCAATGTACGAGAGCGTACTACTTTTTGTTGATCGGGCACAGGCAGTCAAACCGGACTTCCAGGTGACGACGCACAACGCGCCGGCGGTCGCCGAGTTGTGCGATAGGCTCGAAGGCATTCCGCTGGCCATCGAATTAGCGGCGGCCCGAGCGCTTATCTTGACACCCAGCCAGATGCTTCAGCAGCTGCAGCATCGCTTCGAGTTCCTGGTGAGCCGCCGCCGCGATGCCGTTGAGCGTCACCGAACCCTCCGCGCTGCCATGGAGTGGAGTTATCAGCTCCTGCCGATTGAGATACAGCAGTTCTTCTGCAACCTATCCGTCTTCCGAGGCGGCTGGTCCCTGGAGGCCGCCGACGCCGTCGCACGAGATGTCGAAACGGGGATTATCCCGTCGCGCGATGATCCGGCGACTCTGGACAACCTGGAGCACCTCAAAACCTGCTCGCTGATGCAAGCGGAGGAGAGCGAGACGGGGATGCGATTCCGCATGCTGGAGTCGCTGCGAGAATACGCCTTCGAGCGGCTACAGGAGGAACCGGGCGCCGGGCGGAAGATACAATTGCAACATGCGGACTACTTCTCGGAATATGCCCACTCGAACCTAGGTAAACTGCGAACACCGGAGGAGCCTGCCGCGCTGCGAGGTCTGGAAACCAACGCCGACAACCTGCGCGCCGCCGAAGAGTGGTCGATCCGGCACGCAGGTCCGAAGATACAAGCCCGGTTGGCGCTGGCACTCGGCATCTATTTGCAGCGGAGAGGGTTCCAGCGCGAGGCCGTGAGGCCGATCCAGGCCGCGCTGGAAGCGCTCGAACCGCAGCGAGAAAGCCAGCCCGCACTCTACGCCCACGTGCTTCTGGAACGCGCCGGGCTGCACAGTGATAACGCGGAGTGGCTCGAGGCGCGGCAGAAGGCCGAAGTGGCAAGGACTCTCTTCGAGCATTTAGGCGAGCCGCTGGAGGCAGCGCGCGCGGATAACTTGCTCGGATGGGCCGGCCAGCAGGAGGGTGACTATGCCGCAGCGCGCGATTGCTATGAGCGCGCCCTGAAGCAGTTCCAACAGGCAGGCGATGACTTGGATGCTGCCAATGTCCATAACAATCTCGGCCTCCTCGAGTCGTTCGACGAATCCGGCAGTAGAGATGAAGCGTTCAACCATTATCAGGAAGCGTTGCGCCTGCGACGGAATATCGGCGACCGGCGTGGGATGGCGGAGACGCTGACCAACCTCGGCGTTCTCGCCTACTATCGACAGGACTGGGGCGCCGCCTGGCGCTCCTATTCTGAGGCGCTCGGGCATGAGCGTGCGCTGCGGCATATCTTCGGAGTCGGAAGGACACTTGCCAATCTCGGAGAGGTCGCCCTCGCTCGAGGTGAGTCGAAACGCGCCTGCGGTCTCCTGGCAGCCGCCGAGCGACTACTGGAAGACGTGACGTCACCATTCATGTCTAGTGCGGCCGATCTGCTCTCCCGCGCTGCTGGTGACGCGGGCTATCCCATGGGAGCCGTAGAGAATCTGCGAAGCTCCGTCAAGGGTCGGAACCTGGATGACCTGATTACCTGGTCCATGAACGCATAGACTACGTGCCGGCATAAGGTCTTGCGATAGTGCGGAAGGCGGGCTGATTGTTGCGCCCAGACACTATTGAATCGTTTCGCTAGCGGTACACGAAGGGTCAAACCATTGGATCGATCCAGACCTCGAGCCTACATCACGATAGCGTTGATGCTGATCGCGCTTTGCTGTGTGTCGCCGCGAGTTACCGCCGCGCAAAACGCTCCGGCCAGACCCACCCCTGAGGTTCAAGCTCTGTTGGACAAAGGAGACCAGGCGCGCAGAGCCTATCGCTGGGAGGAGGCGCAACGCCTCTACGGTGAAGCCCATAAGAAGGCCCAGGATTGTAAAGACGGGCCTGGCGAAGGGAAGGCCCTGCACAACGAGGGCGTTGTCTACTGGCGGACCGGCCAGCCACAAAAGGCACTCAAGTCCTATGAGCAGGCTCTCACAATCCAACGAGCCGTCAGAGATCGGGTGGGTGAGGCTGGTACACTGCAAGACATCGGAAGTGTCTACGCCGATACAGGTCAGCCCAAGGAAGCATTGGAACACTATCTTCTGGCTCTTCCTATCCAGCGCGAGGCGGGCAACAGACCTGACGAGGCAATGGCCCTGGCCAGTATCGGCAGCGTCTACGCAGATATTGGTCAGCCGCAGAAGGCAATTGAATACTACCAGCAGGCACTGCCTATCGTCAAAGCCATTGGCAGCAAGAAAGGAGAGGCCTACGTACTGAACATGGTCGGCGCTGCCTATTGGGACACCGGCATGCCCGGAAAGGCATTGCAATCTTGGCAGGAAGCGCTTGCTATCCACAAAGATATCGGAGACAAAGGAGGCCAGGCTGCGGCGCTGTCCACTATCGGAAACGTATATTTGAACAGAGGTCAGCTGCAAGAGGCTTTGAAATTCTACCTGCAGGCGTTGCCGCTCCATCGCGAGGTAGGCAATAGGCAGTTCGAGGCAACTACTCTTAATAACATCGGAACCGTATGCTTGGATACGGGTGAATTGCAAAAAGCATTAGCGTACTACTTGCAGGCCCTCCCAATCTACAGTGGCATCGGGGACAGACTGGGCGAGGCCAGGATGTTGACCAACGTCGGCAATGTATATCTTAGCGCTGGTCAGCCACAAACAGCTTTAGAATTCGAAGTGCGCGCACTCCCTATGTATCGCGACGTCGGCAATAGACCGGGAGAGGCCTACACTCTAAATCGGATGGGAAGCGTCTGTTCGGAAACTGGCCAGTCCCAGAAGGCGTTGGCATACTATCTGCGCGCGCTTCCCATCGCTCGCGGCTCAGGCGACAGAGGCGATGAGGCGAGATCGTTGGCCGGCATCGCCGTTGTATATTTCAACACCGGCAAGCCGAAAAAGGCATTGGATTACTTCCGGCGGTCCATGGTTATCCGCAAAGACATCGGAGATGTATCTGGCCAGTCTGCAGCCCTCAGAAACATCGGCTCTGCATTGTGGAGGATGGGTGAGCGTCAGAGAGCAATGGAGGTCTACCGTCAGGCGCGGTCTACCTATCATGCGACAGGAGATAGGCAAGCTGAAGCCCTGACGCTCCATTCCATTGCAATTGTCGATGAAAAAGAGGGACGCCTTGCAGCGGCGCAACAGAATTGCCAGCGGGCCGTGCAACTAATTGAGAACGTCCGCGAAAATATCGGCGGCCTTTCCGAAGTTAAGACTGCGTTCCTCGCCTCTCATATGGGTGTCTATCGCCGCCTCGTCCACGTCCTGCTTCGGGAGAACAAGATCGAAGAGGCGTTTCGGGTCGCGCAAAAGACCAAGGCCCGCGCCCTCCTCGATCTCATGTCCTCGGGCAGGGTCGTCCTCAATGCGTCCCTCACCGTCCATGAAAGAGACCAGGAGCAGGAGCTCCGTGGACATGCCGAGCTGCTCAACCGGCAGATGGTCAGGGAGGGCGTGAATAATGCGCTCGGCGCGAAGAGACGGTTTGCAGCCCTGCAGGTACAGCTCCGGCAGGCCGAGAGTGACCTGCAGACCTTTGAGGACAGCATCTCCGCCCGCCACCCCCATCTTGCCCGCAAACGCGCGGCCGCCGCGATCACCCTACCCGAACTCGCCCGTTTGCTGCCTTCCGACACGGCTCTGTTGGAATATACCGCGTTGAACAACGAACGTGACGAGAAAAGTAACGGGTTCGCTCTGTTTGTTATCACAGTGCATGCCGGCCACGCGGACGTCGCCGCCTACAACCTTCCAATTATCACGAAGGCGTTGATCGGTAAAGTCGACGCATTCCGCGCCGCTTGCGCCGATCCCCGCAGGCCATACCGCAGCCGGGCGCGGGCACTGTATCGTCTGCTGATCGCTCCGGCGGCTAAACAGCTTGCCGGCAAGAAGCGGCTGATCATCTGCCCTGACGGTCCGCTCTGGAACGTACCGTTTGCAGCCCTAACCCCACCCATGGTCAATCGCATAGGTATTCACACTTCCAGATATGCCCTTACGGGCGGTCAGGAGCCGAAAGGCAGAGCGCCATTTCTGGCCGAGCGCTTCGAGATCGCCTATGCCTACAGCGCGACGGGGATGCAGGCAACTCTGCTGGCTTCGCGCCAGCCGGGCCGAGTACCGCCGACACGAACGCTGCTGGTGATGGCCAACCCGGACTTCGGCGGTGAGAAGCGCTTCGGAGACAATCCGGAGATTGCCGGTCAGCGTCCTATTACCGCTCATTCCCGTCCCATCGTTGCGCCTTCTCGGCCCATCGCAGCGCCTTCCCGTCCGATCGTCGCCCCGTCCCGGCCTATCGTTGGCCCCTCCAGGCCCATTGTTGCGCCGTCTCGCCCTATAGTTGCGCCCTCCCGTCCGATTGTCGCCCCCTCCCGTGATCTGTACCTGCCGCGCGGAGGACACCTAACCGCTCTGAATGGGACGCAGAGAGAGGCGGAAGCGCTACAGCGAATATTTCCGGATGCCGTCCTCTATCTCGGAAAGAACGCGCAGCGGGCGACCGCCCTCGCCGAGGCAGGCCGATATCGCTATCTCCACTTCGCAACACACGGTTTCTTCAATGATGCGGCTCCCATGCTCTCCAGCATCGTGCTTGCAGACCCACCTGCCCGGTCCGATGATGACGGCTTCCTGACGGCACGTGACATATTCGAATTGAACCTCTCTGCGGAGTTGGTCGTCCTGTCGGCGTGCGACAGCGCACGCGGAGAACAGCGCAGCGGAGAGGGAATCGTCGGGCTGACCTGGGCGCTGTTTGTGGCGGGCGCGCCGACGCAGGTATTGAGCCAGTGGGGGGTGGACGACGCGAGCACGGCTCGTTTGATGGAGGAGTTCTACCGACGTTTGAAGCGCGGAGAAGCGAAGGGCGCCGCGCTTCGCCAGGCCGCTCTCTCACTCATGCGCCTGCCCAGTCCAAAATCCACAATCGACAATCGAAAGTATTCCCATCCCTACTACTGGGCGCCCTTCATACTCGTGGGGGACTGGAGAAAGTGAATCTCAGAGGTCCCAGATGCGGGCTGAGACATGATGCGACCCGTCCTGAACTCAGAGCATAGCTTTGCGATAGGAGACCTCTGTGAAGGAGATCTGATAAGGCAGATCCCTCCTGTGCCAGAGGTCTCTTGCTGTGCCGGACAAGGCGATGTTCGTTCCCTCTGGTGAATCGATCTGGTAGAGCGCGCGACGTCATCCCCTGTTACATTAGAGATGGCTCTAGTAACGACTATTTGGGGCTTTTCAGATGTTTTTTAGACCTCTTCGCTAGAATGAGCACAGACACACGGCAAGTCTCAACGGATCTTCGATCGCTGCTTGACGGTGATAGCTCGTTCTCGAACGGACAAAACAATGGGCATGCAATTCGACGAACTCTCGAAATCTCTGGCAGAAGGCATTTCGCGACGGGAGACGCTGAGGAGGTTTGGGATTCGGCTTACAGTGCCAGTAGTCCTCGCGATGGTACTCGCCGCTCCGGTCCGAGCCGAGGACCTCTACGTCAACGTGTCCTCTCCACCACACGGCTCAGGCACTATCAATAGCCCTTATGCACGCATCACCGATGCCGTCGTCCGCGCTCGCGCCGACCGTCAAAACAGGTTGATACCCGCGTCAGAAACCATCGTTATCCACGTTGCACCCGGTGCGTATGTGGGACAGTTCGCGCCCAGCACAAACACCAACGAAGAGATCCTTCCCATCGTCCTCAACGTGCCGAACCTGGTCCTTCAAGGCTCGACTATCTTGACTGCGGACTCCGCCGGCGTGCCGACCGGTGTGGCCGAAAATGGCCATCAGTCGATCATATCGTCCAAGGACGATTCCTCGAATTTTTTGACCGCCCTGCTAATCATAGTCCGCACCACCGACTCCAGCGCGGGCGACGCGGTAACCGTGGCCGGCTTCACATTCACGGGCAACGCCAGCTGCCAGGGGATCATTGCGGACCATGTATCGCATTTCTCAATTGCGGGCAACATTATTTCTGGCGCGTACGCGAATGTCTATAGTCGCGCAGCTTCGGGAACAATCGCGGGCAACCTTCTGCTGAGTGCCGATACCATCGGCTATATCGGCGAAGGCGGGACCGGACGATTTCCATCGACCGTGAGCGTTACCAGGAACCGAATCAGCGATAACGGAGAAATCGGCGCTGTCGGAGTCACCTACCCATCGGACATGGCCGTGGATCTTGGAGGAACGGGGCTCACGGCCCTATCGTTTCAGTTCGGCGGGAATGACCCGGATATGCCCAACGGCTTTGTCCTGGCCGTGAGAGGCAATCACGTTTGCCGAAGCCCAATGGGAATTCGCCTGTTCGTTGCTCCGCTGATTCCGAATGCGCAGTCAATTCGGGACGCCGGCACGCCTACCCTGTTAGCCATAATTTCCGGCAATTCGATCCACAACAGCGACCAATATGGGCTGGTCGTGGACGGAGGCGACGCACCGCCAGGTTTCGCGCCATACAGTGGGACCGTTCTCCTGTTCCTGGCTGGCAACTCGATTTCCGGCAGCGGCATTCAGCCCGGACTGTTCACCTTTTACAACTACTTCGACACCATCGAGGAGACGCATGAAAATGATGGGCATCTTCAGCGGGCGGTCTACCGGATATTGGACCTTGACGGCGAACTGACCGGGTTCGACTATTACAATCCCATTCTCGATCGCGCGACCGGTACGCCGAACAACGATACCCTCTTCGTTAACGGCTCGCGGAACATCACCGGCCGGAAGTTGAGTTTCAAACCGTGAGGTTTGCATCACCCGATCGAGGTTAAGGAAGGTCGCGCCAGGACCGCTCAGTTCTGATGCGATGGAAGGTTACACAAACCATGATCGCTGCAGGCTCGAAGAAACTACTGATAATGGCCCTCCTGATGGGTGTTGCGGTCACTGGCGCTCTTCAACTTCAGTTGCGTGGTTCAGTGGGAGCGCATAGCGACAGGATTATCCGGATGGTAGACCGGAGCGCGGAGCTATACAGGCAGATCACTATGTCATCCGAGCCGGTGAGTCTGGCCATGTCACAGTGTGTGAACTACGATGCTGATCGCACTCCAGTCCCTGAACTTGTGGTTCAGATAACACCGGAGCAGGATGGCGCGGCTGTTGTACTGACGTGGGACAGCGTAACCGCCCACGTGGTCAGCGTACGTCATTCCGACATTCGACTCACCGGGAACGAAGGGCACGCGTTAGCCCCGCGCGAGGCCGCTGAAATTGCGCGCACCTGGCTGCGCACCCTCTTGCCTTCCGGCGAACCCTCCGAGTGGAAGCTTTTAGCGCACCCCACACCCTGTACAGATTTTGGGAACCATAGCATTTACGAAGTCCGATGGGGCTCGCAAGATCGTGAGGTAGAGGTTATAATCGAGGACCATACAGGCGACCTGTTGTCGATGCAAGAATGTCCACTGAGCAGATATCTACGCGGTGTGGATCACCGGGATCATCCACTGGGCTGCGTCGGAACCCAATGACATGGGTGATGAGCTTCGAATGACAAATGCGTCCTTTGACACGCGGGGAGCGCGCTTCCACTCTCAACCAACCACGACTACTACTCGTAATCTGTGAGCGTGCGATTCGGGCCACGTTGTTACGACCCGGATCGCGAAGGAACAAACCATTGGACACGCAATTCGACGACTTCTCGACATCCCTGGCGGCGGGCGA
>JBBQVV010000283.1:0-9250 GCA_038211235.1 Chthonomonadales bacterium | reverse complement strand
GAAGGCGAATCGGGGTCCGGGCAAATCATCGTTAATGGAGCTGCCGCACACCGTGTCAAGGTTGGGCACAAGGTCATCATCGTTGCCTTTTGCCTGAGCGATGAGCCTGTGGAACCGAAAGCAATTCTAGTCGACGACGATAATCGCTATCTTCGGAACCTACCCTGAACACTGTCGCGCTTAAGCGACGAGCCGCACGAGCGGCGCTGGGAATCTACAGACGGTCTGAGGTGTCGAGCATTGATCTACGCTGTTGGCGACATTCATGGACAGCACACCATGCTGCTCGAACTCATTGAGATCATCCGAGATCGACCCCTAAGAGACGAGGACGAGCTAGTATTCTTAGGCGATTATATTGACAGGGGAGAGGACTCGCGAGCGGTAATACAGACGCTGCTGCAGCTGCGGAACCAGCACCCGAACGTTGTGTTTCTGCGAGGCAACCACGAGCAGTTGATGCTGGATGCGCGAGACGGACCTCCTCCGGAGCCGGCGGAGCAACCGGGCTATGTGATGCACAGCCGCCCGATGATGACCTGGCTTCAGAACGGCGGCGTAGATACGCTGCTGAACTACCACGTCGACGATTTCTCCTGTTGGTGGGAGTCGGTCCCGCCGGAACACTGGCAGTTCGTCCGAGATACTCAACTCGAGCACATCACCGAGAGATACTACTTCGTCCACGCCGGACTTCTGCCGCCGGGCAAGACCTGGGAGGGCGACTATTGGGAGCGCCATGTGGATCCGCGACTGTGGATCCGGGAACCGTTCCTCTCCTCCCGCCACAACTTCGACGGACACATCGTCGTGTTCGGGCACACGCCCCAGCGGAGCGGACGTCCGCTCATCAGCCGTAACAAGATCGGCCTGGATACCGGGGCCGTGTTCGGCGGACCCCTTACGGCGGCCGCATTCGTGCCGGCCGCGCCCGGACAGCGCACGCCCAGCCCGGAGTTCCTGCAAGTCCCCCACGCCAGAGACTGAACGTACGCCGGCAGTCGCGGCAACCGCGCCTCGGATCGCGCTCAGGACTGGATTCATTCAAATTCGAGACTTGTAGGATCTAAAACTGGCCGTGGAGTGCTCGAACGATTATGAGCGATCCGACCAGCGTGACCAGGCCTGCGCTCACTATGGGTAGGCGCGACGTGAAGCGTTCGTGGAGCGGCAGACGGTCCACCACATGCCGCAGCCGAACTACCAGAATGCCGATCCCCGTCAGTACGGCCGCCAATCCCAGACTGAACGCACCGATCAGAGCGATTCCGAACGCGATTCGATGCAGAGCGATCGCGCCCAGCATGACCACGAGGGCAGACGGGCACGGCAGCGCGCCCCCGGTCACGCCAAGGATCGCGAGCGATTTCATCGAAACTTCGGCGTCCGAGGGCAGGACCGGTGTAGCGGCTTCCTCTCCCCAGGCACAGTCCGCTCCTTCGCGAGCGTCTTCCCGCCAGTCCCGAATCCGAGCATACAGCATCCCGAGGCCAACTCCCGCGATCGTAAAACCAGACGCGATACTGAGCACCGGGTAGAGGCGATCGGGGACGATGATTTGCGCCGCTGCCAACGTGACCAGGCCCAGGATGTAGACGCTGATGGTGTGCGTCAGGGTAATCACCGCTCCCAGAAAAACGGCGTGCCGCACGGTTCCTCGCGATCCAACCAGGTAGGCGGCCACCATGGCTTTGCCGTGACCGGGTGAGAGGGCATGCAGCGCCCCGAACAGAAACGCGAGACCAAGCGCGATCAGGACGACTCCCATTGTCAGCTTACGTTGCGAGATCGCCTGCGTGAACGCGTCCTGCGGAGTTCTGGTGCCCGTCGGCCGCAAGGCTTTCGACGAGACCTGGCGTTTCGCTGCATCAAGGTCGGCGGCAGCGCGCGATCCATTTGATCCCCGCTCTAGCCTGAGACTCATCTGCGCGTCTGTCTGTTGGGGAGGAGCCAGAGTTGGGTCCGTCGGATAGACGGTCAATTCGTGGGAGCGGTCGGTCGTAGCGGCGGTAGATGACTGCAGCGCCAGGCCGCCGAAGGCATCGGCTACGATCTCCTTCCAGCCTGTACGCTCGGCATAGTTGGAGTCATGGTATGTCACGGTAACCGATTTGTCGGCGAAAGTCGATAGCGGCGTGCTGACGATAAAGGTAACTCTGAGCGTCCGCAGTCCGCTGGCGCCAGGGAGAAGCTGGGCGGCAGCCGCTGTCATTCGTCCGGTCGTCTCACGGCCGTTGACCTGCAGGGCGATGTTGGACCATAGCCGCCGGGATGCCGGCGTGGCATACGCCGCCAGCTCTCCATTGCTGACCGCTCCATTGTGGTCGACATCGATCGCGCGGATCTCGGTGATCGTGGGAATCTCGGCCATGTCCAACACATACCGCAAGGAGATTTGTTTTGCTCCGAAGTCAAACCGCGCATAGTGATTGATCGAGAAGTTGCCCATGGGATGCGCGATCGCCTGCGCAGTGAGGAGGCAGAAGAGAAGCGAGAAGGCGCAGAGGGTCTGCAGGGACGCGCGCGACCGATCAGGCGCAGTCGACTGCCGCTGGTAAATGTCATCTTCGATGCGCTCAAGATGGCCCTTAAACCGATTCCACCTCGACGCCCTCCATCGGCGCACGAGGCGATCGTAACTCAATTGCGGGCCAGCTGTGCGAGCAGTCTGCGCGCCCTCTGCGGCGCAAACGGCAGAAAATAGGGGTTCATTCGCAGCGCCTTGTACAGGTCCGCTTTTGCGAGGGCCGTGTCGCCCTGTGCCAGAGCCAGATTTCCGGCGTGGTAGTAAAGGCGCGCGTCGTGGGTTCCGCGCGCTATCGCTCGCGCCATCGCCGTGTGCGCCTCACTCAGGAGGCCCTTGCGGCAGCAGACCCAGGCGAGGGTATCGTAGGCGTAGATGTCGTGCCGAATTCGCAGCTCTCGGCGTGCCAGCGCGAGTGCCGCGTCCAGGTTACGATTGTGGTCCGCGCAGAACAGCGCCTGTTGGCGATCGTAGATCGATCCCTGGGCACGGGCAAGCTCCGCGATAGTGTCGACCAGCGCATACTGCTCTCCGGCCTCCCTGGACATTCCCAATGCCGAGTATGCGTCGCCGATCAGGGCGACGACCTCCGGAGTCGGCACTATTGCCGCCGACCGCTTACCCCAGGCGAGCGCAGACTGCCAGTCCGCGCGGCCCGCCGCCAGCCGCGTAAGCGAGGTCAAGGTTCGGTAGTCTTGAGGAAAGATGGCCAGTGCATCCTGGTAAGCGCGCTGTGCGTCGTCGGCTCGACCGAGATCGGCAAGGATGTTGCCGATCCGCATATGGTACCACGCAGCGCTCGCCGGAGGCATATCGATGCCGGCGTCGGCGAGGCGGGCCGCGTGAAGCATCGCGTCAAGCGCTCGCTCCGGCTGTCCATTGATCTCCAGCATTCGGGCGCGAAGCGCGCAACCGTTCGGCCCCGTCTGTTCATGCCCCAGTGCCGCCATCGCTCCGGCCGCCGCGTCATAGTCGCCCATCTCAATGGCGATTTCGGCCCGCAGAAGGCGAGCCTGGGGCGAGGTCTCCGGCGGCGCCTTCATCCCTGGTCGCAACGTTGGAGTAATCTCAGTCAGGGCTTCTGAAAAGCGATGTTGCGTCAACAGGCTCATAGCCAGTTGTGAGCGCGCGGCATCATTGGCACGTGAAAATAGCGCTAGCGACTGCCGCGCGGACGCCTCGCCGCGCACGGCGTCTCCGATATCGCCGGTCTCGCGACAGAGCTCCAGATAGTGGCCAGAAAGGACCGAGAGACTCAGCCAGTCCTTCCGATCTTCGCGGACCCGCTGTGCGAAGAAGGCGACGAGCTGACGCGTCCGATGGGGATCGTATGGCGCTCGCGCGATTGTCGGACGCTCGGCAACTGGGCGCCTGGAGGGCGCGTGCCCTCCGGCCCAGACTGCCCAGGCGGCTCCGGCGATGCCGGCCAGTCCCGCGAATAGCCATGCAGGATCGACCGGACGATCGCAGGGACGCGCGCTCCATTTTGTGGTATTCGAGCGGTTCATTTGTGGATCATCGACCCGACTATTGCGGCGGTCCCAGGTAGGGGAATTGTGCCGCGCCGAAACCTGCGCTGCCGTCCTGATAGTGCTTCGGCGCCGTCGAGGCGGAGACGTTGTCGGTAGTCAGTGCCTGTATATCCGCACCGTCAGTCGGTGCAAGGCCCAGGTCCGAAACGGTTTTGCCGAAGATGACTCCCAGGGATCTATCCACAACGTCATCGGTCAGAGCGCGCCCTCCGAATTTACTGCCCGTGGCGCCGCCGGTCTCGACACCGAGGTATGCCGCCTTTGTGGTGCTTTGAGAGAGATCGGCCTTCATAACATCCGGCACGAGCACCGCCTTAACGACATTCGTGATCGCGTCCGACCGTCCGGCCGTATGCTTCATGAACAGTTGGATGTCTTTCGCAAGCTCGTTGTTATCGTCGGTCGGGTTGTTCGTGTCATTGACCTGGTGGCGGCCGGTCGAGCCCGCGGTGGTCGGCGCCACGGTAGCAAACACCTCGTTGACTGCCGGTCGAGCCAGGCGATCCATCTGGGTAAACGTCTTCGTGGTCCCACTGTTGCTGCTGCCGTCGCATCCCGAAAGTGCGACAGCGCCGGCCAGGCCCGCCAGAATGCAGACCACATTTCGATTGGGAACTCGCATCTCAATTCTCCTCTTCGACGTGGGTTACAGGCTGGTAGTGCACCAGACGTTGATCTTGCCGTTCCCGCTCCCTATGAGCTGCGACTTAGGCAGCTCAACCACGATAGCCAGAACGTTAAGGCCCTTCAGGAAGTCCTTTGCCTGTCCCGGCGTCCGAAATGCGCCGGCCATTGGCATATCCGGATCGGCCGGCGCCGTGCTCACCGTGGAGCCGGATGTGTTGGTAAAGGACGACCCAAGCGGGCTCGCGCGGTCCGGCAGAATTGTCAAGAATTGAGCCAGATCGAAGAAGAACGGATCCTCGCGAGGACCGGCAAATACCGTCATTCCGTTTGAAGTCGTAAACTTCTGGTTGTAGACTCCCTGTACTGAGTCAGGAGACAGCTGTTGGGTCACGGTACCGAGTTTTGTTGGCGTTCCGAAGGATATCTGGACCTTCTGGTTGCTGTCGGACCCGACGAACTTCGCCTGGATGACCTTGTCTTCGACGAAATCACCCGTATTGTCTATCTTGAACTGGTAGAGCACATTGGGATCGAACACTGGAGCAGGGGTAGCCGCCGTCACGCCGGGGATGAGCGGGTGGACGCACATCACGAGTACGACATTGTTGGGCGTTGCCGGGTTTGGACTCGGAAAGATAAATACGTCGGTAAGGTCCGCGCCGGGCGTCTTCGCGATTGCCGGCGTATCGGCGTGGTCGGAACCTCGTGCGCGCGACAGTAGTACGACCGGCACGATTGCGAGCGCGCTAGCGAACAGCGCAGCCTTCCGAAGCGAGAGTCTCATCTGCACACCTCCTATTGGGAGCGTCTTTCTCTGATGTCGAACAGGCGATGGACTTGGATGGAGCCGCACATCGCACGAACAGCACAATGGTGGGGCGCGTCTAGTTGACGGACAGCGCGATCCGTGATGGCGCACCCTCGATCATAGTACCCGGCCGAGGTTACAGGAAGATTACAGAACTCTACACAGATTGTTACAATCCGTCTCCCTCGATCGTGCCGTCGGTCAACTTATATCCGTAGCCTCTCACCGTGACCAGAAACTTCGGGCAGTTAGGGTCTGCCTCAATCTTCGACCGTACGCGGCGAACATATACCGCCAGCGCCTTTACGCCTAGCTCTGCCGTGTATCCCCAGACGTTCTCGAAGATCCACTCAGTGGCCAACGCGCGGTTTCTGTGGCGCGCAAGGAAGTTCAGCAGCTCGAATTCCCGTTCTGTGAGGTGGCATGGCTGCCCGCTGCTGATGGCGTCCCTGCGATCCACGTCTACCACAAGCTCACCGAGAACGATCTGGCTGCGCGACTCCTCCGGCCGACTGTACTCGAGTGCCCTTCGAAGCTGGGCGCGGACGCGCGCGACCATCTCACGAGGTATGAACGGCTTCGTAAGATAGTCGTCCGCACCTACCTCCAACCCAATAACCTTGTCAGCGTTATCGCTTCGGGCGGACAGCATCAAGATCGGCATGCGATGTTGAGCTCGAATCTGGCGGCAGAGGCTGATGCCGTCTTGATCTGGGAGACCGATGTCGAGGACGATCAGGTCGAACGGCTCTCCGCGCAACGCGTCACGAGCCTCTTCCGCGCTAACGGCGGACCGGCAATAGTACCCTTCCGCGGACAGCAGGTTTTCTAGAGCGCGCAACAGGAACCTATCGTCGTCAACTAACAGAAGCCGCGGCACGGGCGCCTCCAGATTGGCGGATAACGGCGATTGAATAGACAGGGGTCGCCGCACGGCAGCGTTTGCGGGAATGGGTGCTTCACGGCGATATCGATGGCAGGCGGACGGTCGAACGAGCGCCGCCGGAGAACAGGTTCTCGATTTCGATCTCTCCTCCGTGCTCCTCAACGATGCGCTTGCAGCTAAAGAGTCCCAATCCGAATCCGGTCGCTCGGGTAGTGAAGAACGCATCGAACAGGCGAGGCAGCGCATCCGAGGCAATTCCCGGACCGGTATCTTCTATCGCCGTGATCGTCCATCCCTCCTCGACCGCGATGCCGATCGAAAGAGTGCCTCCGGTCTCCGCCATCGCTTGAACGGCGTTGAGGCATAGATTGACGAACAGGTGATCCAGCTGATTCGCATCCGCCGCGACCCATGGACCCACAGGCTCCGGATTCCAGCGCAACTGCACGCAGTGCACGTCGGCTAGATCGCGCACGAGCGCCACCACCCGGCGAATCACCTCGGAAAGACTGGTAGGAGAGAGCTCGAGCACCCCGGGCCGAGCATATGCAAGAAGCCGATGCGTAAGCGTGGAGAACCGGTTCAACTGCTGTCGAAGCGGCTCCGCGGAGCCTGGAATAAGATCCATCTCCATCTGTAAGGTTGATAGGATGTTGCGAATATCGTGCGCCACGCTCACCGCAAGCGTGCCGGCAGTGTGGAGTTTTTCCACCTCGACCATTCGGCCCTGCGCCGCACGAAGCGATCGAACGGTATCTCGAAGCTGCGATTGCAGCCGGTGCGTGTCCAGCGTTTGTGCGACCTGATCGGCGAGCGGTTCCAACTGCTCGGATCGATAGCGTGCCTGTGCGGCTTCGCCCGAGTCGGGAGAGAATGCAAGCAGGAGCATACCAAAAACCTTGGACTCAGACTGCAGCGGGAAGGCTCGCACATTCTTAGAGTTCAGCAGCTCGGCCAGCGCGGCGTCTTCGTCTCGCACGCTGGTTGGGGGCCGCGCGTGTTGCGGCTCTAAGCCGAGCAGCCGATCGAGTGCGCGGGCGGCCGCGCAAGGGTGGATATCAGCTGCATCCCGTCCGTGCGGTAGCGCGATGGAGCCGGCAGACTTCCCATCAGGCGCGCGTGAGAGTATCGCGAGGCCGCGCAGGCCTCGCAGCCTCCCAAGTCGATTTAGCACGGTTCGAAGAAGGTCCTCCGTCGCGACGTTTTCTGTTGCCAGGCGGCAAACGTCGGTCATCGATTGGAGGATGTCCTGGGTCGCCTCGAAGTCGGAGGTGCGGGCCCGAAGCTGCGCCTCGATGGCGGCTTGCAGTCGCTTCATCTCCGTAATGTCGAGAAACGTCCAGAGACGCCCCAGCGGGCGGCCGGCGTGGTCCAGGACAGGTCCCGTAAATCGGCGCAAGGTGCGCGGCGGATCATCGATCAACACGAGCTCATCCTCGAAAGTCGAGGATGGATCGGCGTAGGCGCGATGCAGCGTCTCCTCGAATGCTTCCGGAAGTCGTACGCGGGCTTGCGCCTGCCGGCGGACGAGCTCAGGTTCGGACCTGACGATCTCGTGCGGGGCGCAGGAAAACAGTTGGCCCATTCGGTCGTTGGCGAGAATGTCTTGACGGTCCAGCCCACTCAGCAGGATACCGTAGTCCGTCGCCTGAAGCAGCGCGCGCAGAAGCGCGCCCTCATTATGACGAAACTTCGGATTGAGCGCGATCTCATCGAGCAGGGGATCGTCTGGTCCAATGGCAGACACGGGCGCCCTCCGACTGTCAGACGTCGTTTACGATGTGTAAGCTTTGAGCGCCACTGCGTGCCGGCGCCATAGGTTCTCTCCGTCGTTCCGACTCCATTGGCGGAGACATTAGAGAGTCGGATGGTCAGCTGGGCAGATGCCATGCGCGGCCATCTGACAGGAGCGCGTTTGCGGCCTCGGGCCCCCATGTGCCTGCCGCATAGTTGGGGAACAGCGGGCATGAGAGATCTCGCCAGGCATCCAGTATAGGCGTGATCACCGCCCAGGCCAGCTCGACCTCGTCGTTGCGCGCGAAAAGTGAAGCGTCGCCCCTGATCGCATCCAGGATGAGACGCTCATACGCGTCTCGGATGGGCGCGTGGAAGGCCGCGCCATACTTGAAATCCATGCGGACCGGATGGACGTTCATCTCGGGGCCTGGCTCCTTACTGCCGATCTCCAGCGAAGCGCCCTCGTCCGGCTGAATCCTAAGACTCAGAATGTTAGGAGTTATCTGGGCGCTTGGCATCTTGGCGAACAACACGTCGGGCACGGCCTTGAACTGGATCTTGACCTCCGTAACGCGCTGAGGCATCCGCTTGCCCGCCTGCACATAGAAGGGCACGCCGCTCCAGCGCCAGTTGTTGATCTGAAACTTGAACGCGGCGAATGTCTCGGTGTCCGACCGTGGATTTACGCCCTCCTCTTGACGGTAGGCCGGGACAGGTTTTCCGTCGACGAGGCCGGGACCGTACTGGCCGCGAACGGTCCATAGCGCTACGTCCTCCAGCGAGAATGGCCGAACTGTCTTCAGGACTTTGACCTTTTCATCACGGATGTCGTCCGCCGAGAGTGACGCAGGCGCCTCCATCGCAATGAGGGTAAGTACCTGCAGGGCATGGTTTTGCACGATGTCTCGCGTGATCCCCGACTGTTCGAAATAGGCCCCGCGTCCCTCGACGCCGAGAGTCTCCGCGACCGTTATCTGAACGTTGTCGATGTACTTCTGGTTCCAGAGTGGCTCGAATATCTGGTTCGCGAAGCGAAGGACAAGGATATTCTGAACGGCCTCTTTTCCGAGATAGTGGTCGATGCGATAGACCTGGTTCTCATGGAAAACGCTGTTCAGTTCGGTATTGAGTTTCTT
>JBBQVV010000282.1:0-9274 GCA_038211235.1 Chthonomonadales bacterium | reverse complement strand
AGGCAGCGCATCCCGACTATCAACTTTCGCTTTTCTACCTTGGCCTTCTTCCCATTATCGGGGTCATCGTTTCGTTCTTGATACCGGAGCCTCCCCGAGAGTAACGGGCTGCCTTATTCGTCTTCGTCGATCGCAGCCTTTCGCGCAGTGACACGCACTGAGTTCTCGACAAACTCCGTTATGCCTTCCTCCTGCCGCAGCGCATCGATCTGCTTTTCCAGCGTCCGGATCCTGGCGCCCAGCCGCGCGCGCTCAGAATCATCCTCGGTTCGTTCAAGTTCCTCCAGAAATGCAGTCCGCCGCTCCGATAGCGCCGCACGCATGAGCCGCAGTTGGCTCGCACGTGGATTCTCGCCCAGGACTTCGTCAATTAACTCGTCTTCGTCGGGTGATTCTGCGTCGTACATTTCCTACCGTCCACAGAGGATTCTGCGTCCATTAGTCCTCGGCATCCGTATTCATTCATACGTTATACCACGCACACAGCCGCCGATTGGTCGGGGCCCTCGAAGGTCAGGTCATGAAGATCCTAAAACGATGTCCAAAGCAAACAACGGTCCCCCTCGACCCGTCGGAGAGAATCGTGGTATCGTCAGCGAGCATGTGCAGCTCGGAGACTGGTCAAAGCACGGGGCGCGTAAGTACGGGAGCGCAGATGGTCATTGACGGAGATCTTAACGAGCGTGGTTTTGCTACCGTGTCCGATGTTGTCGATTCATCAGTCATCGCTGACGTCCTGTACGACCTGGAGCATGTCGATCGGCACAGAGTCCGCCTTGCAGGCGAAAGTTTATTTGCGATGCGCAATCTGCTTCACTCAGTGCCTGCAATTCGCATGCTGGCGGCGTCCCCTCTGCTCCGCTCTCTTGTCGAACCCTATCTTGGCGTCGAATGCTTCGCCGTGCGCGCCATCTATTTCGACAAGCTGCCCGGCGCCAACTGGAAGGTGCCCTGGCACCAGGACCTTACAGTCGCGCTCGCGCGTCGATGTGACGTTGAGGGATTCAGACTGTGGACTGTGAAGGCAGGTGTTGTCCACGCGCAGGCCCCGATTTGGATACTTGAACGGATGCTGGCGGTACGACTGCATTTGGACGACTGTCGTCTTTACTCGGGTCCGTTACGTGTATTGCCGAGCACGCACCGCGATGGCAAGTTGGATTCCGTGCGGATCGAAGAACTGCGCTCGCAGACAAATGAAGAGGTGTGTATGGTAGAATCCGGTGGCGTGCTATTGATGAGGCCGCTACTGCTACACGCGTCGTCGCCCGCACTGTCTCCGAGCCACCGCCGTGTCATCCACATAGAATACTCAAGCGCACAACTGCCTGACGGTCTGCAGTGGCACGAGATGCTGCGCGCCGTCAACGGTACATAAAGTCGCATTCAATTCACTGTGAGTATCTTCAACAACGATCGGCCCCTTGCACGGAAGGCAAGGGGCCGATCGCAGGTTTACCACCTGGAAACTGACCTAGACCGTCTTGCGACGGCGCAAAGCCAGGCCACCGAGTCCGAGCAATGTGCCGCATATCGGCAGCATGCTTAGTTCCGGTATCGCAGGTCCATCAACGAGACCGGTGTTACCCTCAAGCGAGTGCTTGCCGGTGTACTTTCGATCCTGTCCATCGTACTTGACGTTGTCGCCTCCGACGGTATGGTAGATCGATTGCAACTTAACGGTCGCCACCGTTCCGGGACCGACAAAGCCCGAACCATTGTAGATAAACCTAGCATTGAGCTGGGTCGGGCTATCCGCCGTGGTTTGGCCGAACGGAATCGGACTCGACAGTTCGTCCACTGCGGTAAAACTTCCGGTAAGTACGGTCGCGGACCCGGCGATGTATCCCGGAATGTCGTACAGCGTGACGTAACTCGCCCCGTCGTTGGACGCCAACGACTTCGACAGATCGATGTCGTAGAAGAACCAACCGTTGTTCGCCGTTCCCGTCAGAGTGGGAATCAGCGATGCGTTGGCCGAAACCGCGCCAAGCAGCGAGGCGCCAGCGATTACCGCGCGCGTCAGGGCTTTAAGAGATAAGCGCATAAGGCTCCTTTCTTTGAGCCGGGGCTTCGTTCCCCTAGCTCGCGATTCGAGTGAACAACTGCCTGCACGTCATTTACAGAGCACAAGCACCATTACCGGTGCACTTACCGTGCCAACCGTGCGACTAGTGAAGTGAAAACGGCATATGTACCTGCAGCAATTCTGCGATGTGGAATGGCCGGTCGCTTAGCCTGCTCGAATACTGACAATTACCGCGGTTCAGCGGATCCCAACGGGCAGCCTTCCGTGCCGAGGCGCCTGTTTTCTCGCTTGACTCGCCTGGCGATGAGTGCTACAATATATCCGACCAAAATAATCGGAGACTGGACTAATCGTACATAGTCCCGGGTCGCTTGGGAGGTCGTTACCGGCCATGCTGAGTCTGAGCAAGAAGACGGATTACGCCCTGCTCGCTCTGTCCTACCTGACAGAGGTCGGATCAGAGCGCGCCGCAAATACTCGCGAGATCGCCGAGAAGTACGATATACCTGTCGAGCTCCTTGCCAAAGTCCTTCAGCGGCTCGCGAGAGCCGGTCTGGTGGCATCGACCGCGGGACCAGCTGGCGGCTACAGACTCGGCAGGTCGCCGGAGTCGATCAGCGTGGGGAGTGTTATCGAGATCATCGATGGGACTCCGGCGATCGCACAGTGTTTCCGGTTAAACGGTCATCCCTGCGAACAGCACGATAAGTGTACGATTCGCCATCCGCTGGAGCGGATCAACACACGGATGCTGCAGATGCTGAATATGATCTCGCTGGCGGAAATCACGCAGGACGATCACACAGATCAGGGCGCGTCGTTCAAATCACGACACGAGTCGCTCCCGGGACTTTCAATGCAGGTCGTGCGCCACAACTGATTTTCGTTTCGGGAGTTCGCGTGCGATCGACTCGGAGTGGTCTGTCGCTCGCGCCAAAAAATGCTTGCTACTACGGAGAACGATCATGTCCACCGCGACACAAGCCATAGATGATTTTGTATCCAAAGAATATAACGCGGGATTTGTCACTGATATTGAAATGGAGACTGTCCCTCGCGGACTGACGGAGGAGATCGTCCGCCTCATCTCAGCCAAGAAGAACGAACCGGAGTGGCTGCTCGATTGGCGTCTGAGGGCCTATCGCCACTGGCTCACGATGCCGGAGCCGGAGTGGCACAACGTCACCTATCCGAAGATCGATTTCCAAAACATCATTTATTATGCGGCGCCAAAGCAGAAGGTCACGCTGAATAGCCTTGACGAAGTGGATCCCGACCTTCTGGCGACGTTCGCCAAGCTCGGCATCTCGCTTGAGGAGCAGAAGCGGCTGTCCGGCGTCGCCGTCGACGCCGTGTTCGACAGCGTTTCCGTTGCTACCACGTTCAAGAAGACTCTCGCCGAGATGGGCATCATCTTCGGCTCCTTTTCCGACGCGGTACAGGAGCACCCGGACCTCGTACGGAAGTATCTCGGCTCGGTCGTGCCCTACTCGGACAACTACTACGCAACCCTGAATTCGGCAGTCTTTAGCGACGGATCGTTCTGCTACATCCCTAAGGGCGTCCGGTGCCCGATGGAGCTCTCGACTTACTTCCGGATCAATGCAAAAGACACGGGCCAGTTCGAGCGGACACTGCTCATCGCGGACGACAACGCCTACGTATCCTACCTCGAGGGCTGCACGGCGCCCATGCGCGACGAGAACCAGCTTCACGCCGCCGTTGTGGAGCTGGTGGCTCTTGAAGGCGCGACGATCAAGTATAGCACCGTTCAGAACTGGTATCCGGGCGACAAAGAGGGCAAAGGCGGAATCTACAACTTCGTAACCAAACGGGGCAAGGCGATGGCAAACGCCAAGATCACCTGGACTCAGGTGGAGACGGGTAGCGCAATCACCTGGAAGTATCCCTCGTGTATCCTGCTTGGTGACAACTCCGTCGGCGAGTTCTACTCCGTCGCCGTCACGAACAACCGGCAACAGGCGGACACCGGCACGAAGATGATCCATATCGGCAAGAACACTCGGAGCACCATCGTGTCGAAGGGCATCTCGGCGGGCAAAGGGCAGAACACCTATCGTGGCCTGGTCAAGATCAACGGCGGGGCTGAGCACGCGCGGAACTATTCGCAGTGCGACTCGCTGCTGATCGGCGATCGGTGCGGCGCCCACACGTTTCCGTATATCGAGGTGAAGAATACAACCTCGCAGGTAGAGCATGAGGCCTCCACATCCAAGATCGGCGAGGACCAGATCTTCTACTGCAGGCAGCGAGGACTATCGAGCGAGGACGCGGTCAACCTGATAGTGAACGGCTTCTGCAAGGAGGTGTTCAAGACGCTTCCAATGGAGTTCGCGGTCGAAGCGCAGAAGCTCCTGAGCGTGAGCCTGGAGGGAAGCGTAGGGTAAGGGCTCGACGGATGATACAAGACAAGGACAGCGAAATCGATGGCATTGCTTGAAGTCAAGAACCTAACCGCCGAGGTAGGCGGCAAGAAGATACTCAAGGGCGTGGATCTCACCGTCAACGCGGGGGAGATCCATGCCATTATGGGTCTCAACGGATCCGGAAAAAGTACGCTGGCCAACGTGCTGGCCGGCCGCGAATCATACACGGTGACCGGAGGTGGGGCCTTATATAACGGCAAAGACCTCCTCGATATGGAGCCTGAGGAGCGCGCGGGCGAAGGTCTGTTCATGGCATTCCAGTATCCGGTCGAGATTCCCGGCGTCAACAACACCTACTTCCTAAAGGCCGCGCTGAACTCAATCCGGAAGTATCGCGGTCTCGAGGAGCTGGACGCCATGCAGTTCCTGGCGCTGGTCAAGGAAAAGCTCAAGATCCTTCATATCGATTCTAGTCTGCTTCAGCGGCCGGTAAACGAGGGGTTCTCGGGAGGTGAGAAGAAGCGCAATGAGATCTTCCAGATGGCGGTACTCGACCCGAAGCTAGCCATCCTGGACGAGACCGATTCGGGCCTGGACATCGACGCAATAAAGGCAGTTTCGGAGGGCGTAAACGCGCTGCGCAGCCCGGACCGGGCCGTGATCGTCGTTACTCACTACCAGCGGCTTCTCAACTTTATCGTTCCCGATTATGTCCATGTACTACTCGATGGCCGCATCGTCATGTCCGGCGGCAAAGAGCTGGCCGTCAAGCTGGAGAGCGAGGGGTATGGCTGGGTCGAAGCAGAGGCGGCGTAGACTAATGAACAGTACCGTGACACAGTCCTATCACTATTCCACGATGTTTGCACAGCGGGATTTTTCCAATCTACCGGCCTGGCTTCCTCCACTGCAGCGGGCGGCGGAGAGCCGCTTCGCTGAACTCGGATTTCCCGGCCGTAACGACGAAGAGTGGCGCTTTACAGACATCCGGCCGATCGCCGAGATTCCGTTCCACCCCGCGAGCCCCGACATGGTCGCGCCGGAGGCTGTAGAAGCCTTCTCGTTCCCAGGGATTCCCCAGATCGTTTTCGTAAACGGCCGGTACGCTCCCGATCTTTCGACGATCACCAGACTGCCGGCCGGTGTAACCGTGACACCGCTTTCCCACGCGCTTCGAGGCAGCGGCGGACTGCTGGAGCCGCACTTGGGGCGGTACGCGAACTTTGAACGGCACCCATTTGTCGCGCTCAATACGGCATTTTTTGAGGACGGAGCGTTCGTCTACCTGCCGCGAGATGCTGCGATCGAGCAGCCAATCCACGTGCTCTACCTTGCGACCGAGGGTAACTCGGTTTCGCATCCGCGAACGCTGATTGTCGCGGAGGAGAATAGCGGCGCAACGCTGGTGGAGAGCTACGCCGGGGTACAGGATGCGGTCTACTTCACCAACGCCGTTACAGAAGTGGTACTGGCCGAGCACGCAAATATCGATCACTATAAGCTGCAGCGAGAGAGCGACAGCGCATTCCATATCGCGCAGATGAATGTACGGCTGAACCGGAGCAGCACGTTCTCATCGCACAGCATTACATTTGGCGGCGCCATTACTCGGAACGACGTGCTCGCGATGCTCGGCGCGGAGCACATCGAGTGCACCCTCAACGGGCTGTACATTGTCGACGGCCGGCGTCTTGTGGACAACCATACGACGATCGACCACGCCATGCCGAACTGCAACAGCCACGAGGTATACAAGGGAATTCTTGACGGCCGATCGCGCGGCGTCTTCAATGGGAAGATCTTCGTGCGACAGGACGCGCAGAAGACCGACGCGAAGCAGACCAACCGGACGCTGCTGCTCTCCGAGAATGCGCAGATCAACACCAAACCGCAGCTCGAGATCTTTGCCGACGATGTCAAGTGTACGCACGGCGCAACGGTGGGACAGCTGAACGCGGATCAACTCTTCTACCTTCGTACACGCGGGCTTCCGCTGGCCCAGGCGCGAGCTTTGCTTGTGTATGCCTTCGCAAGCGACATCGTAAGCAGGATCCGCGTCGAAGCGGTCCGGGAGGCTCTGGACTCTCAGTTGCAGGTTCTAGGGAACAGGTTCTAGGTTATAGATGATAGGTTCTAGGTGATAGATTCTAGGATGCAGCGCGCGATTGGCGTTGGGAGGAACTGCCCCTATAACCTATAACCCAGCACCTAGAACCTATCAACCCAAGGGATTACAGACATGGCATACGATGTGTGGAAGGTTCGCGAAGACTTTCCTATTCTGAAGGAGAAAATCTACGGCAAGCCGCTCGTCTACCTGGACAACGCCAACACGACTCAGAAGCCGCAGTCGGTCATCGACGCCATCTGTCGCTACTACACCGAGTACAACTCGAACATTCACCGGGCAAACCACCTTCTCAGTGAAAAGGCAACTCGCGCGTTCGAGGGCGGCCGCGAGAAGGTTCGTGGCTTTCTGAACGCCGAATACGTCGAGGAGATTATCTTCGTTCGAAACGCCACTGAGGGCATCAACCTGGTCGCTCAGACGTTCGGGCGCCAGAACATCGGCGAGGGCGACGAGATCCTTGTGTCAGCGATGGAACACCACGCGAACATAGTGCCGTGGCAGCTTCTATGCGAGGAGACGGGCGCCAGACTTCGCGTCATACCAATCACCGATTCGGGCGAGCTCGATATGGACACGTTCGCCGCGCTGCTGACTCCGCGCACAAAGCTACTCGGAATCGCTCACATGTCCAATGCGCTCGGCACGATCAACCCCGTCGCAGAGATCATTCGCATTGCCCATGCGCATGGCGTGCCGGTCCTGGTCGACGCGGCCCAGTCGGCCTACCACATGCAGATCGACGTCCGCGCGCTCGATTGCGAGTTCCTTGTGTTCTCAGGGCACAAGCTCTACGGTCCGACCGGAATTGGCGTGCTATACGGAAAGAAGAGCCTGCTCGAATCCATGCCCCCATGGCAGGGCGGCGGCGATATGATCCTCTCCGTCAGCTTCGAGAAGACGACGTTCAATGAGCTGCCGAATAAGTTCGAGGCGGGTACGCCTCACATCGAAGGTGCGATTGGACTTGGCGCGGCCATCGACTATCTGACCGAACTCGGCATGGAGAACATTGCCGCGTACGAGCACTCACTGATGCAGTACGGCGCCCAGGCGCTTGCCGAAGTTCCAAACCTTCGAATGATGGGCACTGCGAAGGAGAAGGCCAGCGTCTTCTCGTTTACACTGGGAAACATCCATCCGCACGACGTAGGCACCCTGCTTAACGCATCCGGCATCGCTATCCGAACGGGACAGCACTGCGCCCATCCGGTAATGCAGCGGTACGGCGTTCCGGCAACCGTTCGCGCCTCGCTGGCTTGTTACAATACGCGGGAGGAGCTTGACGCGCTGGTCGACGGTCTTCTGCGGGTGCAGGAGATGGTCGGGTGACGGAAAATTCTCAGGATGCGAAGGCGCAGGAGGTGCGCGAGGCCTTCGCCATGTTCGACGACTGGGCCGACCGGTACCAGTTCCTGATGGATCTAGGCAAGAAGCTTCCGCCGATGGACGCCGCCGCTAAGACCGAAGAGAGCCGCGTCAAGGGATGCCAGAGCAACGTCTGGGTAGTCGCGCATGCCGTGCCGGGCACCCTCTCGGTGGAGTTTGTGGCGGACAGTGACTCGGCGATCGTCAAGGGGCTGGTCGCCATTCTGTGGCGAGTCTATTCCGGCCAACCGGCGGACAGGATCCTGACATTCGATATCGAGCGGCTTCTAGCCGATCTGGAGCTAGACCAGCACCTGACTCTGAACCGGCGGAACGGCCTGGTCGGGATGGTCCAGCGCATCAAGGAGCTGGCGACCGCCGTTTCGCGGGAGCCGGCGACGGCGCGGTAGGGCCCGCCGAGAGAGATTCGCGAGACAATCCATGAACACAACGACGTTGACGCCGATCGAGATCGGGTTAATAGAATCCCAGGTAGTCGAGGCTGCCAGGTCGGTTTACGATCCGGAGATACCTGTCAACATCTATGAGCTTGGTTTGATCTACGACGTGAAGGTTGACGAGCAGGGCCTCGTTCAGGTCGTGATGACGCTAACCGCCCCCGGATGCCCCGCAGCAGGCTCCCTGCCGCTCGAAGTCGAGGACGCCATTCGAGGGATTGGCGGCGTGAGCGACGTTAAGCTCGACGTGGTCTGGGACCCACCCTGGACGATTGACCGCATGACGGATGAAGCGAAGCTCGAGCTAGGGCTGCTGTAAGATGCCTTCCGAAAAGCCGGCCTATTTCTGCCTGAAGGCCGGCTTTCGCCCGACCGCCCACGAGGGCGTTCGGTGGCTCGCCCCACAGGCGGACTACTACCGGTACGAGCAGATGCTCCTGACGCGCGGCGTCGAGCCACCGACATACGAGACATGGCTGTCATGGCACGCCCAGGGCTACGGCTTTGCGGCGTTCGTCCGGCAGGGCACGGTTCTCTCCGTCGGAGCGGTCCTGCGACAGCCGGAGGGCGACTGGCAGCTGGCCGGCGTCCGTACGCTGGATGCGCATGTTGGCCAGGGGTTTGCGAGTGCCGTCTCCTCATTCCTCACGAACTACATCGTAAACGAGCGCGGCCGCGCAAAATGCGAACTCGCCGACCAGGATTTCGCGATGCGCCGAATACTCGAAAGACTCGGTTACGTTCTCATCGATAGGCCCGGCAACTCGGGTGACGCTGGCGGGTAGCTCACCGCCCCCGGTAGAGCTCCCTCTCCATTACGAAGGGAATCTGACGATGCTGAAACCTGCGCCAACGCAAGGCGATACCGACTGGTTTGTCCGAGACCGATTGGGGATGTTCATCC
>JBBQVV010000281.1:0-9334 GCA_038211235.1 Chthonomonadales bacterium | reverse complement strand
GGTCTTTTAAGATAGTTCATGAAGTACCAGATAGCCCAGGGTGCCGTCGCAACACCGAGTGCCCGAACCGCCAGCAGCGCGAGTGACCTAACTCCCTCTTCTATTGACAGCGCATTTCTGTCGTCCCACTCCGGCAACACGCGCTCTCTCAGATCATAGACGCGTTGAAACCCCTCTCTCAGCGCGATAATCAACACTCCCGCATTAAAAAGCATCTCCAGTGCTATCTTTTCCGACTTCCACGACCACCATGTTCCGGCCTTGCCCTCCGTGCGCACAAAGTGCGCCGAGCGAGACCGGCCCTGTTCGCGGACGCGTTGAAGAACGCGCTGTCGCACGTCGGATGAAACGGACAATGCTCCAATCGTGCCTTCGGACGTTTCAGCGAATTCGAGCATTCGTGCGCGGTAGATGGGGAAGTGGTCGATGGGAAAGAAGCAGGCCGCATCCAGAATGTCGGCTTTCTGACCCGGTTCCGTCCGGCAGCCGGACAGTCCCTGCGCGGCGAGATGGAGCGCCCTTGCGGCGGAGAGTGAAATCTTAGTCAAAGGGATCTCCGTGAAGCGGAATCGCTCACAATCGAGGGTCGTGGATGTGGTCGAGCCGCAGATTACGCGTCGAGGAGCCTTGTGAGGATTACGAGTTGTCCCAGGTGGTATGCCGCGTGGTCGGCGACAAGGAGGGCCTCACGCAGCAGAGTCTGCCCATCGCCCCATGGAAACGGAGTGAACAGGACGCGACCGTCATCCGCAACCAGTGCCTCGATGGCCTCCCTGTCTGCAAGGTACTCCTCGATCGACTGATCCCACGCCTCATCGTTTGGAGGGCCGGCAACGGCAGGCCAGTACTCGTCGGGCCATCGCTTCTCGACGTAGGAGCCATCCTCGTTGCGGCTGAAGTCCAGGATATCGCGCTGGGAGATTCGAATATGTTCGAGGATCTGCCACGCACTGTGTTCCGCTCCCACCGGGATGTCGCCGCGCTTTTCAGGCGGGACGTCGGACGTGATGACCTCGAACGTGTCAAATGCGTGCCCGCCACGCAGCAGGCGCACCACGTGGTCCCGCAAGGCTTGCAACTGCTCCATTACTTCTCCCCACAATACTGGGCGCAATAACCGGTCCGGCGTCACAATGACCGCGGACATAATCGTACACCGACATTATACACCCGCAGCCCGCAGGTCCTTCGATACACGTAAATCAGAGATCAGCCATGCGCCGTATGGCCGTCCAGCGCCGCGCATCTCGCTAAGATCTGAACGCGGATCCCTTTGAAAGCCATGCCGCCTCCTTCCCTCAATTGGCCCATGGTACAATATCAACCGGCAGTGGAGTAGTCTCGGAAGCTGACAGTTTACGATCGAGTGGTCGGAGGTACGTTCATGAGCAGTACATATAAGCCGTCGGGATACACGGGCGTTGCACCCTATCTGATTGTTTCCGGCGCGAGCAACACCATCGACTTTCTCGTCAAGGTCTTCGACGCAGTAGAGATCCGGCGCTTCCCGGATGATTCCGGAAGGATCAGGCACGCAGAGGTCCGGGTCGACGATACGGTGGTGATGCTGGCTGACAGCGTGGAGGGGTGGCCGTCAGTGCCCTCCTACGTTCACGTCTACGTCGCGGATGTCGACGCGACCTACAGGCGCGCCCTAAACGCCGGCGCGATCTCCGTGCAGGAGCCCGTCAAGAAAGACGATGAGGATAAGCGCGGCGGGGTAAAGGACTCTGGCGGCACCACCTGGTGGATCGCAACGAAGATGGAGTAGGTCCTGGGCGGCTACAGAACGCAGTCCAGATTGTCGGTGTGCAAGAAGGGACGCTAAGAAGGGACGCTAGATGGAAAGGGGCTGCACGTTTACTGTGGGAGCATTGCGCGCCGCATGATTCTGCATGTTCTGGTCAAATGTCACAATAACCGCCGGTACATTCTGAGCCAGTAACTCAGCCAGCGCAATATAGATTCCATCTGCCGAACGACTGCACCCATAACCGGTACGGATGGCCTCCGCATGTGCTACCAGTGACACTTCTCCACCAGGGGGCGGAAGGATATTTGCCATGAGCGTTTCAAAATCGAGGATCGCCTGGGCGTGTTCATCGGTCGTAAGTAGTCCCTGCTGCAACTTTCCACATAAGATATAGAGCGTCTCCGCGACGATCACACCTGGCGCGTAAAACGTGTATCCAGCGGTCGAGTAGCGATGCAGTTCCGCATTCGCCTTAGGTTCACGGTCGGTCTCCCTGGCACTAATAGCTATTGCAACGCTAGCGTCAATCACGACGGCGCCGACGGGAGCGCTACTCAAGGGAATCCTGGCCCCACATTGCCCCGGCTCTTGCGTCCCTTAACATGCGAGCCGTATCTGACGCGTCCGTATGCCGTCTTCCCTTTTGACGCTCAGCGATCTCATGCAGTGCGGCAAGCATTCCTTTGTTTGTCGCGACCTGGGGGGTATCCATCGCTTCAAAACCAATCTGGATTTGTACCTTGTCTCCTGGCTTCAAGTGAAGTTCTTCGGCATCTGTCGGCAGCGCTAGCAGCAACCCAGATCTCACCACGGCCGTATACTGCGTCATTGTCATCCAGAATAACCTCCAAATTCCAAGCTCTCACAACTATTGTAACACGACTTGACGCGGAGCCGCGCGACGAACTTACTTCAACCCGCCCAGCGCGATACTCCGCGTGAAGAATCTCTGGCCGAATAGGAAGACCACGATTACCGGGACAATAATAAATGTCGACGCTGCCATCATGAGTGGGAAGCTCATTACGTACAGCCCACTGGAGAGGGCCGCCACCGCGAGCGTGAGCGTCCGCATGTCGCCGCTCTTCACCACCAGGAGCGGGAGCATGAAGTCGTTCCAGGCGCCCATGAAAGTGAATACCCCCAGAGTCGCCAGGGCAGGCTTGCAGAGCGGCAGCATGATCTGGGCGTAGATTCGGAACTCTGTGCAGCCGTCGATCCGAGCAGCGTCCAGCAGGTCTTCCGGAACCGAAAGCATGAACTGGCGCATCATGAAGATTCCGAACGCGCCGGCGAATCCCGGGACCGTAAGGCCGAGGTAACTGTCGAGCCAACCCAGCTGCTTGAGAATCAGAAACGTCGGGATCATCGTGACCTGAAACGGGATCATCATGGTTGCGAGCAGAAGCAGGAAGAGTAGATCACGCCCTCGGAACTGGAGCCGGGCAAAGGCATACGCCGCCAGCGAGTTCAGAAAGAGGCTGACCGTCGTCACGCTTACCGCCACAATGGCAGTATTGACGAAGTATCTGCCGAACGGCGCGATGTTCCATGCCTCCGGATAGTTTCCCCAGACCGGCGGAATGGGAAGCAGCCGTGGCGGCCACGAGAACACCTCATTCTCCAGCTTCAGTGAGGTCGAGATCATCCAGACGAACGGGAATACGACAAACAGAGCAACGGCGTACAGGCCGACCGTGATGAGGCCGCGGCAGAGCGCGGTAAACAAGGCCGGCCGGCGCTCCGGGCCTGTTGCGGCGGCGCTCAACTTAGCACCTCGACACGGTCACGATAGAAGCGCCACTGAACCAGAGTCAGTGCGAGCACGGCCATGAAGACCACTACCGCGATCGCCGATGCATACCCAAGCTCGACGCGGTCGAACGCCACCTGCCACAGGTAGAATACGATCACACGCGTAGAGTCGGCCGGTCCCCCGCCTGTCATCATGAAGACCGACTGGAACACCTGAAACGCCCCGATGAACCCCATGATGGAGAGGAACATCACGGTAGGCATCAACAGTGGAAGCGTGACACGGCAAACCTGCTGGAACCGCGAGGCTCCGTCGAGCCGCGCAGCCTCGTAGTAGACATCCAGAATCGATTGCAGCCCGGCCAGAAAGACGATTACCGCGAAGCCGAGCCCGTGCCAAACCTGGAGCAGAACGATGCACCATAGGGCGGTTCGTGGGTCGCTGAGCCATGCCGGCCCGCGGATCCCCACTCCGTGCAAGACCCCGTTGACGATACCGAACTTCGGGTTGAGCAGCCACTCCCATACGAAGGCAACCGCCACCAGGGAGATGACGTTCGGCATAAAGAAGAGGGTTCGGGCCAGCGTCTTTCCGCGAAACCACTTTTCGTCGATCACGAGCGCGATTACAAGCCCGCCGAGCAGGCTCAACGGTACGGCGCCAAACGCATATTTCAGCGTGACGAGGAGGGACGATCCCACCGTAGAGTCCACGATAAGGCGGCGATAGTTGTCGGTTCCGACCCACTGCGCGCTGTTGATTCCATCATATCGGAAGAAGCTGAGGCCGATTCCCCACAGACATGGGATCACCTGGAAAAGAAAAATGAGCGCCAGCGCGCCTCCAACGAAATCGTAGGCCGGCGACAGCCGCCTCCGTGGAAGCGCCGTCCCGGCGCTTTGCCCTCCGCCCGAAGAGCCGCCGGATGAGCTTTCCTCCATCTCAGCGCTTTGCCTCCCCTCGACCGGGCTGTCACTCGAACCCGCCGCCTGCGCGTCAACGGACAAAAGTCTTCTCAGCCTCGCGAATCTGCTGTTCGGTTTCGACAGTCGCCCTGTGCAGCGCCGCGCGCGGCTCCGCATTCTGAAGTAGGATCGTCTCCAGCGCATAGTCCAGCTTCGAGTTCAGCTGGTTCGTAAACGGACCGATGAACTCCATGGTGGTCTGGTCGTGCTCCAGAACATCGGGAATCCACCGGCACTTCTCGCGAAACTCCGCATCACTGGAGAGGCCCGGACTGTACTTTCCCGCGCCGGTGACGATCCGGAACTCCGGCGCACGGAGCGCCGACCAACGGGCCGGCGGCGCGACCCAGAGCGTCTGCCAGTAGCGAATGAGCGCCTCTTTGCTCGATAGGAACTTTGCCAGCTTCCAGGCCTCCGCCGGATGCCGCGTCTGCGCGCTGATTCCCCAGAAGCACGACGTGCTGATCGACATCGCCTCCTTCCCGTGCGGAAGTGGGGCCACGCCGAAGTGCAGGTCCTTGCCGTCCTTCTTCAGCTGGGGCGTCCGCCACGAGCCGTCGATCAGCATGGCCGCCTGTCCGTTCTGGAAGAACGTGAACGGACCGAGCCCACCGCGCTCGCTCGTGGACTGGCTCATCATAAAGTCGCCCGACAGGCTCTTTAGAAACGTGATCGACTCGGTGGCACGATCGTTTTCGATGTCCGGGATAGTTTTGTCTGCTTTCCAGACTCGTCCACCGGCCTGGTAATAGAACGGCATCCAGTCGCTCCAGTGAAAGCCTGCAAGCAGGCCGACAACGCCCTTCCGTCCGCCGTTTTGGGCGGGATCCGACAGTCTGGCCGCCGCACCCTGGAGTCGATCCCAGTCCCACGTCTCATCGGGATACGGAATGTGCGCCGCGTCGAATAGGTCCTTGTTGTAGAAAAGCCCGCGGATGTTGATATCCTGTGGAATGCCGTATGTGCGACCTTTGAATTTGAGCGCCTCCCAGGTAACTGGAATGAAGTCGGACCGATCGATACCGTCCTCGCCGTCCATGAACCCATCGAGCGGGAGGTTCATGCCGCGCCGGATGTATTGCGCACCGTAGCTGGTGTTCTGGCGCATCACGTCGGGCGCGATACCACCGGCCCGCAGCATGAGTATGCGGCTCGTGTAGTTGTCGAAGTGGTGGAAGCGGACCTTGATCTTCGGATTGCGGCGCTCAAACTCAGGTATGTATTCGTTCACATAGAGTGCGTTCTCGAACGGCATGCCCCAGACCGAGAGCTCGATCTCGACGCGGCCAGACGCGCGCCTCTCTCGCCATGTCGCATTTGCCAGCGAAAGGATAACCAGAACCACGACGACCGCAACGATCGCTCGCATCAAAGACCCTTTCTCCGTTACACTTCCCGGGGATGCCCGCTAGTTCGGCGAGCGATTGCGGTCCTCCTGCGCAAAGCCGACAGATCTGCCCGTGCAGGACGATCGTGCACATTGAGCGAACTGCGATCGCAGTGTGAACGTAAGAACCTTCGCCATAGGCACGCTTCGTGCGTATGGACGAGTGCCTGATTTAGATGACATCAAGCCCAAACCATGCAGGCTTTCGCCGCGCGTCCGCCGAATTCACCTGCATTCACGAACCACTCGCCCGTACCAATGTAGCGTCGGGCTTGCCCGTATGGGCCTCCGTGCCCGTCATGCATAATCCAGGTTCAATCCCATTGTATAGAACGGACGGGATCGAGCGAAAGGTATCTTCATTCATGTTTCACTCCGGAGACGCCATCGGCCCGTATGCACTGATGAGGCCATTGGGTCGCGGCACCTTCGGCGAGGTATGGCTGGCGGAGCGGCGCTCCTCACTGCTCACCACACAAGTTGCCCTAAAACTGCCCCACGATGCCGATACCGATCTGAATGCCATTCGACAGGAGGCACAGATCTGGCTTAAGGCGAGCGGGCATCCAAACATTGTTCCGGTGCTCGACGCCGAAGTGTACGATGGCCAGGTGGTAATCGCGAGCGAGTACGTGGCGGGCGGCTCGCTGGCGGATTGGCTGGCGGCGCAGGGCGGCAGGGCACAGTCTTTCGAGGCAGCCGTCGTCATGGTACGCGGCATACTCGACGGACTACAGCACCTCCACGAGACGAACCTTATTCACCGCGACCTGAAGCCGGGCAACGTACTGGTTCAGAAGGGCAAGCCGCGCCTCACCGACTTCGGCTTGACACGCGTTCTGCGGCCCGAGGCGAACAGCACCAACATGGCGGGAACGCCAGCGTACATGGCCCCGGAAGCGTTCAAGGGCCACTACTCGCCCTCGTCGGACATTTGGGCCGCGGGCGTCATTCTCTACAAACTGATTGTAGGCGCTCTGCCTTACTCGCAACCTGATTTCTATCCGCTGCTGCTTGCGATCACAGGAGACGAGCCCGTTGCTCCGGCCGCCCAAGTTCCCGCGGCGTTGAGCGCAGTACTGACCAGAGCGCTCGCCAAACCTATTGGTGAACGCTACGGCTCGGCGGCGGAGATGGCAGCCGCGCTGGAGCCATTCGGGTCGGCCGTGAAAACTCTTGCCTCCTCATCGATCGCCCGAAGCGATCGCGCTGCCAGGATCGCACACGTGTTGGCTCTCGAACTCATCGATGGCTCCCGTGTGGTCACCGCGGATCGTCTACGCCAATCTCACAAGCTCACGTCGCTCGTCACTGCAACAGCTGGTTATCTTGCGGCAAAGACGGTCGATGGGGTCGAAGTGCTCCCCGCGACGCGCGGATTGTCGCTCATCTTCTTCAACGACGTCCTCGCGCCCGTGCAGACGGCGGTGGAGATCGTCCGGTCACTGCCTCCAGGGGGTTTGCACGTTCGCATGGGAATTCACAGTGGCCTGGTGGTGCCGCAGATGGACGCCGGTGGTCGCGACAATCTCGGGGGCGAGGGCGTCAATACCGCTCAAAGAGTTATGGCACTCGGCGAAGCAGGCCACATTCTCCTATCCGCGCAGTACGCCAATTGGCTGAAGCACTTTCCCGAATGGTCTCCCTCCATTCACCCCGTGTCCGACTACTCATCTGCCGATGGCTCTATCGTATCGATTTATACCCTTGCCGGGCCAGATTTCGGCCTTACCACGCCGCCAGGTGTCCAGCAAGTTACGTCGAATGACGCCGGCGCTGCGGACGCAAAGCCGGGTGCGGCGCACAAGAGCGTGATGCTTCTCTACAAGCCGAATTTGGAACCGGACGCGAAGGTACTGCGCACACTTGAGGCGCGGCTGCGCGATATGGGACACGACGTCTTTGTCGACAGCCAGCAGAAGATCAGTGCCGCCTGGGCGCAGGCGGTCGAAGAGCCGATCAGGCGTTCCGATGCCGTCATCGCGATCGTCTCACCAGAATCCCTGCGCAGCGAAATGTTGGAATACGAGATTGAGACGGCGCACGATCAGTTCCTTCGCACCGGCAAGCCCGTGCTCCTTCCGGTCCGAATTGGAGCTGACGATAGGGTGGACGGGCCGGTCGCGTCGATACTGCAGCCGCTCCACTTCTTCAGCTGGTCCTGTCCCGGCGACGACGAAAGGCTGGTTGCGGAGCTGGTTTCGGCGATCACGGAGCCACTGAGACCCTGCTCGGAGGGGCTGAGGCTGGAGCCGGTGGGTGGCGCGGTCCCTCCCGACTCCCCGTTTTACGTCCGTAGAGCGTGCGATTCCGAGTTCTTACACGCTCTGGATGGGCAGGAGAGCATTCTACTAGTAAAGGGGGCGCGGCAGATCGGCAAGACCTCCCTGCTGGCTCAAGGCGCGAAGCGATCACGCGAATCCGGTCGACGGGTCGTCGTTACCGATTTCCAAAAGTTCAACACGGCGCAGATGAACTCCGATGAGGCGTTCTATCGCCTCCTGGCGGCGACAATTGACCGCCAGGTCAAGTTCCAGTACGACTTCAAGGAGAACTGGGACGAGATCTTCGGCGCGAACTTGAACATGGAGAACTTCCTCCGCGACCTTCTCGACGGAGCGGATCAGCCCCTTGTCTGGTACATGGACGAAGTAGATAAGCTCTTTGCCGCCCCATTCGCGTCCGACTTCTTCGGCCTGGTCCGATCGTGGCACAACTCTCGCTCAACGGAGCCGGACGGGCCATGGAGCAACCTGACGGTAGTCATCGCCTATGCAACCGAGGCTCACCTGTTCATCCAGGATCTGAATCAGTCGCCGTTCAACGTAGGACGTAGACTTAATCTCGAAGATTTCAATATCCAACAAACTATCGACCTGAATGCGCGCTACGGCGGCCCGCTCGCAAGCTACAGCGACACGGAGACCCTTCACGCGCTCATTGGCGGGCAACCCTTCTTGACGAGGTGCGCGCTGGATGCCCTGGCAACCGGCCGCGAATCCCTTGCGACCCTGATGGCGAACGCTGACGCGGACGAAGGACCCTTCAACGATCACCTGAAGCGAATTCTGATCTCCGTCTCGCGCCTGCCGGAAGTCCGAGAATACGTCAGTGCGGTTCTCCTCGGGAATGCACAGCCAAATCAAGATTCCTATTTTCGTCTGGTTTCAGCAGGCGTCCTATGTCAGAACGAATTCGGCAAAGTGGTCTTTCGCTGCGAACTCTACCGTCGCTATCTCAAACGCATGACCAACTCAACCGCGCCGAGCTAATATAGCTCGGATCAACAGTACGATTCGGCACGAAAGCTGGTACCGCCCATGGACAACATGGCTAGGAGCCTGTCCACGAAAAGATCTTTGACGAGATTGCAGGATTTGGTTCCATAGCGATCTAATGTTACCGTATGAGCACCCGATATCTTCCTTATTCACCCGAGCAGCCGTATCTGCTTCCTGCTTGCCCGCAAGATT
>JBBQVV010000280.1:0-9343 GCA_038211235.1 Chthonomonadales bacterium | reverse complement strand
AGGATAGTCGCCAGGATACGCAGCAGTGTCGTCTTGCCGGCGCCGTTCGGTCCGAGCAGGCCAAAGATCTCACCCGGGCACGCCTCAAGCGAGACTCCGTCTACGGCCCGGATCGCGCCGCGCTTCTTATCCTGAAACGTCTTAAAGATGTTATGAATCGCTATCATCGTATTAATTTGGACGAACGAACACGGAGTCGGCCACCGGTCCATTCATCTTCGTCTCCGTTATCTGCATCGCGATTTCGGTCGGGCCGACCAGCTGCCGGATCTTGAAGGGCAACTTGACAGCACCCACCGTTCTGTAGTCCGACGAGTAGAGTTCGACAGGAAACCTGCCCTGGGGCGTCACAGCCACGACGTCGACTCGCACTTCGTATCCCGTCTTAATATCGTAGTAGTGCGTCTCCGCCTCGCCGCTTCTTGACTTCATCCGCACTCTGTAGGCATCGGACTTTGCAACCTTTACGATCCCGATGGTCTCGGCGCCGGAGTAGAACGTCTTCCAACGGCCGGGGCGAAGCGCGAGCGCGGCCTGCTGCTTCATTGCGCCGAGCGCCGCCCCGGTAATGTTGGTCGAGGGAGCCGATCCCTGTTTCGTCCATCCGGACGTGCCGTCGAAGCCCTGGAGAATATTGCCGACGGCCGCAAACTTCTGGCGAATCAACAGCTTGGCCGGATATTTGACCTCAAGCTCAAAATCGCCGTTCGTATTTCGCGCCGGAATCGAGATGGTTCCCTTCAAATCGTAGCTCGTAAACTTATCCCAGGCGCCGCCTCCTGTAACACGTACGGACCGCGCTACTATCTGATCGCCCGGCGGCAGCTTGCTGGCGGCCGCCTGTTTCCGCGCCGCGGCAGGTGATGTCGAGAGTGCCAAAAAGACGATAACGGTTGACCACAGGATACATTCGCGCAAGCGAGCACCTCCTCCATTTGGTTTCGGGTTCAGGTGGATTGATCTCGATCCGTCCAACATATTGACGGGGTCATATAGCGTCGTGACGCCATTCTTTGCTGCTTTTGAGACGTGATTGACAATGGGGAGCATAGGGTTTCAATGATACTACGCGGCTGTATTCGGCGCGTTTCGCGAGCATGAGGTGCGGGGAAGCGCGGACGAGGCCACATCGAACCCTGCGCGGCGCCCGGCGGGTACGACCAATAGATAAACTGGTCGGCGCGCCGGCTCATCGCCGAGCGCAAAGGATAATGCCTGTTGACCAGTTGAGCTTCGTTATGATGAGGTCGTCACGCTTCTCCAGCGTTTCGATCAGGCGGTCTGCCTTCGCCGCGTGCCCATCCGGCCAGTTTGGCTGTGGCAGCATGTCATCGATGACATACAGGGCTCCGGGACGGAGAAGCGCCAGGGACTCGTCAAGATGGTCGTACTTGCCCGGCCAGGAGTCGGCGAAGATCAGGTCGAACAGCCGGCCGCGGAGCGTCTCAAGTACGGACGCTCCGTCTCCGACCACAAACCGCACCCGAAGGTCGCCGCCGAGATGTCGTCGCGCTATGTCCGACACGACCGGATTGTTATCGATGCTCAAGAGGGTCGAGCCAGGGTCCATACCGTCGAGAATCCACGCCGCCGACATTCCGGTGCCGGTCCCGAGCTCTAGCAGCGTTCCACCGGCGCGTGAGGCGGCGAGCGTTCGGAGGAGCGCTCCCGTCTGCATGTCAGACGCCATCCCAAACCCGAGCGCGCGCGTCTCCTCAAGAATAGCGGAGAGCGCGGGGGGCGGGGCAATGTTCTTGTGATCGTCCATGTCGCTCCTTTAGCGTCGGGCAGGGTACACGTAGCAGTATGCCGTATACCGCATCTCACTCCAGCCGAGCGTCGGAACAGGATAGCCGGGGAAGAGTGGCCGAGAGACGGGCGTAAACCGGATGCGGACGCGGATCGACGAGCGGCCGCGCGTCAATGCCCGCCCGATCAGGAAGTCATCGTCGCGGGATCGACGGTTGGATGTCTGGACGATATGCTGCGCCGCCCCGGTCTCACTCTTCGGATCGGAGTAGACGCAGGTGTTGGAGCCGGCAAGGTACCAGATCCCTGCCGGGCGCCAATGGTCCGCATGGCCATGCTGCCCGTGACGCGCAACATCCGCGACGAACACCTCGGCGCGCTGGTTGGGATAGCTGTAGTCCAGCTTGCGGCGCAGCAGTATTCCCACGTTGCGTGGATCGAGAGCCATCGTGAACTCGGATGTGCCCGACATCACTCGGCCGCGATCCGTATCCTCGGGATAGATCTGCCTCCCATCCACATGGTCCACGCCCCACTCGTAGCGAGAGATAGTCGTTGCCGGCTCGGAAGCCTGCGGAGAGACGTAACCGTGAGCCCGCTCCGACGACAGATCGCCGACGAGCAGCTCGTCGGTGCGAATCAGTGTCGCGCCCGGCGCGCCATACCAGTAGGCGACGGTCTCATAGTGCTCAACGGATTGGTTCGTTCCGCCGTGCTCCAGCCCGATACGCGCGTTTCGACCAAACGGCATCAGATCCGCCAGGAGATAGCGGTATGCGGACTCGATCCGATCCTCCGCGCTCCGGGCCGCGCCAGGACCAGGTGCGCCGACCGGATGACCGACGAACGGAAGCGTCATGTTCTGCCCGCCCCAGTAGTCTCCGCCGCCGGCCCACTCCTCGGTACCGGTTCCCTGGACCTGCGGCGTGCGGCTGTCGTCGAAGAAGAACCGCGGATCCCCCTCGAGTGTACCTAGGTCCGCATTGTGCGAAAAGATGAACGAGGTGCCTACGAGGTGCCCCGACCAGTCGCCGCCGTTTTCTGCTTCGCGCGTGTCCAGAAGCACCAGGTCGCGCCCCGGTTCCGGGTGGGGATGGTCGGCGTAGGTCGCGTGAAAGTACCCCATCGCTTCAGCATGATCACACAGTGGAGCGTATCTCAACCTCCACTCGACGTCCGAGATAGCGCCGCCACCCGGCCCGACCAGCTCGATCCTGGCGGACTTGAAGAACGGCATCGGAAAGTAGCAGGCCAGGTGAACACGCGAGGCGCTGAAGCGGATATTCACCGGAAAAGCCTTGACGAGATACTCGCGGCCGTCGCGATTATACAGCGTGCCCGCGCCGAAAAAGAGCGCGAGCGGCGAATCGACGGAGGCGGTCTTACGATCGTCCCACGTGATCCGGAGCCGCGCCCGGCCCAACAGGACGGACTGCTCCCGCGGCGCCGACAGCTCCAGGGCGCGTACCATCGACGGTCCGAAATCGATGCGCGTTAGTGTGATAGGCGCGGCACTGGTCAGAGCGACCGTGCCGTGGCGTTCTCGCAGTCCGATTCGGCGGCCCTGCTCCGTGCCGATCTGGGGCGCGATGTCGGTTCCCGAGCGAGCAACGAGGGCGTGGACGTCGGCCGGCGGCGGCGTCCGGCCGTCCCAGGCGCGGATCGGCCGGGAGAGCAGTGCGCCGGGCAGGTACCGGCTGAAGATGTAGTATCCCGTGCCGTAGTGCGTTCGCTCGTAGTCCATCCGGAACGAGCGAGCAAAGGGAATGGGCACGCCGATTAGATCGGCGCCGCGAGTGGTCGCCCATGTCCATGCGAGCGGTTCGGGGAACAGGTTCGCAGGCACGAACGTCGCGTCCGGCCGAGGTTGGTCCGGATTCGCGGTACTGGTCTCCCGCAGAACGAAGTCGGCACCGTCGACGAGATAGTGCCACGGACTGCCATGCCAGTGGTTATAGCGGACGAAGTTCAATACGCCCGGACCCTCGATGTCCAGCGCCACGTTCCGGTCGTCCGCAATCTGGTAGAGAAAGTGGCTCGCGTCGGCGGACTCGTTGCCGCCACTGCGATCGTACGTACTGCGCATCGAGGTCAACTGCCCGATCCGCAGCCATGGCCAGCGCTCCCACTGCCGGTAGGCGTCCAGCCCGATTGGGATTACAGGCGGCTGTTGAGCAGGGGCACGCGTGGCGCTCACGACGAGGGTCGCGAGCGCCAACGCAGCCAATCGCCGGATGGACAAGCCCATGCCGCCCTACTTCCTATTCGCCAGATAGACCGCGATGGCCTGGAGGTCCTCGGAGGAGACCTTTCCTTGCTGAGGAGGCATCATTGAGCCGGCGTCTTTGCTCTTCGGGTTACTTGCGTATTCCGCGATCCAGCCTGCCGTGTGAGTCGGGTCGGAGCCGATGTGCGAAAGGTCCGGAGCCTTCCTCGAGCCGCCGTAGTGGCAGTTACAGCTCGACTGGAAGCGCTCTTCCACGGACCAGTTCGACGCCTGGCCGTTCCCGGCGTCCGGTGAGCCGGCCCTGTTGCAGCCCACGCAATACGCGAGCAATACGGGACACAGCAGCGCGGCTGCCGTACCAGATTTCAGTGAACGCTTCCACATCGGACCGTCGCTTTCCCCTCTCTCGTTCTGGTCGCCTGTATTTCCGGCGGGGGAAGGTAAACTCCTCCCATCAGCGGCATGGGCGTGACGGGGGATTGGCGCGCACGGGCACGCGAGTCGCGTGGTTGAAACCCACGGTCAAGGTCTGCCAAATCCGCCTGCGCGGCTTGCAGTGCGCGCAGGCGCACTTTCTAATCGTAGCCCGACAATTCATTGCCGCGACCGCGTCCCGAAGTCCATTGATTGGTCGAATGAAGGAGGCGCATGTCTGACGAGCCCGTAGAAAGCCCGTGGACAACTGCGGAGTTCCTCACGGAGGCGCGTGCGTGGATACGCCGGCGGCTCGCCGCGCGGAGTTACCGGATTACGGGCAAAATCACACAGCCGCACGTACGCCCCTGGGCAACGGCTCTGCGAATCCCAACGGACATGGGCGACATCTGGTTCAAGGCGACGACCAAGGCGCTGGCGCATGAGAGCTCGATCACCCGGGCGCTCTCGTCGTGGCTGCCGTTTCGAACGCCGTTTGTGTACGCGTCGGACATCCGCCGCAACTGGCTGCTGATGGCCGATGGAGGTGTGACGCTGAGGTCACAATTGCAGCCCGGCAGAGCAGAAGCGCAGCTGCGTGACCTTGCCCAGTTGTATGGCCGGATTCAGAGGGACCTGACCGACCGCGTGGATCTGATGCTCGCGATCGGCGCCACGGACCTCCGTTCCACGGCCCTTGTTTCAGCATACTGCGCCCTTCTCCGGAACACGTCTGTGCTGCGTATCGGTGAAGAGGATGGTCTAACTGTCGACGAATACGCAAGATTGCAGGATCTCGTGCCGCGAGTCGCCGAAGTCATCGCCGAGCTGGCCTCGTTTGGCATTCCTGAAACACTCCAGCACGATGATCTGCACTCGAATAACGTGCTCGTGCTTAATGGCAAGGTGATCGTATTTGACTGGGGGGATTCGAGCATCGCGCATCCGTTCATGTCACTTGTGGTGCTGCTGCGCTCCGCGGCTCGCGACCTGAAGGTGGATGCGGACGATCCTGCGATTAGAGGGATCCGTGACGCGTATCTCGACGCCTGGGATCCGTCGCTCTCACCGGCCGACCGCGAGCGCGCATCTCTGCTCGCCGACTCTCTCGGGCGGATCAGCCGGGCGCTTACCTACGATCGGCTCCTGCCCGGTCTCGACGAAGCCGCCCGGACGGAATACGCTCCATCCGTGGCCGCGTGGCTTCAGGAGTTCCTTCAGGCTCCCGCAGTGATGGAGTGATCACGCGTCGCCAATATTGAAGTATTGGGAACGCGGCAGTTCCCGCCCCTGTCTCTCCGTCAACGAAATGTGCAGGGAGAAATGGACGATGCGAAACTTAAAAACCGGTCCCACGCGCGCTCGGAATTGGGCATCGCATCGAACGGGCTTTAGGGCGAGCCAGATGGGCGCCGTCATTCTGTTGATCGCTCTCGCGTCCGGTGTCCTGCAACCTGTGCGCGCTCCGGCACGGCAGCAGGTGGTCGTGCCTTCGCTGACGGACCCGAACCTGGCCGTCCGCATTGCGGTGGACAGCCTGCCGGCGCCAATAGGCATCGCGTTCCTGCCGGGCGACGGGATGCTGGTGATTGAGAAGAACAACGGGAAGGTAATCCATTTCCGGGATGGGGCGACTTCAACGGTGCTTGATCTCGCGGTGAACAACGCTGCCGAACGGGGACTCCTGGGAATCGCGCTCGACCCACGGTTTGAGCGCAACCGCTTCGTATACCTCTACTGGACCGATATCGCGCCTCATCCGACCGATCCGTTTTATCCCTCTCTGCGAGAAGGCACGGACCCGCCGCACCTGGGCGCGGACACCAGCGACCCGATGGCGGTCCCGCTTCTCGGCAATCGAGTGGACCGGTTTGTCTGGACCGGAAATGGGATGTTCTTCGACCGGAATCTCATCAAGCTCCGCGCATTTCAGAATGACGGCGCGCCCATGCCGCCCAACCAGGGAGATGGCGCACAGCCTGCGGCGGCCAACCACAACGGCGGTGTGATCCGGTTCGGCCCGGACGGGTATCTCTACATCGTCATAGGCGACAATGGCCGGCGCGGGTGGATGCAGAACCTGCCATACGGCCCGACTCCGGGACCCCACGGCGAGCCGTCACCGGATGATCAATTCGGCGGTCCCGAGCCGGACGACGCGCACTTGACGGGTGTGATATTACGGGTCGATCGCGACGGCGCCGCACCACCCGATAACCCATTCTTCAGCGTCGGGACCTTCTTTGCGGGCGAAGTTGGCAGAAATCTACAAAAGGTTTACGCCTACGGCATTCGCAATTCGTTCGGACTGGCGTTCGATTCAGTGACGGGCAAGCTATGGATGTCTGAAAACGGCGACGATACGTACGACGAGATCGACCAGGTGGAGGCAGGTCTCAATTCGGGCTGGGTCCAGGTCATGGGGCCCCTCGCCAGAGTTAACGACTTCAGGCAGATCGAAATGACTTTTGGTACCAAGACCCTCCAGCAGCTTCGCTGGCCGCCAACCAATATCGCCGGAACGCCGCTAATGGCACTCGCCAGACTGACCTCGCTGCCGGAGCCGAACTTTCACGATCCCGAGCTATCCTGGCGCTACGCCGTGGCGCCCGCCGCGATCGGATTTGTGCTGGATGGCGCGCTGGGACCGGGGTATGCAGGAGACCTGTTCGTGGGTATGGGCGTGGCGGCGCCGATGGGCGGACCGCTGTTCCGGCTCCAACTGAGTCAGGACCGCCGGCACCTTGCGTTCGCGGATCCCCGGCTTCAGGATCGCGTGGCCGACAACAACAAGAAGAGCGACCTGACGGAGAGCGAGAGCCTCCTGTTCGGCAGCGGCTTTGGCACCGTTACTGACATCCAAACCGGACCGAACGGCAGCCTCTACATCGTTTCGATTGATCACGGCGTGATCTACGAGATCTATCGAAACCGCTGAGCGCGCCGATCAAAGAGCTTGGAGTGGATGCGATCCACCTGAAAGAGGTCTACCCCAAAGGCCATGGCCGAAATGGATCTGATTCCACTGGACGGGCAAGCAGGTTGGATCGTAGTCACGACTGACCGCAGGATTTCCAATCCAAAATTCACAACTGCCCTCAGCCTGACGGTACAGAACAACCGATAGGACAGAGACTCTGGCTTGAGCCAATCTGCGGCCGCATCGTCGACATGACCCCGTGCTATAATGTGGCAAGGAGCACGCACTGCCGGCCTATCCCCATCAACATCAGACGTTCGGCCTTCTAACTCATCCGGCGAATTCAGCGACGCTTCAGGAGCTAACACAATGCCGCATTCTCGAGTGGCAAGCATTGTAATCAGCGCCCGTGGTAAGGAGTGGTACGAGAATCACATTCGCGATCTGGTCGAAACGTACGAGAACATCGGTAAGCAGTTCGTGATCGATATCGAGATGGGCGAATACGAGATCTACGAAAGCGGCCTTGAAGCCAGTCTGCCCATGCTGTAGCGCAAGCCGGACGCCGCCCTCTAGGGTGCACGTATCGGCTATGATGCCGACTATGCGATCGGTGGCACGCTCAAGCGGACAGCGAAGCGGTGAGGGGCCGAGTTGCCGATCATCATATTCTGATGGATCTGATATTCATCTTGCCTGATCGACGGATGGTGCCCGTTGAGATGGTGGTTGATACCGGATATGTCGGGACAATTACTCTTCCGTCAGCAATTGTGCGCACCCTGATGCTTCCATTTCTGCGCAGGTCTGGAGCCAAACTGGCGGACGGTAGTTCGATCATGACCGATGTCTTTGCCGCAAACATCCTGTGGCATGACGTTGAAGTCGAGGCAGAACTTCTGAGCCTCGACGACCGACCGCTTCTCGGCATGTTGCTGCTCAACGGCAGCAACATGAACGTTGTGTTTGAGAACGGCGGGGTTATGGACCTCGCTGAGATCGTATAGATGCGATCGATCCGGGTCAGAATAGGTTTGATGAAAACACGATTCAAGGAAGTCTTTGCCGGCAAGGTCGTCAACAAAGCGCTGACGCTTAACACGGGCGTGGACGAGTTTCCACGCTACGTGCTTGAGTAGGCCCATGGCAGTATGAACCGCACAACGCCGACACATCTCCGCAAGTTCGATCGGCTTGTTGATCCACGCTCCCCGACTGCTTTGATCGTCTTCGACCTGGAAGCGACATGTTGGGAGCCAGAACAGCCGGACCGGCGCGAGATTTTGGAGATCGGGGCCGTGAAGGTTGCGATCCGACATGGAGCACAACGGCAAGCCGACACCAGCGGCAGCCAAGCGCATGTTGGACAGGAATATTCCGAAGTGGTACAGCCTGTCGTTGAGCCGGTACTGAGCGACTTCTGCCTGAGCCTGGTCCCGATCCGACAGGACGAAGCCGATGTGGCGGACCCGTATCCGCTGGTGTTTGCCCGGTTCAAGCGATGGATCGGCATCGAGCCGTTCTGGCTCGGCTCTTGGGGAGCGTTCGACCGACGTCAACTGGAGATAGAGTGCCGTCGTCATGCGGTTCGAATGCCCGCGGGATACAGGGGTCACGTCGACCTGCGTCGCGAGTTCGGTCGCTGGAAGCAGGTTGATCCCAGGGGACTGCCGGCTGCTCTGGAGTTGCTGGGATTGCAAAGCGAAGGAACGCCGCATCGCGCGCTGGACGATGCAAGGAATCTGGCGCGTCTGACACGAATACTCCTTGAAGATCGCTTGCGACGGAGAAGAGATGTTAACCCCCGAACAGGTCGCGCAATTTGAGAGGGACGGTTTTCTGCTTGGCGGTAAGGTGTTGGCCGACGAAACGGTCGATCTGCTGAACGAGGAGGTCGCGCGCGTCATTCGTGACCGTGAGGCCGGAGGGAGACAGCCGGTTCTCTGCCACAACTTCGCGAAGGGACAGGGTCAGACGGTCTGGCAGATCGTGAACATCTGGGAGGCCAGCGATGCGTTTCATGGCATCGTGAC
>JBBQVV010000279.1:0-9390 GCA_038211235.1 Chthonomonadales bacterium | reverse complement strand
TCGTCTCCCGATGGAGGCATGCGCCGGATGCAGGTGAGCGACCTTCTCGACGTACTTATCGCGCTGCGTCAGGGAGCGCACGGAGGCGAGGATGGGGATGACCTCGGCGAGCGCCTGGCCGCGGCCCTCGTCCGTATCGACGGCGTTGCGCTGCAGCGCCAGGTCAATCTCGAAGTCTACACGAGGAATGGCGTTATCGAGGGCGATCTGAAAAGCAGCCGTCTGCCCGCTATGCACCAGGGAGTCGGGATCTTCTCCAGTGGGCAGGCGAGCGACACGCACCTCACCGCCTTCGAGTCCCATGCTCTCCCATACGGCAGCGGCGCGAAGCGTCGCCTTCACGCCCGCCAAGTCGGCGTCGTAGCAGATGATCACGCGAGGGCTGTAGCGCGCGAGCAGGCGGGCGTGCTCCTCCGCCATGGAGGTTCCCAGCGTTGCGACACATTGGGTGAAACCAGCCTGGTGCGTGGTGATTACGTCGACGTAGCCCTCGACGAACACCGCCGGCTTTGTCGCCGATAGTACCCGACGAGCGAAGGCGAGGCCGTAGAGGGTACGCGACTTGTCGAAGAGCGGCGACTGCTCTGAGTTCAGGTATTTGGCAGGGTCGTCGCCCATCGCCCTGCCGCCAAAAGCGATCACGCGTCCCTGTACATCGTGGATGGGGAAAATCAGGCGATTGCGAAAGGTGTCGTAGTTGCCCCCGCCGGCCTCCCGCGTCCGTATGAGGCCCAGTTTGGCCGCAATACCCAGATCTGCGTGCTGCCGCTGCAGGTAGTACGAAAGCCCCTCCCACTCATTCGGAGCGAAGCCCAGGTCCCACTGCTCCTGAGTCCGCTTCAGGATGCCGCGCTTTGCGAGATAGACTTGAGCATCCGGGCTCTTGCCGAGCCGCTCTTGATAGTATCGTGTCGCCAGCGCATTGATGGCGAACATCTGCTCTCGCTCGCCGACCTGTTCTCGGTTGAGCCCGCGGCGCTCGAAGGCAACTCCCGCCCGATTGGCGAGATACTCCAGTGCCTCGATGAAATCGAGATTCTCCTTCTTCTCGACGAAGGTGAAGACATCCCCCTGCTCGCCGCACGACCAGCAGCGATACCATTGTGTCGCAGGGCTCACGCTGAACGACGGTCGCTTATCGGCGTGGAACGGACAGAGTCCGGTCCAGTTCTTGCCCGACTGCTTCAGCCGGGTGTACTGGCCGATCACCTCCACGATGTCGCTCCGGGCGCGAATCTCCTCTTTCGTTGTCTGCAGATCGCGGTCGTAATCCGGCATGCTTTTCGAGCCTTCCTGTGCGGAGGTTCGCGATGCCGGACGCGGAGTCCTGCCGAGTCTGCCGCGCCCACAACCAGTCCTGGCCCGGCTAATTCACGAGTAGAGCGTTTGACCGGCAGTAGGGCGGGGGCTCAATTTACCCGTAGGAGTTTACCCGTATAGCCTGCCCGTATGGGGGTCCCCCGCCGACCGGGTTCGTGAATAGGCCGGCCTAGAAGTTTATCGTAGGAGCCGTCACCGGTTGGTCAAGGCGGACGAGCGTTACCAAAGTCGATTGTGTCGCCGCGGTATTGGTCGCCTGAACCGTATAGGCTCCGGCGGTAACCCAGAACGTGTAGGTGCCGGTACTATCCGTCGTGGTGGTTCCAAGCGTCGTGACCGTGCCGTTCACGGTAGTGGTGAGCTTGACGCCTATGCCGGACTTGGGTTGGCCGCTCACCTGGACGACTCCTTTGATCGTATACGGCGGAAGCGGTGTCGAGCCCGACGGCGCGGCAATCAGCAGGTCGCCAATCGGATTGCTGCCGGCCTTCAGTGGGAACTGAAGGTTGACGTCCGTAATCGGCTTATCCTCGAATCCCGCAGCCGTCACCTTGCCCACGGTGCCCGCAACATTGCCCAGGTCCACAGGCAGCTCGGCGAGCGAAAACGTGCCGTCGGTCTTGGTGACCGCCGACACGTTCGCGATCGTAACCGTCGCATTGCCCACGGGCTGGATCGCGCCGCTGATCGACGCCACGACTCGGCCGGTAACCGTCGCCGTATAGCCTGTATCGGAGATATAGATATCGCCCAGGTTGTTGGTCTGCGTCGACGAAAGCGCAATGGTGATCATGCGTGTCTGGGAGCCGGTCGCGGTTATCGCCGCGGTCGTCGCGTTGCTCGGCGCGCTAAACGTGAAAGTTCCGTCGACGGCTGTTGTTACCGTCGTCCCGCCGATTGTGACCGTCGCGCTCGGGTTTGGCGCCAGGCCGGTCTCAGCGCGGAGAACGCGCCCTGTCACGCTGACAGGCGTCCCACTGCTCGAGCCACCGCCACCGCTGCCGCAGCCTGCCAGCCCCACTACGATGGATACCAGAGCCGCAGCCCAGATTAGCGCGTGTCGCCGCGAAAAGCTCAAGCCACTCTGTCCATCCGTCGAAACGCCAGAGTGGGCATTTCGGATGTCGCCTGTATAGGCAGTGTTGCTTTCCTGCTCGATTCGCATGAAGGAAGGAGATCCCTCCGGGTTGTGGGCAGTGGTCTCGTTCCGTCGGAATATGTGAAAATGCATCGAATTGTCCTTTTTCGACCCGAGTACGCCTCCGCATCCAGCCTGGCGGACCGAACTGGTCCCGCACGGCAGGAGTGCGTTACCGAGTAAGCAGCAGCGGCACGATCTGGCGACTCTGGGCTCCTTCCGCCGTGCGCGCGGTTACGTTAACAATGTAGCTGCCGCCGGGCAACCCACGGCCCTGGTCGTCCCTGCCGTCCCAGACGAACTGGCTGACACCCGCAGTCACGGCGCGTCCCCGCGCGAGGTGCCGGATCGCTCGTCCGGCGTATTGAATCTCAACCGTCGCCTCCGCGTCCGCGGTCGTTTCGAAGGAGATGGTGGTTCCTGCTGCTCTGCCCTGCGGGGATGTCGCATGCAGATTCATGATCTGAACCAGGTTGGACGCATGAGGCTCCGCAATGACCTGGAACGCTCGAGAGATCTCGTTTGGACCTGCATGGAAGGTATAGCTCGACGTCGAGTTCATGAGGCGGCGAGCTCCGCTGCTCGGGTCTACAAGGGTCAACCGCATTCCACGTGGCACGGCCGCTGTATTGGACCACGCGAGCGTGTAGTCCTGCCCCCCGACGGGCACGCCGACGGAGACATTCCATTGGGAGTGGGAGCCGGATCGGCGGATGTCAGACAGGAAGGTCCCGCCGGTCCGGGTCACGCCATCGCTCCAGTCGGCGTGCGGGAAGCGCACGGCGAGTATCGCCGCTCGAGTGAACGGCGGCGGGCTGGCCACATCGAGCGCCGGTGCAAACGAGTCGGCGCCGTACCGTGACTGTCCGAACACGGCGCCGGTCGTATTGCCCGACCTGTCCCGGACCAGCAGCGGCACTTCCCAGCCGTTCGGGTCCGATTGCCGTACCGGAACCGCACGCGTCCGAAATTTCGCGGCACGTGTCGGAGCGTTCGGATTGAGATATGAGAGCGTCACGCCTTCGGTCGTCAGGACCCGGATCCAGTAGCCCTTCCAGGCCTCAAGTGTGTTTTTCGGTATCGTCGTGTCGGTCGTCGAGCCGATGTCGTTGTATCCAGTGGTTGTCGAGAACGCTATCACGCCCTTCGCGACATATCCCAGCGTGACTGCTTCCGACAGGGAGACGACGTCACCGCCGAGATACTGAATGAAGAGATCCGAGTTCGTGCTCAAGTTAATGGAATAGGGCGAGCCGATCTGGTTCCAGCCGAATTCGAGCGGAATGCTGATATCCTGCTGAACATCCATGTTCTCGCCGGTGAGCTTCGTCGCGGCGAGGCTCGTGGAGAAGTTAGACCAGAGCGCATTGCCGGGCTGATAGAGCGGGAACGACGGATACCGCAGATATTTATCGGGATTCGGCGGGACGGCGAGATCCTGGCGGTAGTGAGCGAGAAGCAGCTTGGATGGGCTGACGCCGAACACATTCGCAAGGTCGCCGGTCAGGGGCTTTAAAGGCAGCGAGATCATCTGCGGACCGGCGGCGAACGTATGCGACAGCGTGACCGTCGGCCCGGGCGCCACAATCTGGAAGATGGGCTCGATGCCAGCCTCCGAGGCGCTATCCTTTCGTATGTAGACGTTGCGCTGGTATGTGATAGCGTTCGTACTGCCGGTCGGTGTAAAGACCAGCCGGGCGCGCGTAAAGCCGGTCGGCGTATTGCCTGCCGCCGCGAAGTCGCCCTGTGTCACAGTTATATTGAAGTTGGCGCCGTTGTCGAAGCCGACTCCTAAATTGCCGCCGTTTGCTCCGACGATCACTCCCGAAAACCCATTTGAGGCGGTCAGCGTTCCCGTCTCTCCCGCCGGGAAGTAGACGCGAGACGTCTCCTTGTTGACGGGGAAGTCCATCGCAACGCGCATCTGGTCGGCGGGCGTGCCGCCGATATTCACGAAGAATGGAGCGACGCTGCCGAACCCGTTTACGATCGTGACCGTTTCGAAGGACGGAAGAAACAGCCGATTCTGGAACGTGAAGTCCCAGTAGATGACCTGACTCGTGCCGCTCAGATCCGTTTCGTCGCCGGACACGCTGGTCTGATAGTAGATCAGGAATACGGCCGCGCCGCTATCGTTCGCCTGAGAAGTGCTTGGGAAGGTTGGCTGTACATACGAATATAGCTTGGGGCCGGGCGTCACGCTCGTATCCAGGACGTGCTGCTGCTCGAACCAGACGTCGAATGTCTGAAGCTCCACATTGGGATCGGCGGTCCTGGCGTACGACCGCAGCCGGTTGACGTCGTTGGCGGCAGTGTGATCCGCGATCGCGGCGGCATAGTAGGCGGCATTGAACTGCTGAAAGAAGCTGTGATTCTCGATATAGCACTTCAGCCATGCTGTTGAGGCCATCTCGATTCGCGGAACGAGCATGCCGGAGAGCGTGGTCGAGCTGAATGCCTGGTTGCTCTTAGTAGGCGGCGTGAATGTGTTGTTAGCCAGCGCGGGCTGGTTCAGCAGGTCATACCCGGCCGTATAGAAGAATCCGTTCGCCGGATCGAGCAGCGTCTGGTTGTAGGTCTGGATGTCCTGAGCGGCGATCACGGCGGCGGCGCGACCCATTCCGATCTCCCAGGCGTCGTACGCGATTCTGAGCGGCCCGTGGAACGCCTGGGCCATGACCTGCGCCATGGCGAGGAACTGGTCCTGATCGTGTCCGAAGGTTGGAAAATCGATGGAGACGTTGGAGCCGTTGATGATGAGCAGCGCGCCGAGGACCTCGTCGACTTTGCCAAGCCGCGGGTCGAGGTTGACCACGGTGACGTTTCCATTCCAGCCGGGGGCTCCCAGGATGGCCTTCAGCTCCGGATAGAGAAGGTTCGCGAGCTGAGACAGCTTGGCAGCGTCCTGCACGCTCCAATGGCCGGGCACGGTTGTATCCGTCGGAAACGTGAACGTCAGGTCGTTCCCCGCGCGCGTGCGCATGACTTTCGGAAGCGCCAGTCGCCCACCCGAGCGAGCGATCGCGGCCGTCGCGATTACCAGACTCTGATCCTGACGAATCAGACGGTGCCGCCGCAGATACTGGACTTCGCGCTGCAGTGCGGACTGCTGTGACTGCAGCTGCGCCGCAAACTGCGCGTGCGCGGCTCGGCGCACCGCATCGATGTCGGCCGAGTTGGCAACGTCCACGATCAACGCCGACTGCGGCCCGTTGCTGATCGTGCGAAAGTGTTGATTGGAGATATTGCGATAGTCTTGTTGCGCTCTGGCGGCGGGCGCATGGACCACCAGAAGCGGCAGCACCACCAGGACGAATGCCAGTCCTGGCGGTACGCGGCGCGAAGATGGGCACGGGAGTTTCAAGCGGGTAATCCTCCAGAGTATTGAGCGAAGGGGCGTGCAAAAACAGACGCCCCCGCTTTCCTGCCGCCGCTCAACGCAGGAGCCGGCGGTCGATTTGTCCACGGGGGGTTGTTCAGAAACTGTCGAGTAGGCGTGCCCCAGCTTTGGGGGCGGGCATGCCGGCTCTGAATACGATATACGCCGCGCCGCTCGATACGGTTCCAGCATTAGTACGGGCGCCCAGTCCGACCGGGCCAACGGGTCGGACCGGGCCGCTCAGCTTACGGCGCCACGAACGATTGGATCGGGCTGACGGAAAACGCCGAGCCTACGCTGTCCTGGGCAAGTACGGCCCAGTAGTAAGTGTGTCCCGATACCAGCGCCGGCCCCTGGTAGACCTGTGTGAGCGCCGGGGCTGTCACAAGACTGCTTCCCGGATTGTGAGCGTCCTGCGGCCAAATCGGCTGGACTCCATTAACGGTGTCCGTATCCGATTGAAGGTCTGGAAAGCGGTCGTAAACCAGGACCTGATACTTGTCCGCGCGATTTACGGCAGTCCAGGAGAACGTAGGCGCCGCCACGGTCACGGAGCCGGACTGCGGCGCCGTCAGCCGGATCGGGCCCAGCGGATCGATGGCGACGGTATCACCCGGAGCGCTCTCTCCCGCCGATGTGTTGCCGTTCGGGAAGTTGATGGTGTCGAGGCGGGCCACGGAATAGTAGTAAGTCACGTCCGGGGTCAGGCCGAGGTCGACATCCGAAAAACGGTCCGCGAGCGGATCCCGCACCAGCGCGATCGAGACGAAGTTTGGCGGGCTCAGGTTCGTCGCCTGCGCAACTTCGTATCCGAACAGATTGTTGATATTGACATAGTCCCAGAACAGGTCCGCCTCGACGATGGTGCCAGAGGGAGTCGCCCGCGTCGCCTGGCGCTTGAGCGTTATCCGGGATGCCGGCGCCGTATGGCGCTGGCGAAGACCCTTCCGTGCGTAGATCCAGGCCTTGATAGCGTTGACGGCGCGGCCGTCGATCGTCGTGCCGACCGAACGCGTGGGGACGGTGGGTGTCGTGATCGCGAGCGCCGACATCCCCGTGACCGTCGGAGGCGTCGGGCTGCTGCTCGACGTCGCCAGTTGGAAGGACTGGATGGTTGCGGCGGCGGGCGGCGAGTGTACTGAGATATTCGAGAAGCTCTGGTTAACGAAGCCCGCGAACGACGCTGTGACCGTGTAGGTCGAGCCGGGCGGGAGCTGTGCCAGCGTAAAGTGTCCGTTCTGGTCAGTGGACGTACCGATCGAACTGAGGTTGTTAAAGAACTGGCCGCCACCGGTGCCTGTGAACGGACCGATGCCGGCAAAAACGCGCGCGCCGCGCAATACATGCCCTGACGTGTCGGTCACGGTGCCTGTAATTGCGTTCTGCGCCGCGGAAGGAGACATGATAATCTGGACGTTTGAGGTGTCCGGCTCGCCTGAGAGCGCCTCGACCATATTCTGGCCGCTCCACGCCCGGCCGGCAATCGACTTCGTTGCCTGGACGGCGCCGACAAGGGAGCTCTGGCCGGCGGGCACCAATACGTTCGCGATCGTGTATGTCCCGAACTGGGTGGACGTCGTCGTCTGCCCGTTCAAAGTGACGGCTGCTCCGACAATCGGGGAGCCCGCAACGTCGGTAACCGTTCCGGATACCAGAGTCGATGAGCCGTTAGGGTTGGTTATCGGTGGCCCCACGGAGTGATCGGAGCCGCCACCGCCGCAGCCTGCGACGAACGCGGCGGCAGCGAGCAAAACTGCGAGCGTGACCAGTCTCCGAGCGGCCGATGAGGGCGCCTTCCGTGAGGGACCTAAGATCCTCAGATCGGTCGCTTCCCGCCGTCTGGGGCAGGATTCTGATATTTTTTGGTTCATCGGTGTGTTCTGCAACTCCTCGGTTCGCATGACAAAGAGGTCTCCTCCCTCGCGGATAAGGCAGCGCCGCACGACGTCCGGGCTTGTTCATCCGAAACGCTCGGGGAGCCCGATCGTGACACGGCGCGTTGGGGGGAGTCAGATTTGCGGGGCGGCGCTGCACGGGGTCCTATTCGCGGCATCCCGCCGGATTCCTGCTTTGCAAGATCATTCGCTGCCTGGCGCGAATGCGAACAGGACCGAGATACGAATCAATACTGGCGGGAAAAGGATCAGGAGGTGGGCTCGAGCACTTCGCGCAGATGCCTGCGGCTAATCGGAGGGAGAGTGTGGAACTGCAGCGCAAGGCGATAAACCACGTCCGCCGACGGCGGGCCCGGTAGGGAGAATGGCGAAGCACGCACGATCGTTCCGGAGCCTGTGATGGGTATCTCTGGAGTGGGAGTGAGGACGAAGCGCACGGCGGTTCCCGTTGAAATCGGAACGTCGGACACGAGTGCGCAGCCGCCGATCGCCAGGTCTTCCGTCTGGCCGTCGACAGGGGCGAGATCACGCATTGAAACGACGGCGGATTCTGTCAGTACATCCGCCATCTCAAAATCTCCGCCCGGCTCGATCGAGATTGCCAGACTTAACTGCCGCCGTGGGAACCTGCGGCGCTGCTCCCGGCGAATTGTGATCGGCTTCTGTACCTCCCATCCCTCGATGGGATAGTCGGTGGCGCGAACCAGCCGTGTCGTAAAGCTGTACATCGCATCCTCACCCGCGATCTGCACGCGTAGTCGGAGGCCCGGGCGAAAGTCACCGGGAACCTGGACGCGTGGAGCCCCCACCACGATGAAGCTATCGTGCCGAGTCTCCAGTACGCGCGTAACGCACGTCCCCTGGGCACTCGATAGGTCGAGGCGCTGACCCACGCGCGCGACGTCCATTGGCGAGCTGAGAGAGATCGGCGCGGGAGCATCGAGCGCCGCGCGCACACGGTCAACAAGTGTGTCCAGATTCAGCGGCTTTACGAGAAGATCGGAGACGTCGAGCCGAGCGAGATCGGAATCGAGCGTTGGTCTGTCGTCCGTGGTCATGAGAAGGAGAGCGGCTTCCGGACAGAGAGCGCGCAGTCGTGGCAGTAGCCGTGGGGTGTCGCGCAGACGCATGTCCCAAAGGATCACGTTGAACACGTTTTGGGAAGCCGCTAGCAGGGCGTCCTGTCCGCTTGTCACGCTCATCGCACGGAACGGGTTCTCTTTGGTCAGCTTGGCTTCAAAAATGCGGCAGATATAGGGGTCAGCGTCCGCGATCAGAACGGACGGCGCTGGCTGCTGCGTCATGGACATCCTTTACTGGGCGTCATACCAAGACAACTGGCCATTCGCTATCCTGCAACATCCGTGCCAAGCGGCCAGAGACCCGTAATAATACCAGGTTTTGCAAATTGTGGCAATTCTAACTTGTCGGAGCGTTCTGAATATGAGGTGGTAGCAGGTCGATCGTCAAGGTTTCAGCGGTACGCTCGGAGAGCACGACAGCTCTTTCAATGGCGTTTTCCAGCTCCCGCACGTTGCCCGGCCACGAATAACCTCGCAGCCGCTCCACTGTTGCCTGGTCCAGGGCCCTCAACTTGCGCCCATTCTGGCGGTTATACTTGTCAAGGAAGTGATCGATCAGTGTGGGGATATCCTCCG
>JBBQVV010000278.1:0-9469 GCA_038211235.1 Chthonomonadales bacterium | reverse complement strand
GCGCCACGCTGGGTCTTGCGTTGTGCGCCTATTTCGGCACGGTCGTGCAACTGGTTGCGCTGGCTCTCCTGGCCGCCGGCCACATCGCGGCGGAGCGCGTATCGATCACGGATATCATTCAGCGATTGCCGCTGGTAAGCGCCATCGACCGGCTCACCGGCGTTCGCTGACGGAGGCGCGGAACTGGAGAGTTAATGACCTTTCGAGTACGCAGGGCGGTGAGACGCGACGCGGAGACACTGATCGCACTCGTAAGGGCTCTCGCCGACTACGAGCGGATGGATCCGCCCTCCACCGATGCTCAGCATCGACTGACTCGGGATGGATGGCCGGAAAGCGGTGATGCGCGCTTCACGGCGTGGCTTGCGGAGGAGGTCGTGGCGGACGGAGTGCAGGCCATTGCCATCGGCTACGCGATCACATTCTTTACCTACTCATCGTTTCTTGCCCGCCCGACACTCTACATCGAAGATATCTTCATCCTGCCCGAACACAGGCGGAGCGGCGCGGGATCGGCCTTGTTCGATGCGCTCAGGGAGGAAGCCCACTCCCGGCATTGCGGCAGAGTCGAATGGGTTGTGCTCGAATGGAACACGAGTGCACAACAGTTCTACCGCAAGCACGGCGCGGAACATCTCAAGGAATGGCAATGCTATCGACTTACGATCGATGAGCGCTGAAGCGGCTCAACAGACACCTCCGCAACACTGCGGTCGAGAGCGAAATGAATAGTGTCATTGCGCGCGACTTGTATCCGGCGCATTCGTCCAGCGCTTGCCAAGAGTGATTCCTTGCGTTCGCAATGGGTCCTCCGATCGACCATAGTGCTTCAGGCCGCATGAGATCCACGCTTCCAGCTCGGCTTCGAGGTCGGCGGCCTCGTCGGAGTTCTCTAGCGCGAGATTTCGGGACTCGGCGGGGTCCGCCACGAGGTCGTACAGCTCTCTTGGCGGCATCTGATGGAAGTCAGGTTCGCGCGACAGGATCAACTTACGTGTATCCGTCCGGATGGCCCATTTCGACTGCCATGTCGACTCGCAGCAGACAATACGCTCCCAGCCGCCGTCGTCCGTAGCGCCGGTTGCGAGCGGCCATAGACTGCGCCCGGCCATGTTATGCGGGGCCGCAACGCCGACGGCATCCAGTATCGTCGGTGCGATGTCGAGGTGCTGGACCATCGGTGTAACGGTTTGATGGCGGGCAACTTGATCCGTGTGTCGCATAAGGAGCGGCACATGAACGATATCATCGTAGAGGCCGTGATGATCGAAAAAGATATCGTGCTGGTACATGCTCTCGCCATGATCGCCAGTGAGCACTACCAGCGTGTCGCCGGCCAGTCCGATCGTGTCCAGGGTCTCTAGAATCTGCGCGACACCATCGTCGACATGCCGTATCTCTGCGTCGTACAGAGAGGCGACGTATTCGGCATCCGTCACCGGACCGAGCTTAGTGAACCACGTATCGCGAAACATCTCCCAGAAGGGTTGGCGCTTGATCGGCTCGAACGAGGTGTGCTCAGCCGAGAACGGATCGCGGTCGGACGGGTAGAACCGGCGATATCGCTCCGGAGGCAAGTAAGGCGTATGCGGCTCCCAGTAGTGAAGAAACAGGAAGAACTTTTCGTTAGCGTGTGCCTTTATCCATGGTATCGCGCGCGAGTTGATCTCCTCGCACGAAACCAGTAGGTTGAGTCGATGTCGGCTTGCGGGATTAATATAAAACTCATATCCCCGAGCTAGCCACGGTTTGATATTGTATAGATTATCTACCGCCGCGGTAGTATAGCCGGCGCGCTGAAGCAGCTCGGCTAGGACCGGGATCTTGCGGTCAAGATCGGCGGATCCGCCGTGACAGACGATGTTGTGACCGATCGGATGCATCCCGGTAAACATGGTCGTGTGGGCCGGCGTCGTCGGAATGCCTGGAGCGAACGCTCGTTCAAATAGCACGCCAGATTCTGCCAACATATCCAGTGTGGGACTCGTGGGCTTGGCATAACCATAACAGCCAAGACGGCTGGCTCGAAGCGTATCGATAACGATGAATACAACGTTCATATGCCGAATATTATAGGCTGGCGCCGGCTCAAAGTCAACGGCGACGAACGTTGCGACATCGGTGGCCGTACCCGACAGGCGGGCATTCTGCCTTGACACGGCGTACTCTGAATGCTATATTATCGCAGGCGGGTGTTCCGCCTCTGTCGTTCCAGTGTGAACCTGTCCGCAACGGTCGAGATCGGTAGAACGAATTAGTACAACCGATGGGCATCCCTCCCCGCCACGGATCGGCGGGGCAGACTCGGAGTGCTTGGCCTGACGGTCTCCAGGAGAATCGCAAAACACGATGTCGAATAGCAGCGAGTCGGGTCCCAAGCAAAGTACGCGCGAGGCTTTGGGAAGGCTGGCCGAATCCGCGCCGGAAGAAACCACGAGATCTTCGGTGCCGGAGGCGGAGCCGGTCGTACCGCCCAGGTCGGAGCGCTTGAGGACTTACGCGAGGCGCACCGTCCTTACAATAACCTTACTCCTTTGTATCGCCTTCTTCACGGTCAGCGGCATATACCTTCGTAACCCGACGATTCGCAGTATCGTTTTGGCGGTTCTCGGCCACCCGATCAAATTTATTTCCAGTGGCCATTTAGATCCGACGGGCTACTACAACCTTGCGGATCACTTTCCGCCTGACAAACGAAAATCGCTGACCGTTTTGATGCTCGGATCCGACCACGACAGTGCAAAGGGCATTCGCATCCCGGGCCATAATGCCGTGCCGGTCGACGTGCCGAGCGGACCTGGGCGCAGCGATTCCGTGATGATCGCGCGCTTTGAATTCGACGGCGATTCTGTCAGATCTGTCAACGTTCTATCGATTCCACGCGATACTCGAGTTCGGATTCCGGGCTATGGCATCCATAAGATCAACGCGGCACACGCATACGGCGGTCCGGAACTGACCTGCGCCACCGTTAGAGACGTATTCGGTATCGATCCGGACTACTATATCGACCTCAATTTCGAGGGTTTCCAGCAGGTTGTGGATGCGGTCGGCGGCGTGGACATCAACGTGGACCGTCGGCTGGAGTACTATGACGACTGGGCAAAGCTCTACATCGATCTTAAGCCGGGTCCACAGCACCTGAACGGTTACAAGGCAATGGGCTATGTCCGATTCCGGCACACAAGGACGAAGAGCGGTAAGGCTGCTGATGCCGCAACACGCGCTACCGAGACCGACCTGGTGCGTGCACAGCGACAACACGAGTTTATCGAGGCCATGCGGGCGCGGGTGACATCTCCCGGAGCGTTCCTCAGCCTGCCGAATGCCGTCGCGGCGATCACGAACAACCTGCATAGTAACCTTTCGCAGGAGCAGATGCTCACGCTCGCGAACCTCGCTCGAAAGGCGCCGAAGGACGCGATCGATTTGGAGACGCTGCCGGTAATCGAGGGGAAAGCCTTCGTATACATCGATCGCAGAAAGAGCATGGATCTCGTCCGGAAGATGTTCTTCAAGGACAAGCAGGTGGTCCTTGACATCAAAACGCCGGACAGCGAAATCGCGCCAATTCACCGCCGCAAGCGACATGTGAAGGACAGCGGGCCGGCGCCTGACCTGAGACATCGTAAGTCCGTGGACGCCGGCGCCGACAACGGCGCGAATCCCGATTCAGCCGGGCGGCCGACAAGTGATGCCACAGGCGGTGCAAGCGGCGCTCCACAATCGAAAGATTCCGACGACTTGACGGATAAGTCTGAACGGCAGCCGGTGCCCGAGCCGCCAAAAACTGAGAGCACGACCACGCCAGACGGGGTAAAACCTCCCGCCAAGAGCAAGGATGGAACCGGCACGTCGTTCGGCAGCACGTCGACCGCCGTTCGGAGCTAGTTCCAAGCTGCGCTGCTTACCAGCAGCGTTGGGCGGATGAGATACGGGGAGCGAACGCAACGGACCGAACAGAGTGTGTCTGTTCGGTCCGTAAAATCTTTATTTCGACTGGCCCCGATTAAAGGCCATCACCATCATTACCGGGCCTCGCGACCTTCCGCCTGGCGCTTGGCCTTAGCAATCTTGCGGAGGCGCGCCGCCGCTTCCCGGCGCCGCTTATCGCTTGGCTTCTCATAGTGCTCGTGCGCCCGGGCCTCCTTGAGGATCCCGCTCTCCATTGTCTGCTTCTTGAAACGCCTCAGTGCTGCATCGATGCCCTCACCCGGCTTGACAATCACCTGTGCCAAATTCTCATGTTCCTTTCCATCCTTGCCATCGTTGGTATGGCGAACTCGTCGGCGAATCACCTGCAAAATGTTAACGGCATTATACCTCACGATTCGCATCCACTCGTTTGGAAAACGTCTTGATAACGATTCGCGGCGTGTAAGGCGTTTCCGCGACCTGCCGGCGGCGGCCTGTAAGTTCACGACTACAAATATCGGAGCACGTCGTGGGTTGATTCGTCGAATGCACTCGCGCCCGTCTGCCGTTGCAACTCCCCCGAAAAACTGCTAAAATAGGAATGGTCAGCCGCAGACCGTGCGGGAGGCGGCAACTCGTCCAGGAGGTCAACACCATTACATCCCTCTCACCCACGCACATCTCCTCGCTCCTATTGAAGTTCCGCAACCTACCGCTCTCACTCCGGGGATCCCTTACGGTATCTGTCGTCGCGGTTGGTTTCGCGCTCTGCCCGCACCGACTCGCGGCCGATCCGCCTCAGGCGGAAGCGGCGCGGCAAACGCCCGTTCCCGGAGCTGACGCCGGCATCGGGAATGCCGCCAATCCGCCTCAGGACGAACCGACAAAGGCCTCGCCGGACGAGGACGCATCGCATGCGCCCGCACTTCTGCCCCTTAAGGCTCCTACTCTCACGTGTGCAAGCGCAATCCTGGTCGATGCCGCCAGTGGGCAGATACTCTATCAGCTTAACGCGGACGTAGAGCGGCCGATGGCGAGCACGACAAAGATAATGACCGCGCTGCTCTTTTGCGAGAGCGTTTCCGATGACGCCGTAATCACGGCGAGCGACAATGCCTGCCGGGTACGCGACAGTTCGCTGCACCTGAAGCACGGAGAGCAGATCAAGGCGCACGATCTCCTGCGAGCTATTTTGTTGCGTTCGGCGAACGACGGCTGCGTGGCTGCCGCGGAGTACGCGGCGGGATCCGAAGCTGCATTTGTCGATCGCATGAACGCGAGAGCGGCGCAGCTTGGCGCCTTGCGTACCCACTTCATGAATCCCCACGGCCTCCACGATCCGAAGCACTATTCAACGGCACGCGATCTCGCGACGATCGGCCGCGCGGCCATGGAGGTGCCGCGAATCGAGGACGTCGTTCGAACGGAGAAGGTCCGCATCGACCGCTCGATCGACAAGAAAGACGTCACGATGCGGAACCATTCGCATTTCCTCGGCCACTTCCCCGGCGCGGACGGAATCAAGACAGGTTGGACAATTCCCGCGGGCCACTGCTATGTGGGCTCCGCGACCGTCGGAGGTTGGCGGTTGATCTCCGTCGTCTTGAAGAGTAAGCAGTATGTTCAAGACACCGCGACGCTGATGAAGTACGGTTTCCAGCATTTTGCACCGCAGCGAATTGCACGCGCCGGCGATATGATCGGCTCTTGCCCCGTAGCCGGAGGCGCCTCGGCGGATGTTCCCGCCACCGTCGCTCACACCGTACAGTTCGTGACTCGGTCGGAGATTAGGCCTCAGGTCGAGCGCCGGCTTTCCTTCAATCACCTCACGGCCCCTGTCGAAGCCGGAGCGAATATTGGGACGCTTGAGGTGGTGGCGGACGGCAAGCCGGCGGCGGGCGCCGTGCTGATCGCTACGGCTGCCGTTCCCACTGTCGCGGGAGTCCGGTCGGTTCCCAGTGACAATCCGTGGAAACGGTTCGCCATGACAACTACCATTTTCGCGGTCGGTCTGGTATCCTTACGCTATGGAACAAGGTACCGATCGAGAATTGCCGCGATTGCAAAAGGCTCTCGCCGCCGCAGGCGTCGCCTCGCGCAGAAGCTGCGAGGAGATGATCGCGGAGGGTAGGATCTCCGTTAACGGAAAGACCGTTCGGGAGCCGGGAACGCGCGTTGATCCTATCGCGGACGATATCCGCGTGGACGGTGAGCCGTTATCCACCACTTCGATTCCGAAACTGGTATACATCATGCTCAACAAACCGGTTGGCTATGTGAGCACCTCCAGCGACCCCCACGCCTCCAAAACCGTATTAGATCTCCTGAGCCAGGTCGAAGAGCGCGTATATCCTATCGGCAGACTGGACGCGGATAGCTCAGGTCTGCTGCTGTTAACGAATGATGGTGATTTCGCGAATCGTCTGACGCATCCCAGGTATCACGTTCCGAAAGTCTATCGTGTGCGCGTCCGCGGATTCCTTGGCCGGGACACCGCGATCCGGCTCTCCGACGGAATCGACCTACCTGACGGCCGGACTACTCCCTCCGAGCTGCGATTCATCGAATATCACGAGCCGACGCAGTCGACCATTGTCGAAATGACTCTCTATGAAGGCAGGAACCGGCAGGTCCGCCGGATGATGGAAACGGTCGGACACCCGGTTCGTGAGCTGACGCGAATTGCCTTTGGGAGCATTCGCCTCAAGAGCCTACTGCCCGGAACGTGGCGTAAGCTCCGGCAGGATGAGGTTCAATCGCTGCTAAGCCGGGCCCGCCCCGTGCCGACTCCATCGATCGAGCAGCGACGCGAAAAACGCGCCTTTCGGCCGCGCAATCCGGTCATGCCCGAAGCGACCGTCAGCGCTATCAAAACCCGTGAGAAGCGACGTTGATTAGCCGCCGGGCGTTCACGCGGAACCTGTTGCCTCTCATGGTCGCCATCGTCGGTGCGTCCATCGGCGCATGTCGACCTACACCCGCTGTTCCGCCCTCAGCCTCCGGAGGGCCCGCGTTAGCCCTCGGCTGGCCTCAAACCGTGATCGATGATACGGGGGCGGAAGTGACCCTGCGGCTGCCGCCTAAGCGGATTGTCTCTCTCGCGCCAAGTAACACAGAGATCCTGTTTGCGCTAGGGGAAGGCGATACGATCGTCGCGGATACGGAGTCGTGCGACTATCCTCCTGAGGCCAGGAATCGACCGCATATCGGTGGGATGAACGCGGGCGACCTGGAGCGCATTGAGGTCGCGCTTCCGGATCTCGTCGTCGCCGTCGGCTCGATCAACCAGAAACTCGTGATGGCGCTTCGAGCGGCGCATATTCCGGCGCTAGTGGTACAACCGCGCACGATCAAGGATGTGATGGCTTCGATCCAACTGATCGGACGAGCAACAGGCAGAGAGGAACAAGCACACGGGCTGGCCGTAAAGATGGAAGAACGAATCAATAATGTCCGCGCGGTAACTGCGCGCGCGACGTTTCGTCCCAAGACGCTCATCGCTTACAGCGCCAATCCCATCTACACGTCGCCGCCGGATTCATTCATCCACGATCTGATTGGCGTCGCGGGCGGCGAGGACGTCGTTCATGCGGCGCTGCCACAAAACATTATCTCTTCGGCGGTCGTCATTGAGCGCGCGCCGGATGTGATTATCTGTTCCAGGACTCTGAGAGATCAGCTTAGGAGCCTGCCAGGATGGGAGATCGTTCCGGCTGTCCGGACGAACCGATTCTTTACGCCAGACGAAGACGTCCAACTGACACGTCCCGGCCCACGGATTGCGGGCGCTGTGGAGATGCTCGCTCGCTACCTGCACCCCGAGTTCTTCCCGGTGAGCGAGAGCCGTGCGACGCAATGATCGGAACGTAACGTCTGCCCCTCATCCGCGTCACGCGCTTATGGACCTTCCAGGCGACCCCGAGTCCATTCCACCCTTCATCCCCGTTCCCGTAGATCCGCCGCTGCGCTCCACTCCGTGGAATCATAGTCCGGCGCCTGTATTCATAGCGCTCTCCGCCGCCCTGATCGGCGTCGTGGTACTGAGTATCCTGACCGGAGATTCGGACGTAGCCAGGGTTGTAACGCTTCCCAGGGCGTTGGATGTCGTCGGTCGCCATCTCTTTCGAAGTGCCGCGTCCAACTCGGACGTGATGCGCCAACTCGACGTAATCGTGTGGGAACAGCGGGTGCCGCGCGCACTGTGCGGCGCTCTCGTGGGAATGATGCTCGCGATGGCGGGCGTGGCTTTTCAAAGTCTGCTGCGCAATCCTCTTGCCGATCCTTATATGGTCGGCGTGTCCGCGGGCGCCGCACTTGGTTCTGTAATGGTGGGACTGGCGGCGCAGTCGCTTGTGGGCGGCGCAGCGCTATTTATCGTCGTTGGCCAACCCATCGGCGCATTTGCCGCGGGGCTGGCGACGATGACCGGCGTCTATGCGCTATCGCAGAAGTCCGGTCGCCTCTCAACGCAGACATTTCTGCTCGCCGGCATCATTGTCGGGACGGTTTTGTGGTCCGTGATGCAGCTCATTCTGGCACTCGCAGTTCGATCGCATGACCCTGGCCGCGCGGAGGCGATCCTCGCCCAACAGTTGGGGAGCATTCAGTTCGTCGGTTGGCGCGAGACGGCGATGCTCGTGCCGTTTGGCCTTGCCGGAATGATCGTGCTGGCGTTCTCTTGGCGCGAGCTCAATCTCGTGGCCCTTGGCGAGGAGAGCGCTGCCCATCTCGGAGTCGATACGGAGGCGTTCAAACGGCGAATAATCGTTGCGGGATCGCTCGTGACGGCAGCCGCCGTATCGGTATCCGGGATCATCGCATTTGTGGGAATGGTCGTGCCGCACATCGGTCGCAGATTGATCGGTCCCGATCACCGGCGCCTCTTGCCCTGCGCGATGCTGTTGGGGGGATTTGTGCTCGTGCTCGCGGACTGGACCTCTCGAGTCTTCTTTAACGGTATCGAGATCGGCGTGATCACGTCACTCGTGGGTGGACCTGTGTTCTGCTACCTACTGCGGCGCCGATTAGCGGCCACGTAACCACGACCGTAAGGTCAGGTCAGGCCGCATATCCGGCAGCGAGAGCCTTCAGGCCGGCCAGGCTCACGCCGGACGGTGGATCGTCGCCGTCACGAAGGAACTGGCGGCAAAAATCGCTCAGCTTAAGCATCGCCGCACGCTGTTCCATCGTGAGCTCCTCCGGACAGAGCAGTACTATGTCAAGCAGCCCAATAGCTTCCTCTTCGGTAAGACACAACCCACGCTCATCGGGTCTGTTGTGCACGATACTCGCTCCCTCCGGCAGCCGTGCGCGTCCTGAATCCGCGCCCCTACCCATTGTTCCGTGATTTGACGCGAGTTTTAGATGAATCTGCGCCAACTCGACCTCTTGTTTGCAGGGCCAGGAACCGGCGGTATCCATTGCGCGCCGTGATTAGGGTGCGATGGCGAGGCGGCAACCGGGTCTTTCATTTACAATTCTCTCCGGCCATTAGAGTCGGCGCTTGAGATCCACTCTGTAAGACGAAGCGCCTGAAGACAATGTTCAACAGGAT
>JBBQVV010000277.1:0-9478 GCA_038211235.1 Chthonomonadales bacterium | reverse complement strand
ATTTCCGATAAAAGTTCTCGATGGTGGTGCACACAGTTGCGATGTCTTCGTCGCTAAGACCTGGATGCAACGGTAGGCTCAGAATTGACTCGAAGGCCTTTTCGGAGACAGGCAGGCAAGGGCGGTTGCCGTAACACGAATATAGATGGATAGGCTTGTAATGGACGCCCGTGGAGATACTATTCTCCGCAAGGAAACTTGCCAGTCCATTTCGATTCTGACACTTAATATGAAATATGTGCCAACTGGATTGATGCGTAGCATCGTCCTTGTTAGGTAATTGAACCTCCGCAATTCCAGCGAGATTCTGATAATATAGGGCAACGATCTCGCGTCGTCGAGTATTCATGACGTCAAGTTTCGCCAGTTGTACTAAGCCGATGACCGCCTGTATGTCGTTCATGTGGCACTTCAAGCCGATTTCGTCGACAAAGTATTCCCACCAGTAGCGCTCGCCCAGCGCAGAGCGATCCCAGGTGTTTTTATCGATTCCCAGCCACCGAAGGCGCCTCGCACGTTCAGCGATTTGCGCGTCGGCCACAGTAATTGCTCCTCCGTCACCCATAGCGAGATTCTTAACCGCATGAAATGAGAAGCATCCCATAACGCCATATGCACCAACATGCTGTCCCTTATAGCGGGCACCAGCAGCGTGCGCGCAATCCTCGATGATTGGAATGTTCCCCGCCACGGAGCGAAGTTCGTCCAAGTCAACAGGACGACCGCTGTAATGTACGGCGATGATGGCGCGAGTCCGACGAGTGATCCGCTTTGCAACGTCGTGTGGATCGATGTTCAACGTGTCATGTTGTACATCTGCGAACACCGGTTGGGCTAGGTTGTATGCTACGGCGTGGGCTGTCGAAACAAACGTGTTAGTTGGAACGATGACTTCATCGCCCTGTCCAATGTCCAGCAGACGCAATGCCAGGTCAAGCGCTGCCGTGCACGAATTAAGGCCAACGCAGAATTGTGTGCTGGTATATTTCGCGAATTCATCTTCAAATTGTGCCGTCTTCGGCCCCAGACCGATCCACCCGCTTTGAAAGATCGGGCGCAATGCATCGAGTTCTTCTTCGCCAAAGTAGGGTTTGAATAGAGATATCATTATCTAAATACTTTCTGTAAGGTCGGTCTCACTTGTGGTGGAACGGTCACACGAGGAGGCGCTCTAATCTTCTCTTAACCTTTGCAAACACACTGGGCTGACCGGAAGTTGCACTGCCGCCCGGATTGGCAGGTATAAAGGAAAGGCAAATCGAATAATTCTGGCCACCGAAACGGTGTATCCGCATATCCGCTAATGGCTTTTGCGAATTTGCAATGATACAACTTACAAATTTCGGGAGAGAATAGCAGTTGTTTTGAAAGCGTTGATTGTCCCACCTCTCTGACGGATCACAAAACGTAATCTCATCCTGCGGCTGCTGCGTAAACCAGCATGCGATATACAGTTTCTCTCTCGCAATGCGCAGCAGCTCTTTGATCGCCTGGTCGTAATGTGGCAGATGTTGCAATACGTGGATGTTGATGACATTGGGTTGGGAGTTGTCAGGTAGGTCTAAGTTGAAGATGTCCAATTCACGGAAATGCGCTTCAGGATAGCGCTCACGTGCGATTTTAAGCATACTCTGGCTTATATCCCCGCCCGTATAAGTACCGCTGGTTACGATGTCCTGTTCTTTCATCGCCTGAAAAATCAGGCCGCTGCCACAACCGATCTCCGTGATTACTGTCGGTTTACCAAACTCTCGTGCCAGGTCTACGATCAGGGTGTTCCGCCAGCCTTCCTCTTCGGCCATCCAATATTCGTCAATGCGCTTGGAAGCGTCTCCGTTGTCCCAGTTCTGCCAATAGCGATCCGTTTGCTCTTCATTGACATTCAAGGAACAGATCTCACTTTCTGAGCGAATTTGCCGGACGAACAAGCGTTCCTCCTCATTGCACATTCATTGACAAACATACATTCTAGCGCGAACAGCTTCATAAAAATCCATCGCTCTTGCATAGCAAGAATGTCTGCGCATTGCGAGCAGATATCCCTGTTCCGCGATTTGTCCCGACAAACCCGGACGGCACAGATAATAGTCCACTTTTTCAAGGATATTCTGCTCATTGACCGCGACATAATTTATCCCGTCTCGTAGCCCCAAGAGGTCGCCTCCAATTGGTTCATCGGCCAGTAATAGGGTATTGGAGGCAAGTATTTCTATATACTTTGCATTCGCGTTTCTATATATGCCGCCCGTGGTGACGAAGATCCTACAGGAATTGATGGCCCTGGAAAAGTTTTTGCCCACCAGAGGCGATTCTCTGTTCTGCTTCCAGCCAGGATGCTCTGCCCATAGGTACCGCAGGTCCTTGCGTTCCAGAATCTTTTGGTGAATGGCACGGCGTTCGGGATAGAGCGCTTCAATATTTACAGTCCCAGCCGCCAAAAACCCTACATCGTAGGTCTTTTTCATTTGCCAATCGTTGAATATCGCTGGATCAACGCAGGGCGGCATATATACAAGCAACTCTCCTAGTGGTGTTTCTTTCCACATGTCCAAGGGCTGAGGAAAGTAGGAAGGAATCATCTCGATTCGGTGCTTGCAGACAAGGTCAATGTATCTGTCGAGCTGCTCTCCAGCCTCTGACCAATAGTCTGCCAAGTAGAGCGCCTTGGGAATACTACTTTCGGCAAGTCCGCTGTAGCGGAATCCGCATTCAACCTTGGCCGGATTCCAGGTACATGGAATTATTAGGTCTGGAGGTTCATCCGGAAACATCCGCTCTTGAATTTGGTCAAACGTTTTCAAGAAGTGATTGTACCTTGGGTACCCTTTCCCAAAACAGCGCGTGTCGAAACATGCACGCAAACCGGTCCGAAATGCCTCATGACATTTGGCGAGGTAATAGGTAAGGTTTTCGCCTTCGATGAGGATTCGCATTCAGTATTTGGTCTCCGTAACCCAAGGTATTAACGGTGCAATCTTGAAACCTACAGGTGTGCTAAGTGCGTACACAAACTTTAAACGACCTTCATCTCGAACATGTAGGTTAACCATCACCTCATGCGGGAAACAATGCCTCAGGTTATATACGGAGGCCGATATGCCGATTAAGTACGTCACGGGGGCAAGGAAGTCTGCAGGTATTTCCGCTCGGGAGACGTACTGGCCAGGACACACAATTGGGAGATCCTCTGAATCGCCATGAGCGAAACTCCTGAATAGAGCTGTACCGTCAGCGTCAAACAGAATAAAATACACTCGCAATCCGTGCGTTTCCCTGTATACGTCGTAATCTATGGCGATTTCTACGGGTTTTCCCGTGACAACATGATTCGTAGGAATTCCTTCCTGACGGATGTCGATCTTATTAAGCCTGATAGATGAATCAGCTGGAAGCTCCTCGATCCATTTGCCCAGATCACATATCGCATCGGCACTGGCCTGATTTTGTCGATAACAGGCAATAACCTCATCCGTGGCCCCTCGCATTTTCAAGCAGCCGTGTTCGAGCCAGATAATATGCGGGCACAACTGGCGAATAGCGCTCATATTGTGGCTTACAAAGATGACAGTGCGGCCTTCCCTAGAAACGGCATTCATTTTGCCGAGGCATTTGTTTTGGAATTCGGCGTCGCCAACGGCCAGCACCTCGTCTACAACAAGGATTTCAGGGTTGAGGTGAGCTGCGACTCCAAATGCGAGCCGAACGTACATTCCGCTGCTGTATCGCTTCACGGGCGTATCGATGAATCGCTCCACACCGGAAAACTCTACAATCGCGTCGAATTGCCTGTCGATTTCGCGCCGCGCCATTCCGACGATCGCGCCGTTAAGGTAAATATTCTCGCGGCCTGTCAACTCAGGATGGAACCCGGTACCGACTTCGAGCAAGCTACCGAGCCGGCCATACAGCTTGACCTCGCCTGTCGTCGGCTCAGTAATGCGACTGAGGATTTTGAGCAGCGTTGACTTGCCGGCCCCGTTGCGGCCGATAATGCCGACCACGTCGCCTTTCTGAATGTCGAGATCAATATCCTTGAGCGCCCAGAATGTCTCTCTGGTTGCCCGCTCGAATGGATTCTTCAATCGGTGCAGGAGCGACTCGGCGAGTGTCTCGTGCCGTTCGCTGTTGTGTGCAATGGAATACGACTTGGAAAGTCCCCGGACGGATACGGCGATATCGCTAGATGACATCCGCGAAGGTCCTCTCCGTGCGCCGGAAGAAGAGCGCACCCGCCGCGAGGACCAGGACGGCGCAGACCGCGGAGTAGACCAGGTATCCAGCGTGAACTGTTCCTCGGTTCAATAGGGACCAGCGAAATGCCTCTAGCAGGCTGGCGAGTGGGTTCAGGAAGTAGATGGCACGCAGGTTGACGGGAACTGCCGAAACCGAGTACGCGACGGGCACGACGTACATCAGAAACTGGAGGAGAATTCCCTGGATGGTACCGACATCGCGGTAGCGCACCATCAGTGCGCCCGCAAAGAGCCCGGCGCCCATAGCGAGCATCTGGATCAGCAGCAGCCAGACAGGCAGAAGCAACAGGCCAGGACCGAGGACGACGTGGTTAATCAGCAGCATCATCGCAAGCATGGCGAGCGCGACGGAGACGTCCAGGCCCGTTGTAAAGAGGCCGGAGAGCGGAAGAATCAGGCGCGGGAAGTAGACCTTGGAGACTAGATGCGCGTTCCCGACGAGGCTTCCGCTCGCCTTACCAAACGTCATACTGAAACTGTTCCACCCCAGCAGTCCCGCATATGAGAAGAGGAAGTAGGGTACGCCGTCGCTGGGGAGCTTCGCAACCTTACCGAATATGAATGAGAAGATCCCAGCCGAGAGCAGCGGGCCAAGCACCACCCAGATAGGTCCCAGCGCGGTCTGCTTATACCGCAGCTTCACGTCGCGCATCGCCAGGGTCAGGAGCAGGTCCCGGAACTGCCACAGCTCGCGCAGGTTGATCGCCTGCCAGCCAGAGCTAGGCCGTATTACGGTGGTGGGTTGTTGTATCGCTTCCAAGAAACGGCAACGCCTTTCAAAAGGGGTCGGCCGGGCCGCCTGCAAGTTGGGTCCCGATCCACAATGAACGGAATTGCACACACGCAATAGATCGCCGCGATGTTACCGACACGGCTGGATTCGTGCCTCTGCCGCTGGAATTCCGGATCGCCATGGCTCGACGGGTTTGTTTCAGGCCGTGCAAATGCTTTGAACTATTGAACGCATTGAAGCCGAGACATCGAGTTTTGTAGACTTAGATTGAGGTTTCAACCTCGCGTGCTTACCCTATTTGAACGGCATTGGGGTTAGCTCCAATGCCGTTCAAATAAGATCGGGCTACGTATACCATCTACCAGCTTGCCCGTATGGGTCAGCCCTGTCCTGTCCCCGGTCACTGCGTAGAGACGTCCTCCACAAACGTCCGCGTCCTGCCGCTGAATGTGTACGAGAACGACAGCTTCCACCCATTGGTCTTGTGCGCCTCATCGAACCGAACGGTCGTGTTGTTGCAACCGCTCTGGATCGCCTTCAGGCCTGATATATTGGGAGTGACCGTCAAATGGGTGCCCGGGCAGCAGGTCACCTCCACCTTGCCGGTATGGTTCCGGAATGTCGCGTACACGTGGAACGGGATCGGGGTCACATTCGGGAAGATCTTCTTAACCGGATCGACCGTGATCGCGATCACCTCACCGTAGCCCGGCTCCGGACAGGCGAAGGCGATTACCGGCAAGATCGCCAGCAGGCCGAAGCAGGCCAGTACGAATGCCGGACGCAGGGCGCGCGATGCCGGCCGGATCTCGGGCGCCTCCTCGTGCTTCGCCTGTGGCCGCATGCAGCTTGCGCCCAGCCCCATGATGAGCCAGAAGAACATGGATACCTGGCCCATCTGCCAGGACGGGCTGCCGAACGCGTCTACGGCGTACGCCACGACGGAGGCGATCGCGCCGATCAGCAGACTGCGGCGGGTACCGTGGTCCATTGCGCTCGCGCGCCGGTACGCCGCGATCAGGAAGGTCAGCAGGATCGCAACCAGGCTCAGCAGGCCGGGAATTCCAATCTCGGCCATGGTCTGGAGATAGAGGCTGTGGGCCTGCTCTCCGAGCGTCGGACCGACGGGCGACCGGTGTGACGCAGCTTCGACACCTCCGCCGCCCATGGGAGCGGCCGCGGCGTTGACGCTGCAGTCCGGGCAGGAGGGGCGATCGCCCGCGATGCATGAGAGCGAGAGCCCGCTGTTCGTGTAGGCCTGCTCGTAGAAGGGATAGAGTCCCGCCCCGAAGCCGGTGAGCGGCCGTTCCTTGATCATCTTGACCGAACCCTGCCACATCTGCTGCCGGTACTGCCAGCCCACCTCGTCCGATACATTCGTTAGCGTCGTCGCGCGCCCGACTATCGAACCGGACTGCGGCCAGACCAACAGGAAGAAGCCGGCGGAGACCGCCAGCAGCATCACGGGCAGGACCACTTCGTGTTTGCGAGCATGTAGCCTGGCACGCCTGGCGCCGAAGACGATGGAGAGGATCGCGAGCGTTAGCAACCCCGCCGCGGCTCCTATCCAGGCACTGCGCGTATGGGTCACGAGCAGGCAGGCCACCGTCAGCACCGTCGCGAGCTGCGCCGCCAGTTGCCGGGCCGGCTTTGTCTCGGTGATGGCCGTGACCGCGAGAATTGGGAGCAGGATCATCAGAAACGATCCGAACAGCTGGTGGTCTCCGAACACGCCGGCGGCATAGTCTCCGCCGCCGGCGGCAAACTGGGCGAACCCGATGAGCGAGGATGCGATTCCGAGAAACAGCAGGGTATCCACGAGCTTGGATAGATATTCCGAGCGGCGGAACTGGTAGGCCACGGTGAAGTAGAGCAGAGCTCCCGAGCCTACCCTGAGGATCTCCTGCAGGCCAAAGGCCTTGTGAGGCGATAGCAGGCACGAGACAACCACTATGCCGAGGAACAGCAGCACGGGCAGGTTTGCGCCGGTGGTTAAGAACGTCTTGAGCGTCTCCCGGCTCCAGTTCAGGTTGCCTCGCCACATCATCATCGCGAGCATCGCGACCGCAAATCCAAAGTAGGCGGCGACGGCGACCACCGGGTGCGTGGTGGCCATCGGCGCGGCGATCAGAGGTACGCAGACGGCCATGGCGAGCACCAGGGCCACCGGCCGGTTGTGCATCGCCTGCTGCCACCACGAGGCGGCATGACTTCGCATTTTCGTTTCTCCTTCCGATCGAAGCGAGGTGGACCGGTGCCTAACACATCCGATCCGGCTTCGAGCGTCCGTGCGCCGGCGGTGCCTAACACATCCGCCGGCAGGGGTGAGAATTCTCGCCGGTTTGTGACCACTACCCGAGCGCGACCGGCGTCGCGCACGAGCATCCATCCGCGACCCGGCGAAGACACGGGACAACGGACCAAATCAAAGAGTGCCACGGCAACCTGACCGCAGACACACTAGATAAAATACCTGAGTGCAATAATTGTGCCACTTGGCGCGATCCGCTCTGGGGCGCTACCCAGGATCATTCAGTTCTCCCACTGCATTTCGGCCCAGGGGCCCAGTACGGGTCCGTAGGGATTAAAACTTTGCCCCATACCCATATGGGCAGGCAGGGCAGGCTTGACAGAACCCGATGTCCGTACGGGCAAAATACATGAGTCCGCGCAGGCAGATTTTGGGTAATGTCAGCCGCGACTTCAGTCGCCGGGCACCGGCTGCCGAGAACTGAATGACCCTAGCCCGCAGCGCCCGCATCCTGTTCCCCCAAACTTGGGGGACCGGACCATCCAAAGACCCGTTGGCGCTACCAGCTCTGGGTCGCTACCTGCCGATTCGGAAGCCGAGGAAGCTGAGCGCCGTCAGGGGTGTCAATACATCCTGCCAGCCGAAGCCGTGCTTCGCGTTCTTCTCCGGAATATAGAGGATGTCGCCGGAGTGCAGCGCGACGTTCTCGGCGAGATTGCCCTTCTTCAGGATCTGTGCGATGTTGACAGGCAATACGGTGGCTTTTCCATCCGTGGGCCGGATAATCCCGGCCCTGGCGAGATCTCCTCCTCCACCCTGCCCGCCGGCGAAGTTCAGCGCCTCCAGAATCGTCACCTCGCCTCTTTCGGGAAGCGGGTAGAAGCCCGGCTTACCTACCTGGCCCATCACCGCATAGTGCTCTTCGTTTTCGGGAATGAAGAGCACATCGCCCGATTGAATCTTGAATCTTGTGACCGCATCATCGGCCTTCCCCTCCACCAGCGTTGGCCTCAGGTTGACCGGCAGGCGCGTATCCCCGCGCAGCACATAGGCGCGAGTCAACGCCGCCGTCGTGGTTTGACCGCCCGCCTGAGATAAGAGCGTCAGGACCGTCGTATCCGGGTCGATATCGTAGAAGCCGGGCTTCGTAACCTGTCCGATTGCGTGCGCCTGGGTGCGGCCCGGCACTGGTAACTCGTCGAATAGGACGAGATCGTCCGGAACGAGGAGCACGTTGGCGTCGCCTTCCGGCACCTTGAGTGCCTGGGCGATATCGATGGGAACTATCCTGGTGCCATCCCTTACGATCCGCGCCGACGTCATCGAGGGCTTTCCGGATAGTCCGCCGGCGGCGACGACGAGATCCACCAGCCGCCAGCGCCGCTTCAGGTCGAATGAGCCCTGCGTCCTTACCGCTCCCAGGGCGCGGACTCGCCTCGAATGGATCTCCTTGACGCTCACCGTCACGATAACGTTGTTGCGCGTCTTCTCCAGGGCGGTTCTAATTTGCGCGGCCAGCTCCAGGGGCGTCTTTCCCGCGGCGACGATCTCTCCAACCTCCGGGACCAGGATCGTTCCGTCTCCAAGAATGGTTGCGACGCGGTTAAGATCCGGGTGATTCATGACCGATATCTCGATCACATCGTCCGCTCCGAGAACGGCCGGCGCCACGGAGTCCGTGGCCTGCCCGGCGATGGACGGAGACTTTGCGTCCGGCAACCCCCTTGCCTGAGCGACGTTTGACAAGGACACCTGTGCCATGAGCGCTGCCGCTGTCCACATCGTCACATGCCCGATTGTCTGTCTCATTCCTGGTTTCCCGTCTTATCGTCATCCGGATCCGGCTTATCCTTGAGCTGCCCGTCCTCACCGTGCAGAAGTGCGTCGAACTCCCGGTAGGTGGGGCGACCGCCAGGCAGTCTTTCGAGGGTAGGAGTATCGCCCATCTGGGTGTAGTAGTTGTAGTACCGATAGTAGCCGTAGTAGTAGTCGTCGCGACTGCTGCTGAGAGCGATCTTATTGAACACTACGCCGAGCACCCTCGCCTGTGCCTGGCCCAGAAGCTCCGAGGCGCGCCGCATTGCCGACTTCTTTGTCTCGCCAAAGTTGGCCACGTAGAGTACTCCGTCCATATCGGCGGAGAGGACCTGTGCGTCCGCGGTGGCCAGACAGGGCGGGGAGTCGTAGATTATGATGTCCGCCAGCTCTTCGAGCTGCATTCGCAACGTGCGCATGGCGGTG
>JBBQVV010000276.1:0-9489 GCA_038211235.1 Chthonomonadales bacterium | reverse complement strand
GGATCGCGCGCGTAGCAGACCAGGTCCTCGACGAATCGAAGCTGACTCTTACCGCCATCGGCCCCGCTGAGGGCTAGGTAAAAATGGCACGCGTATCGTTCACGCCTCGCAGCTATTGCAATGCCGCGCAGGAGCACCTTGGAAGAGCCGTCCGTCTCCGTGAACAGGGCGAACACTGATTCGATGGAAGAAGCGATCTTAGCAGCGCTGCAACGCGAGTTTCCCGATGTGGAGGGGAATATTCCGTTGGAGGGAGCAACAAGACTATACAACGGTATCGTACTGTCCGAACGATTTCAAGGACTATCGTTTATAGAGCGTCAGCAGCGGGTCTTCGGCGTCCTCCGAACTGCACTTGGCCCGGAGGTGCAGAAGATCTCGATGTTGTTCACCTATACTCCGTCCGAATACGCACAGCTGCAGACTGCCTGAACGCGCAAACCGGATACGGCGACCGAATAGAGAAAACGAACAATGAGCATCGGGGTTGCAGTCACCGGGGCGGCGGGCCGCATGGGGCGCGAGGTCGTCAGGGCGATCGCCGAGGCCGAGGGATTGAGGCTGGCCGCGGCGATAGACCGGTACAACGTCGGAGCCGATGCGGGGACCTTGGCCGGAGTGAGCGCCCTCGGCATCGCCATCGAGGGCGACCTGGAGGCGGCGCTGGTCCGTACGCGGCCGCAGGTTCTCGTCGATTTCACCCTGCCTCAAGGCGTCCTCGCAAACGTCCGCATTGCCATCGCACAGGGCATGTCGCCCGTTGTGGGCACTACCGGACTCTCGGCGGACGACCTAGCCGAGATCGACCGAGCCGCGAGGGCAAAGGGAATCGGAGCCTTTCTGGCGCCGAACTTTGCGATCGGGGCGGTGCTGATGATGGAGTTCGCCGCGCAGGCCGCCAAGTATCTGCCGGACGTCGAGATCATCGAGCTGCACCACGAGGGGAAGATCGACTCGCCTTCGGGCACGGCCCTGCTTACTGCGCGGAAGGTCGCCGAATCACGCCAAGCCGCTTCGGTTTCGACCGTCCCTTTGCCTGAACATGTCGTCGAGAAGGCGCCCGGAGCCCGAGGTGCCCGGGACGACGTCACGTTCGACATCCCCGTCCATAGCGTGCGGCTCCCGGGCTTTGTAGCGCATCAGGAGGTGATCTTCGGCGGTGTTGGCCAGATTTTGACGATCCGGCACGACTCCACCGATCGCCGGTCGTTCATGCCCGGCGTGATCATGGCGGTCCGGAAGGTCCGGGAACTGACCGGCCTGGTCGTTGGCCTGGAGAGGCTGCTGAATATGCCCGACAGGTGAGTCGCTAGTCCCGCGGGCCGGTCTGGCGGAGACCGCCTACCTTGCGGGTGCGAGTGCCGTGAACGACAAACGGCGGCGATACCGGCGGTGAGGCTCGCGGGGCGTCATCCGGCTCAGGGTCCGGCAGGCGTTCGCGCTCGGGGAGAGCGATGAGCGCGCCGATCGCCCCGCCGATCAGCGAGGCGCAGAGGAGCCGGCCCGGCCCATCCATGTGGGAGGACGCCAGCTGGAGAAAGATCCAGGATCCGACGAGACCACTGACCGCCCCTGCCGCCAAGCCGCCGATTCGCGACACGTTGGGCGTGATCAGGCTGATTGCACAACCGAATAGACCGCCGAAGCCAGTCCACGCCAATAAACACAGCACGGTGAACGCGGATGGCGGCAGGGCGGAGCCGAGCAGAGCGAGCGCCAGTTGAGCCGCGACGGCGGCGCCAAGACCGGCTGCGGGGCCACAGGCGGCGACGATCAGATCTTGCGCGCCCTGAACGGGTGGCTGCCGGAGGTAGATCCGCTGCGCGGCCAGAAGCGCGATCGCGAGCAGCCCGACCAGGGCGCCCCACACGCCGGCAACGAGCAATGCAAACTCAATGTGGTTCAGAGTAAAACCCATTTGCGTGACGATGCGCGGCGGGGGCGGAGGCGCCGCGGCCGTGGGTTTGAACGCAGCTGCGGCGCCGGGTTTCGCCGGCCGCACATCGAACTCATAGACCAGTTTGGGATCGACTAGCTGCTCGCAAAAGTCGTCACGCCCCATGACTCCGGAGATCCGATGCACCTCCCCATGGACGCGCACGACCACCCAGAAGGGGGTCTGATCGACGAGCTCTTTATTGCAGAACTGGTGGACAAAGACCTTATAGTGCCCGACAGGCGCATTGTGCGCCCACACGAGATTCTCGACAGGAATGCTGGAGTAGGCAGTACGATGCTGTCGCGCGTGCTCCTCGCGGCTCGCCAGCTTCGCCACAGCCTGGGGCGTCACGAGCCGTGTATCGGTCACGTTCATGTCGACATCCAGAACCCCGCCTGAACGCGAGGATTGGTTGTATCCATCGATCAACTCGCCGTAAGGGTCGAGGCAGGAGAGATCGAGATCGTTGTAATTGTTCCACGCGAGCGATACCTGCACGTCCCCGGACTGGGCGCCGATGTTGTCCAATCGGCGCTGAACCTCCGCGATGTCCGGCGGGGGCACCGCCACGGAGCGGCGTGTGGTCTCTGGCTGGGTCAGAAACAGCATCGAAGCCAGATGGTATCTGGCCAGCTGCCGGCCGGCGCGCATTCGTCCCAGCGCCATCTCGGCGCACAGTGCGCCGGCAAGGCAGGCCAGCATGCCGACAGATGCGAACAGAAATCGCGTACGCTGAGAGATCGACGGACTGTCAAGCATAGCCTTTCCTTTCTGCCTACAGTTTAACGGGCGCGCTCCCGCTTGTCAAGTGCGCGCGCGGCGACGCGTGTTCCGGCAGGTTGGAGCGGCAGATTCCAGGAGAGTTTCCACATGGATACAGCAGAGCGTTCTCGCAGCTTCGAGACGTCCCATCGGCTCTTTGAACGGGCGTCGGCAGTCATTCCCGGCGGCGTCAACTCGCCCGTCCGCGCCTTCCGTGCGGTAGGCGGCGAGCCGATATTCATCGAGCGGGGAGAGGGACCGCGGCTGTTCGACGTGGACGGCAACAGCTATCTGGACTGCATTGGGTCATGGGGGCCGCTCCTTCTCGGGCATCTGCATCCGCGAGTCGTGGCGGCCGTCAAGGCCCAGCTGGATCGAGGCATGACATACGGCGCGCCGACGGAACTCGAGATCCGGCTGGCCGAGATGATCTGCGAGGCCGTGCCATCCGTCGAGAAGGTGCGGCTGGTCTCTTCCGGCACCGAGGCCACGATGAGCGCCATTCGTGTTGCGCGCGGCTACACGGGCCGAGAGAAGATCGTCAAGTTCGAAGGAAACTATCACGGCCACGCAGATTTCCTGCTGGCGAAAGCGGGCTCCGGCGTCGCGACGCTTGGCCTGCCGGAATGCGCCGGAGTGCCCTACACAATTACGGCCGACACCATTACGGTTCCGTATAACGACGTCGCCGCACTCCAGGGCATTATGTCGTCGGATGACTACGAGGTCGCCTGTGTCATCGTCGAGCCTGTGGTCGGCAACATGGGATGTGTACCGCCGGCTCCCGGATTTCTTCAGGCGCTGCGCGATCTGACGACGAAGAGCGGGGCCGTGCTGATATTCGACGAGGTGATGACCGGCTTCCGGCTGGCATACGGAGGCGCGCAGGACTGGTATGGAGTCTTGCCGGACATGACTACTCTGGGCAAGATCGCGGGCGGCGGTCTTCCGCTCGCCGCGTACGGCGGAAGGGCCGATATCATGGACTGCGTGGCTCCCGTCGGACCGGTCTACCAGGCCGGCACGCTTTCGGGGAACCCTATCGCCGTAACCGCAGGCCTGGAGACGCTTACAATCCTGAATGAACAGAAGGAGACCCTCTATCCGCGCATGGAGCGGGCGGGAGAGGCCCTGGCCGTGAGCCTGCGTGAGGCCGCCGCAAGGCGAGGCGTGCCGCTCGTGGTGAACCAGGTGGGATCCATGATAACGGCCTTCTTCACGGAGGCGGGCGCCGTGACCGACTTCGCGAGCGCGAAGACGTCCGACACGGCGAAGTTCGGCCGCTGGTTCCGCTCGGTGCTGGAGGCCGGCGTTTACTGGCCGCCTTCCCAGTTCGAGTCGGCGTTCCTCTCCTCCGCAATGACCGATGACGACCTCGCTCAGCTGGCGGAAGTTACGACAAAGGCACTCTAACGACAGGCCATATAGAGCAGCGATGGTATGATGGAGGGCACGGTCCCTTATGCCTTAGGTAGTGTCACTTCGGCGCGCACCATGCCCGCCCTCTCATGGCGAGCCACAAGCCGAACGACCGCGCCGGGCGCTGCCCGCACTACCCACTCGGTTTTCGCGCGCTCGGAGGTCGGATCGGCGGCCCAGCCGTAGGGTGAGGAGGGCTTGTGGGCGCGTCCCTCAAGCTGGCCGATCTCGACGCGGGCCAACCCGTGCTCCAGCGACGCCCCTTTGGGCAGGAGGATCTCGGCGACCACGGCCCGTACGACCTTGCGCTCCATCGCCTTCTTGGTGACGTAGGTTGGAAGCCAGCCGGTGTTGTCTACGATCAGTCGTATAAGGTAGGCGCCACCGCCTAACGGCTCCGCGGTCGCTTCGTGAATCTCAAGCCTGGGGGAGAGTAGTGTGTGGTAGATAGCCCAATCCGCGAGCGGCGAGATCTCCCTCTCCAGGAACTTGCCGGGCGGATTGCGGAACGCGACCTGCGCATCCCATCCGCCGATCTCGATCGCGCCAAGTTGTGGATGGTCGAAGGGCTTCCAGTCGACATAGCCCTTGCCATCCAGCTCACGGTCCGCCCACTGCAGCATCTTCAGGTCGTCTTTAACCGGGTGATCGCGGTACCAGTCGATGAACTTGAAGCTGCCGGGCTTCGTGTTGGCGTCGAATCCTTCAGTAAGCCCGGCCTGCCGCTGGGGAGACCAGATCTCGACCGTCCAGGCAAAGAGGCCGAGGTGATCGTACATCCAGTCGTCGAAGACGCCGGTGATCACCTCCTTCGGATGATACCGAAAATCGTGGTAGACGCTAATCGCGGGGTAGCCCGTCAGCTCTGTTCCCTTCTTGCCGATCGCGTCAAATGTCCAGAGATCTTCGGCCGGCATCGTATCGTCGGCCTGGGTACCGTAGGGCCGCAGGAGCACGCCGCTGTAGGTGTGAAACGTCATTCCGCCGGTGATATTCGAGTGAGAGGTTATGAACCGGACCAGGTTGTACACCTCCGGCTCGCTGCCGGGAAACGGGCCCGCGCCGGACTGCTCGCCCTCCTGCCGCCAGTGCGCCGGGAAGTTCCGGTTTAGATCGAGTCCCTCTTTGTCCTTCTGGATGGTGAGCGTGTGCCCGTTCCAGTTCTCTAGCGTGCCCTCGACGAGAACGCGATAGTAGGAGCCACCGACCTCGATGGGATCGCGCCGGACGAGCAGGCGCGGCTCCTCGGGGTGCGTCTTCCACGGCCCGTTCTGGTCCGGGATGCGCATGAAGAGTATGCGGCCGTCGCCATCCACGTCCACTGGCTTCAGGCCCTCGATCGGCTCCTCGTCATACGGATAGGGCCGGACGCTGCTGCGTACATAGCGTGGGTTGCCCGCGAAGTAGAGCTCGGCGCCGTCCGGATTGACGCGCGGCGTCACATAGAACGCCCGAGTGTCGAGAGCGCGCGTGATGCCGGCGTCCGAACCATGACCCGTTGCCAGCCGGTTTAGCAGATAGAGACAGGCGGAGGAGGCGGAGACCTCCGTTGCGTGAATGTTCCCGTCACACCAGAACGCCGGCTTCTCCGCGGCCGGACCGGTAGCTATATTTGTCGCCGTGACGCACCAGACGTCGCGGCCCTCGAAGCTCTTCCCGATGCTCTCGATTGCCAGCAATTTCGGATACGTCTCGACAAGATTGCGAAGCTGCTCGGTGAGCGCCTCGTAGGGATAGTAACGGTCGAACTGCGGGCCGGCCGGCATGTAAGGGCTCCTGAATCGGATGAATTGGCTGGAACAGGCTTGTCGTGACGCGGCGTTACCAACCGGGTATGTGGTACCAGCAGTGCGCCATGGCCCAGCCGATCGCCATGCCGCACAGGACAATCACAAGAAGCATCGTTCGAAAGAGCATCGTTGCGCGCCCGGCCTGGACACCGGAAGGGTTCATCATGCGCGGCTCGACCGCGCCGACGATTCCAAAGAGGATACAGACTGGGCCGAACAGCATGAGCATCGGATAGTAGTTTCTCTCATTCCATACCGTCCGGTAGTTCACGAACGTGAGAACGTACCCGATGAACGCAATCACGAGCGCCGCGATACGCGGCTTAGCGGCGAGTTTTCGCATAGTCAACTATTATAGCGGTGGCGGCGCGGTTTGACAAGCATGACGGCTTGCGGCGCCATCCCAGTTCATTTGCGAGATAATGGAGCAGCGTGCTGCGCAACTCTACAGCCCGCGCCGAACGAGACACGAGAGCTGCGGACTGAAGTTAGCAGCAGGAGATGGGTTCACGTGAATTTTGTGCGAGTCGGACATCGCGGAGCGCCGCGAGAGTTCCCCGCCAACACCATGCTCAGCTTTAAGCGAGCGGTCAAGATGGGCTGCGACATGGTCGAATGCGACGTGCGGCGCGCTGCGGAAGGCGTGCTGGTGCTTGCCCATGATCCGACCGTGCTCGATGCGCGGGGTCGAACCTATGTCGTCGAGGAGCATTCGAGCGGACTGCTTGGCGCGCTGGACCTTGGGGCAGGCGAGGGTGTGCCGCTGCTAACGGAACTGGTGGAGTGGGCGGTGGGCCGGTGCGCGGTAATGGCGGACATGCCATACGGCCCGAACGGGAAATGCGAGGGCGACGGCATTGAAGCGGCCGTGATCGAGGCGCTTCGAGCCTTGCCACGAGAGGCGAAGATCGTTCCCGGCGCCGGCGCGGAGTCACGCCTCACGTTCCGATCGCTCGATCCCGATCTCCCGCTTTCGCTTTCGATCGATGGCATGTCTCCCGGCGCGATGTCCGATTCGGAGTTCGCACACCACCTTGCGACGGCGGGCACCGAGGCGGTAACGTGGCAGTATCCGCTTCTGACGGCGGAGCGGATTGAAGCACTGCACGCGCATGGGTTCCGGGTCTTCGCCTGGACGGTGGACGATCTCGAAACGATGCAGCGGCTGGCTTCGCACGGCGTGGACGGTATCATCAGCAACCGGCCTGAGCTGCTAGCAATGGCCATGCGTTAACGAACGAAGAGACCTTCCACAGCCCTACGGTCCCTGCGGAACCGTCCACACGTCCACCCATATGGCCGTATGAACCTGCCCGTAACGATATGGGCTTTACTGGACCCGTATGGGATTGCGCAGATGTAGGCAAAGGACGCAGATATCAAGGAGCCGATGCTGCAACCCCGTCTGGTTCGGCAAGGCGAAGTATCACTAACCGCACCCTATCTGTGAAAATCTGTGTAATCTGTGGATACTTCACACGTCTTGACAAACCGGGGGTCGAGCCTATACAATAGTCGCGGTTGTGCCTCCGTAGCTCAGCGGATCAGAGTACCTGACTTCGGATCAGGGGGTCGGGGGTTCGAATCCCTCCGGGGGTATCCTACAAGTAATTGTGTCTTCCTGAAACTCATTGCACTTTGCTGCTCCAGGTTTAGCAGCGTGAGGGGAAGGATGACTCAGGCACCATGCACACCGCGTCTGTTTGCTGGGAGGAGGCTCTCCGTAGCTTCCTCCTCCACGTTAAAGCCACCCGCGCCGATGCGACCTGTGAATTCTACGAAACCCAGTTAACGATGCTTTGTCGTTGGGCCGAGCTGGAGCACATCCCGCTCGATCGCTTCGGTAAGCGTGAGATGGATGCGTATCTCGTCTATCGTAGCGAGGAGGGCAACGCCCACACCGGTGGCGGCGTCTCGGAAACGACGCTCCACCACGACAGTCTGTGCGCCAAAGTGTTTCTCAAATGGTGCGTCAAGTACGACGTCTTGGATCGCAGCCCTCTGGCGGATTACCAGATTCGCCGAGCGCCCAAGCCCCCAAAGTACATGCCCAGTCAGGAAGATATGCAGACACTCCTGGCCGCGACGAGCACCTTTTGGGAGCGCGACAGTAACTCCTCGGTGCGCTACGTCAATCTCAGCCGCCTCTCCTTTCACCGAGAGCGGAACCACGCTATCCTCATTACTCTCCTCGACAGCGCATGCCGTATCGGTGAAATTCTGTCTCTTAAGGTTGAGGACTACCGAAAAGAGGAGGCTCGGATCACGATTACCAAGGCCAAGGGCCGCGAGCCGCGGGAGATTCCGGTCTCCGAGCCCTGCGCGGCCGCCATCGCGGACTGGCTCAAGATCCGAAGCCGCGTCATGAAGAGCGTTCCCGTCGACGAAGATCAAGGTTGGCTCTTCATGTCGGAGACGGGAACGCGATTGGCAGAACACCGGTTCCTTAAGACACTGCGCAGAATCACCGATTTTGTCGGTCTCACGGACAAGATTACGCTCCATAGTCTGCGACGCTATAGCCTGAATCGTCTAGCGAAGACCAACCTTCTAGCTGCTCAGTTGATCGCCGGTCACAAGGACACCAAGACAACACTCGGCTACACGCAGATTGACCCGGATTTCATCCGTGCGGAGCATGCGAAGGCCGGCGTATTGGGAGGAATTCTTGTCAGCAAGCGTTCGGTTCGTAAGAAGAGCCTACTTTGATAGAGCCGTGAGGTGCCGCAGTGCGGGCACCCCACGCCATTGGTCGTGAATGCCTGGCACGGGTGCTGAGGCCAGCGGAGGAGTTATAAATCAGCTCATGAATACGACCGGTCAAGACGAAAATGCAGTGATGGCCCTGCATGGGAGAACCATCCTCCGCCCTGCCCTCGTATCGGATGATGCCAGCGCCGACCCGTCCTCGTGACGGACAGGCCAGATCCAGGCAAGACCGGCTCATGGCACTTCTCGTAACTTTGGAATGGTAACCTGTTTACGAGATTTGCCTGGCCCACTTTCTCATTGCACGCCGGGCTTTCACGCTTTAACGCAGACCTTCGGGTTGTGGCAACTCTTACCCCAAGTTTCGGTTCCGGGTCTGCATAACCTCGGTTGTCCGCAAGCGACCTTCATAACTCTGGAGAAGCATACTAACGAAATACGAGCGACCAACCACGAAACTTGCACTTAGCTCGTTGGGTTTCCTACTATTCGGTGTATATCTTTCTATGAGAGTGTCGAGAGTGGTGCCATTTGGCATTCCTTCACTGGTCATATTCAGAGCGGCTTTTCTTAACGTATCCTCGCTCTTTTGATTGCCCATTTGAGTCCGTAGCTGTACCAGCGCTTGCTGATAACTCGAGTAAAGAGCACCGGTCTGCTTCCATGCTTCATCCGAATCGTTTCCGTATAGCTCGCGGCAAATCGGCGCTATCTCCGGCATGGAACTAGGTTCCGAGCCTTTCTCGCTGTCTCCAAAATGCGCCGAGATATATTCGAAAAAGTCTACCGCGTTGACTCTTTCGTATGGGGCTTCCCGTAACGACCACGACGTATTGGTACGAGCGGAGACATCTGCCACGGAGCGGTTGC
>JBBQVV010000275.1:0-9507 GCA_038211235.1 Chthonomonadales bacterium | reverse complement strand
ATCCATGGACCGTGTAGGAGTGCCGGTTGGCGCCGGTGATGTCGTCCACCTTGACGATGGCCGCGTTGCCGTTTAGCGCGTAGATGCTCCCTTGTGAATCAAACGCCACCTGCGCGTCGAGACCGGACAGGGTCGAGAAGCTGGTGGCCGGGATGGCGTCCAGCCCCACCAGCCGGGTGTTGCCGGAATCCACGACAACGATGTTTGCAGGAGGCGCCGGCGCATTGATGTCGACCGGATAGGGATTGCTGCTCGCCTGAGTCGATCCGGGCGCTCCGGGCTGCTCCAGGTAGGTGCCCGTCAGCGTGAAGCTGCCGGCCAGTTTCGGTGTCACGGTGAACGTCGAGGCTTGCGCTCCGGTGCCTTGAGTGATCGTGAACGCGGCCGAGACATTGGCAGTCAGCCCGAACTTTGTCGGGTCGACAAGGATAGTGGTGCCGACGTTGGTCGCTGCGGCGGTGATCGTAAAGGATACGCCCACCGTGAAGGTAGTAACGGAGGCGTGGAGGAGCACGAGGTTAACCTCTGTGTCCATGGTCAGAGCCCCAACCGTGGTAGCTGTCGGCCCTGGCAGGACCGTTGCGTTGATAAAGCCGAACGCCTGTCGCGTGCCCGTCGCATTCGCGTTAGGATAGGCGGTCGCCTGTATGCTCACCGGACCCGCAGGAATTCCGGGTATCGTCACGATGCTCTGGCCCTGAGCAGGTGGCCCGACCGGCTTGGGGACTATCTGGTTTGCCAGTAGGTTTCCATTGGTTGGGCCACCCGCAGACCTGACGACAATACCAATAGACTGCGCCTCGATTGGAATCAGTCGGCCGCTATGCGCGGGCCACTTGATGGTCATCCGAATGGCGCCGCGACCGCCGCTCACGGGCGAGGATATCCCGCTCTCACCGCCGCCGCAGCCCGCCAGTGTGGCGGCAACACACAGAGATATGAGAATCGCGAAGAGTTTGAATGCTTTCAACGCGCTGTCCTTTCTATTGAATAGGAACGATGATGGTGCCTGGCGCTGTCTGCGCGGCCTGCCTGTAGAGTGTAAACGTTGCGACAGGGATCTGGATCTGGATCCCTCCGCCCAGTGTCTGCGGGACGGTAAGCGTACCGGTCATGATCTTGCCGGTAGGATCGACGGTCGCTGAGAAGACATAGGGCACGTTGGCGAGCGAAAATCCGGCAACCGTCGGTGCATTCGCGGGTAGATTGCCCTGTATGGTGACACTGTTGCCCACCGTACCGCCGACGATTGCCGAGTAGGGCACTGTCGAAAGCGCAGGAGAGTTGAACGTTACGCTGGTGTCGATGTTGTTCGCTGCCTGGGTGATATCGAGCGTAAAGGGCGCGGGCGCGTGCTGGCCCACAAGCGTGAGTCCGCCGAGTGCGCCTGCACCGCTAGGATCGGTGGGTCCCCAGGTGCCGGTCGCGTTCAGGTTCGGCGTCGAAGCGGACGTCTGGTTCGTAATCGTCACGTTCCCAGAGTGAGAACCCTGCGTGTAGGAGCCCGTCAAGCTGCTGGTGGCCCGAGTTGCGGGCGCTGTAAGCACGGCGTGCAGTGTCTGGGTTGAGTTGGGGTCCGCCTTATCGTTCGCGTCGTAGTGGAGCGTGCCGGTCAAATCGACGGTTCCGTTCGTAACGGTTCCCGTAAATCCGCCTATCTTAGAAACGATATCCTTCTGTACGCCGCTGATCGAAACCTTAGTGGTCTCGAAGAGCGTTCCGGCGACAGCATTGGCACTGGATCCCTTGAGAAATTGAAGCGTCAGTCCGAACTGCGCAACCGCGCGCCCGGCGGCCTTTGTCTGGCTTAGCGTGCCGCTCCAGGTCCCGACGATCGCGTCACGGCTGACTCCCGCCGAGGCGCCGCTGCTGTCGTCGCCGCCTCCACATCCGAACACGAGGAGCCCTGCGCCCAATGCGGCAAACGTAGTAATCGCTCTCATGGGACCAGACAGCCGCCTGGTTGTGATGCGGCTCTGCAAAGAAAACGAATGCATGCCTATCTCCTTCTGCCGTAGAAAACCACGGTTGTTCAAGCCGGTATCCACCGACACGAGTGGAGTATACAAAACCCAGCGTGACAGCATCGTGACAGAACGGACGATCGGCATTTCACGTTCGGGACTAGAGCACCTGGAGCCACACTGATGGCACCAGATGCCTGCACCGGGGATGCCGGAACTATGTGGCCGTATGAATCGACAAACAGCGCATGATTCCGGTAAATCAATCGGGTACTGAGCGGTCCGCGCACACGTGAACACGGACATCACAGTGCTGGTATATCGCTCTGCCGGCGAACAATAGACATGCTCACGCAACAGTGGCGAATTGAACTGCTGAACAGATTTGCCTTATGTCACGGCTCCACGACGATAGCGCGGTTTCGAACGCAGAAGACCGCTGAACTGCTTGCGTACCTGGCGCTGAATCGGTATCGCACGGTATATCGCGAAGAGCTGGCAGATACGATATGGCCTGAAAGCGATGCGGTTGCGGGCCGCACGAGCCTCCGAACGGCGCTCACCTCGCTGCGCCATCAATTGGAGCCGCCGGGCATCCCCTTCAAGTGCGTCCTCTATACCGACCGCACAACTGTACGACTTCAGCCGAACGCAGTCACAACCGATGTCGAAGCCTTCGATGCTGCCTGTCGCGTGGGGGCGGAAGCGCCTGCTGACGAGCGCCTGCAGGCGGGAATCGATGCTCTCAATCTCTACGCCGGCGAGCTCCTGCCCGGCTGGTACTCGGACTGGGTGTTTCCGGAGCGAGAGCGCCTGGCCGAGGCCCACGTGCGTCTGTTGCGTGTCGTCATCTCGGGCCTCTGGAAGCGCGGTGACAATGAGATCGCAATCGACTATGCGCGCCGCCTTGTCGCCGCCGATCCATTACAGGATGAGGCCAACATCCTGGCGAGGAAGCTGTATGCCTCGGCCGGCCGATCAACGGACGCACTGCGACATTTCCAGAACTATGAGCGGAACCTGCGCGAAGAGCTGGGCGATTCGCCCTCGCCTGAGGCATGGTCGCAGGTCACGCAGTTTGCTGAAGCTTCCGGCAAGACGATCGACTCGCGTCGACCTATCGGCCGCAAGCGAGGCGTCTCGCCGCGGACCGGTGTATCGCTCCCATCTTCCGTGGCGCCCGCTCGGCCACAGCTCCCAGATGCCCCTGTTCACGCCGTACTATCGAGTCAGTCTGTACGCCTGCCGCTCGTCCTGAACCGGTTCTTCGGTCGCGATACCGAGATCATGGAGATCGAACGGATGCTGCAGCCGGAAGCGGCACGTTACAGCGCGGGTGGCGCGGCGGAGCGGATACGCCTCCTCACTCTCACAGGGCCGGGTGGCACGGGCAAGACGCGCCTGGCCGTGGAGGTCGCCAGGCGACTTGCGACACACGCGTTTCAGTCCGTGACATTCGTCCCGCTCTCCGAAGTCCATGAGCCGCATCGAATTCCGGATACCATTGCAAGTACGTTCATGATTCCGGCTAACGGGCATGCGGACCGTATCGAGGCGCTCGCGGCTGTGCTCGGCGCGAATCGCCACCTTGTGGTGCTGGACAATCTCGAACAGTTATTGTCGCCGGTGATGCAGGCGCCGGAACCGCTTACCGAGTCCAATGCAGACGCGGCCGATATCATCGCACAGCTGCTTGCGCGAATCCCGTCGCTGGCACTCCTCGTGACCTCGTGACAGTGCCTAGAGATAGAAGGAGAACGAGAGTTTCCCGTGCGTCCGCTGCCGATCCCTGCACACGTGGGCACACCTGAGCGGCTCCTGGAGTTTGCCAGCGTCCAGCTGTTCGTGGATCGATCCCAGTCGACGTGGCCGGACTTTCAGCTCACACCCCGCAATGCCGAGTACGTCGCCGGAATATGCGCCAAATTGGAGGGTCTGCCGCTCGCACTGGAGCTCGCGGCCGCATGGAGCTCCGCGCTCTCTCCGGCTCAAGTACTCGAACGGTTGTCGCAAAGGTTCGACCTGCTGGTGAGTCGGCGTGCCGGTCGTCTTTCACGTCACCAGACCCTGCGCGCGGCGATCGAATGGAGCTATCAGCTTCTCACGCCGAAACTCCAGGAGTTCTTCGTCCACCTGTCCGTATTTCGAGGAGGCTGGACCGCGGAGGCGGTCGAGAGTGTCTGTCAGCAGTCGGACGCGATCGAACTCCTCCGCGCATTGCGCGACCGGTCGCTAGTGACCGTGGACGAAGTGGATGCCGGTGACACTGAAGTGATGCGCTTTCGCCTGCTGGAGAGCCTGCGCGAGTTCGCGGCCGATCGGCTGTCGCCGGAGGAGCGCGATTCGCTCCGCCGCCGACACCTGGCCTGGTATTCGCGATGGGCGGACCATATTCGTCACCATTTGACAGGTTCTCAACAGGGCGTCTGGCTCCAGAGAGTCGGCCTGGACCGGGAGAACGTGCTGGCTGCGCTCGATTGGAGCCTCGAAGACGAAGCCGGCTCCTCGGACGGGCTGCGGCTGCTCGCATGCCTGCATCAGTTCTGGTGCCTGCAGGGAAATTACGGCGAAGTTCGCTCGGCAATGGATCGGCTGCTGGCACACGCGCAATCGCAAGATGCGTCCATCTGGACGGCGCACTGCTTGAGGTTGGGCGGCACGCTCGCCTGCTATCAGGGAGACTTGGCTGCCGCCGAGGACTATTTCATACAATGCCTGGAGGTGGCGCGTGAATGGGGCGATGCGCGGCTTGTCGCCGTGGCCCTTCTGAGCCTGGGCGATATCGCCGTTACTCTGGGCAGCTTCGAGATCGCGCGCGGCTATTTCGCCGAAGCGCTCCAGCAGTATCAGCAGATCGGGTATGCGCTTGGAGTCGCGGCCATGTACGGTGCGTTCGGCACGCTCACACGGCGTGAGGGAGACCATCGCGGCGCGCTTTCGTGCTTTGTTCAGTCGGTGGAGATTCAGAGGCAAGAGCACAACCTTAGCGGAATCACCTATCACCTGTTCGAAGCGGCGCGCACATAAGCCGTCCTGGGGGAGAACGAGAGGGCCCGTGAGTGTATGGCGGAGAGCCTTGATGGTTACTGGGAGCTGCAGGATCTGCGCGGTCTCGCGGAGCTGCTACACAATCTCGCCGTACTGCTGCCCGTTTCCGAGACATCAGTTCGACTTCTCGCCGCCGCGCAGACGCTGAATGCGGCCACTTCGGCAGCGCCATTTCAACTGGACGATGACGGGGCAACTGAGCGTGCTCGCGAAGAGCTAGGGCATGTTCGTTTTGAAGCCGCCAGTACACAGGGTCGATCGCTTACCGCGGAACAGGCGTTCAAAGAGGCGCGGAGAATGCTGACAAATCCACGGACCGAGTTCGCCCGCGAAGTACGGTCGGCTTGATCCGCCGACATGTTCCGCAAAGAGACCGTAAAGGAACAATCGCCGCCATCTGTCGTAGGGACGGCCCGCTTGCTGAGCGCGAAACGCGACGGGAAGTAATAGACTTACGGACCTTTGAGAATCATCCCAGGCAGAAGGGCTGCGTGGGATGATTCTTCAATCGGCGGGAGTACCCTACGAAGTACACCGATAGAGCGGAACGTGATCACCGGCCGGCCATCGCGTCGAATTTACGTCGCGCCGGCCGGCTACTTAACAGCGATGCTAACCGGGAATGAGAACTGTCCCGTTCCGGAGCCTACGCCGCCGGCTCGCAGGAGGCCGTTTCCGGCCATGTCGTCCACGCGATAGATAACAGGTGAGTTCTTGTTATCCAGAACGTAGATATGGGGACTCGCCGGACTGTCTACCGCTACCGTTAACGGGCGAAAGCCCGACCCGCCGAAGCTCGAGGTTTTCAGAACCGTCCAGTTCGTGCCGGTGATGTCGTCCATCCGTACGATCCGGTTGTTGTCGGAGTCGGCGACATAGATGTGGTTGCTGCTGTCGATCGCGATGCCGCCGCCGCCCTGGAAGGGGTTGACATTGAACTGGTTCGTGCCGCTGCCTTGCGAGCCAAGCTTGACGAGGCCGGCGCCGGTCATATTGTCAAACCGGATCAACTGATTGGAGCCGTCAAATACGTAGATTCGGTGCTGGCTGTCTAATGCGATTCCCGAGGGGTTGCCGAGTATATTCACGTTATTGACGAATCCGCCGAAGCTAACCAGATTCTTGCCGGTCATGTCGTCGACTCGATTGATCGCGCCGTTATCGGTTCGGAAGTAGATCTGCCCTTGTCCGGCTCCGGGCCGCCTGTCTACATACATCGTACTGGCTGTTCCGCCGGGTGGCGTGAATGACTGGTAGTTCTGTCCAGCAAGGTTATCGACGCGAATGATGTTGTACGGATAGTTAGCGACGTATATCGCGCCGCGGGCGTCCAGCGCAACGGAGTTCGGATTGAACTGCTGGCCGGTCACCGCGTGTGCCGAGTCATCATACGTCGTGTATCCCGGAACGGGCAGCTTGTCCAATCCTACTACCCTCATGTTTCCGGAGTCCGCGACGAAGATAGTCGCCGGTAGCGCTATGCCGATAGTTAGCCCCCCTGTCACATGAGCCTCTTGCTCATCATAGGTCGCCGTCAGGGTGGACGACCCGATGACCGTAGCGGTTACCGTGTACGTGAAGCCGGTAAGAGGTACGACACTGAGGCCAGATGTGCCTATCGTCGTCAGGGAGACCGTGGTCGGGTCCACGATAACTACGGCGGGCGGAGTTGCGCCATCCATCGGAGTGACGGTGACAGTGAACGTGTCGCCTTTGGTGGCCTGTGTCGGTCCCGAAACGGTGAGATTAGCAACCCTCGTTGCCATCGTGAAGTTTGCGTTGGTGGTCTGGCCGGACTGTACCGTTACGGTCTGGCTTCCGACCGCCTGCCTAGTACCCGGGTTGGCCGCGGTGCCCGGAAAGGCGGCCGCGGCAACCACGACACTCTGCGACGTTCCGCTGGCTGGTGTTATGTCGATGACGGGCGCAGTGACGGTGTTAACGCCGGCCGCGGGACGCTGCACGTCCTCCTGAGCGAGCACAGTCGGCGGATTGCTGGTATCCAATACCTGTATGCGTATCAGCTGTGTGGCACTGGGAATTACGCGCCCTGTGGCGGCTTTAGGCCACTTTATGAAAATCTTGATCGAGCCGCGGCCGCGTGACGCTGCAGGCGCGCCTCCGGTGCCCGCGCCGCTTCCGCACCCGGCAAGCATCCCCAGGGCGCATCCACCGAGGAGCATCGCGATCAATCTTCGTACTTTCAACGTTCGTTCCTCCCTAGTTGATGGTCGTGGAGATGTGGCCGGTGGTTGAGGTAACCTGCCGGAATGCAATGAATTTAGCTGTAATGGTTAATACCTGGAGCGATCCATCCATCCTGTTTCCGGTACTATCCACGGTACCTGAGAACGTATAGGGCAGACCGGCGAGCCCGTAGGGTGTACCCGGAGGAAGAGTGCCCGTTAATGCGACGAAGTCGCCAACCGTGCCGCCGAAAGATGCATTGAAGGGCTGCGACCCAAACGACTGTGTGTTGATCACAATTGAAGTGAACCCTGTGTTGCTTGGGTCGGGTGTGAGATCCAGTGTGAACGCTTCGTTTAAGCCTGTAATCGGATTGGTAAAACCTCCGTTCGGGGTAGTCGGCGTGCCGCCTGCCCACATCCCAGCGGCATTCACACTGGGGTTGGTGGACATCGACGATACGGTCATGCTGCCGGAGTTCGCACCCTGAGACCATGTGCCCTGGATGGGACCGAATCCGGGTGACCGAGTCGCGGCCACCGCGAGCACGGCGTGCAGGTTTAGCGTTGAGTTTGGGTCAGGCTTGTTATTGGCGTCGTAATGCAGGATGCCGTTTAGGTCCAGAGTGCCCGTCGTTATGGTCCCAGTGAATGTGCCGATCTTCGAGACGAAGTCCTTTGCAACACCCCCTACTGTGACTTTTGTGGTTTCAATCAGTGCGCCGCGCACCGAGTTCGCGCTCGTACTCTTTTGGAATTGGAGCGTGACGCCGAGTTGCGCGACAGCGCGGCCGGCGGACTTGGTCTGGTCCATGGTGCCGCTCCAGGTTCCAATTAGCGCGTCGCGGGAGGGGATACCTCCGCCTCCGCCGCTGCCGGCGCTGCCACCTCCACACCCGGCGATTCCTACCATTGCTGCCAGCGCGGCCAACAGCATCGCTGCGGTTCCCGTTCGCCAACTGCCACGGGTCGGCACTTCACGTGACCTACAACTCGCATGCATGTCAGTCTCCTTAGCTACCGAAATAAATCAATCGTTCACAGTGGACGACCTGCCACAAATTCCCGGCACGAAGCGAGTATACAAAACGGAGCGTGACAGATGCGTGACAGGAGGGCAAAAAGCGGGACAATTCACATTCAAGAAAATGTGATCGTTCAGAACTTATGCGCGTTTGACTGCGATCAAGGGCGGAAACGTTTGTATGGCAGTCACGCCGTGCACGAGGATGGTAAACTAATGCTGCGGTAAGCGTAGGGTGATAGGCGGAGGAGTTCATATGCAAGTCGGTGTGCGCGATGGCAGGCGTGTTCGCGCCATTATGCTACTCCTGCCGGCCGTCGCGCTTTCTCTCCCGGTTACGGCTCGCGGCGAGACCCCAACCGAGAAGCGGCGCGCCCAGTTCGCTGCCGTGCACCGCATCGCCGTGGCTCCGTCATTCGTCGGCACCGGCAGGCTTGCGAAACCTGATTCCGGCGCCCCCGGCGCGGCCGACAACGCGAAGCTCACCGAGTACCTGGATCGTCTCCGGAAACTGCAGGACCGAACGCGAGACCTCGTTCCGGATCGAATGGCCGCGCGTACGCCCTTCGAGATCGTGCCGGCTGCGGAGGTCGAAGCCGCGCTCAAGGCACTGGAACTGACGCCGGAGAAGCTTTATCAGAACGCCGGCCGGATGAAGGGGACGCGCTTCGCGAATCCCGATCCTGCCGGAGTTCGGAGACTTGCGACACGGCTGCACGCCGACGCCGTGGTGCTGGATACGATGGACGAACCCCGGCGCAGCCCGGAGCGACTCTTTTTCGACCCACTTGGCGGGGTTGGTATCACGGAGGCGCACGTGACGGCCAAGATCGGCTTCTGGGTGCTGCTCGCGGACGGAACCGAGGCGTTCCAGCGTGTGAGTGATGTGGTTCACCCGGTCACCCGCATCGGCAGCCGCCAGTTCCTCTTTGTGGATTGGCAGGAGGCCAACGACCTGGCGATCGAGAACTTCGTGGATGAGCTGACCCGCTATACGCCTGAAAAACCAGCCGCGCACGCGAAGTAGTGCCGCAACGTCGCGCCATCGATTGGTTACCGTTCGCTCGAACGCATGTCACGATACAGAGTCGCCATGTCGCGCCTGCATTTTGTCCGCAGGACATCGGGTATTGTCAGGCGCGGTTTTAATCCCTACGGACCCGTACTGGGCCGCCGGCCCGGTTTGCTAGAATATTCGGAGGCTCTACAAACACCATGCTCGAACCCGCGATGCTCAACGACGCTCGTTTCGACGAGGTGCAGCGGGAGCTGTTGCAGATCTCGT
>JBBQVV010000274.1:0-9529 GCA_038211235.1 Chthonomonadales bacterium | reverse complement strand
GTTGCCGTCACAACTGGCAGCGCGCCATAGGTGTCGCTGGCATGCCTGAAATGCCTGAACGTGTCAACAGTTTGAGACATCCGAGCGTGCGATTTTACTGTAGTAAAGCCGCTCCTGTTTCGCCTTTTGCCCGATCGTTTTCGGGCCGGTTGATCCAGACTGCCTCCGGAATTGGGTCACGTCTGGGCGCATGACGGACGAATCGTTCCGGGTGTGCGGCAAAAGCTTCTTCGAGTACTCCCTGCAAATTCGCGATCGTCTGCTCCGCCTTCCCGTAATGAGGTATTGCCGGAGTAACCATGGCGATGCCGCTGTGAGGGTGCTCGTTGTAGTGCCAGTCGAGGAACTCACTGCAGAAGATACGTGCATCCTCTATGCTGCTGAAGCACACCGGAAAGTCTGATCGGTATTTGAGTGTCTTGAACTGCGCCTCTGAATGCGGGTTATCGTTAGAGAAGTGTGGCCGGGAGTGCGTCTTCTCCACTCCCAGGTCTGAAAGCAGTTGCGTGACGCACCTGCTGGTCATGGCACATCCTCGGTCGACATGGATGGTAAGTTGTCCTCGCTCGATGCCTTGTTGCAGACAGGCGTCCAAGATGCGCTGCTCAAATCTTATGCCGACCATACAGTACATTCGCAATGAAGTATCTGACGACTGATACTTATAAATGTCACTATCTGACAACTGTAACAGAGCAGGTATCCTATGCACGCCAACGGCGCTTTGGCTAAGGTATAATCAGATTGGTAGACATAATTCTGCTTGATTGGCGACTTCGGATCAGGGGGTCGGGGGTTCGAATCCCTCCGGGGGTATCCTACAAGTAATTGTGTCTTCCTAACACTCATTGCACTTTGCTGCTCCAGATTTAGCAGCGTGATGGGAAGGATGACGCAGGTACCATGCACACCGCTCCTGCTTGCTGGGAGGAGGCTCTCCGCAGTTTCCTCCTCCACCTTAAAGCCACCCGTGCCGACGCGACACGTGAATTCTACGAAACCCAGTTAACGATGCTTTGTCGGTGGGCCGAGCGGGAAAACATCCCGCTCGATCGCTTCGGCAAGCGTGAGATGGATGCCTATCTCGTCTACCGTAGTGAAGAGGGCAACGGCCACACCGGTGGCGGCGTCTCGGAAACGACGCTCCACCACGACAGTCTGTGCGCCAAAGTGTTTCTCAAATGGTGCGTCAAGTACGACGTCTTGGAGCGCAGACCTCTGGCGGATTACCAGATTCGCCGTGCGCATAAGCCCCCAAAGTACATGCCCAGTCAGGGCGATATGCAGACACTCCTGGCCGCGAGGAGCACCTTTTGGAAGCGCGACAGTAACTCCTCGGTGCGCTACGTCAATCTCAGCCGCCTCTCCTTTCATCGAGAGCGGAACCACGCCATCCTCATCACTCTCCTCGACAGCGCGTGCCGTATTGGTGAGGTTCTTTCTCTTAAGGTCGAGGACTACCGAAAAGAGGAGGCTCGGATCACGATTACCAAGGCCAAGGGCCGCGAACCGCGGGAGTTTCCGGTCTCCGCGCCCTGCGCGACCGCAGTCGCGGACTGGCTCAAGATCCGAAGCCGCGTCATGAAGAGGGCGCCTGTCGATGAGGATCAAGCTTGGCTCTTCATGTCGGAGACGGGAACGCGATTGGCAGAACACCTGTTCCTCATGACACTGCGCAGAATCACCGATTTTGTCGGTCTCACAGACAAGATTACGCTCCATAGTCTGCGACGCTACAGCCTGAATCGTATAGCCAAGACCAACCTTCTCGCTGCTCAATTGATCGCCGGTCACAAGGATACCATGACAACGCTCGGCTACATTCAGATTGACCCGGACTTCATTGGTGCAGAGCGTGCAAAGGCCGCTATACTCACGCCGGGGATGGTTCACGATGGCAAGACCGAGAAGACGACAGCAAAAACGGCAGAGCGTGCTGGAGACGGCTTACGCCGCCCACCCGGAACGCTTTGTCCGTCACGCGCCCAGACACGAGCCGCTACCGGAGGCCGTCTGGATCAACCCGCCCGATAGTAACCGGGCACACGTCGAATCAGACTTTACTACAGTAAAATGTTATGCTCGACTGTCTCAAACTATTGACATCTTCCGGCGGGCGTATCCCCTGCTCGAAACCTTGTCCATTATGGAGCCTTCCAGCCCTGAGGTTCATGTGAGTGCATGCAGTTGATTTAGATGTAGAATTGATCAACCAACGATCAAGCCAGTGGATGTGTTAGGATGACCTTGAATAGATTTCCCACACTGTTCGCCAAGGTGATGTCTGGCGGTTGCCCGGTGTATCTTTAGGAGAATACGTCCAGTGAGTATATTAATGAGTGGTGCGGCGCTCGTGTTTGTCTTTCGTCCGACGGCCATATGTCGCTCCGCCTTTGTTGGCCATTTGTGCGCGACGCCGGCGCTACAATCCTTACCAATTGCCGCCGCCAACATCGACAACGTACAAGCCACAGACGGACTGTACACGTTCAAATTACAAGCAAACCAACCTACTGGATATGTGTTCGTTAGTCTGCCTAGGTCTGTAGCGGCCTTCACCCAATCGCGATTGACCAACATGCCATTTAACGGCCAGCACAGTGCGAGGAAGTGTGGTCTCCCAATGCACGGCTTATCCCGAGATCAAGAGCACAACGTACTCGATGTCGTGTTACGCGATTTAATTCGCTATCGGAAATCAAGTATTGAATCAAAGATCGTTGTCGATAGCGGGAACTGGGCAAACTACGCGCCCAGTGATGCGCGAATCGTTGTGGGGAACTTAAATCCAGTTTGGAATGACATGGCTAAGGCAAGAGAACAGTCGGACTACGAGGTTGAACTCGACACACCTGACGGTACGTACTTCTCGGTGGCATTTCAACGACGATTCCCTTGTTGTGCGACGTACGTCTATATAGATCGACCGGGACTAAGCAGCGCGAATGAGGCAATGGTGCAGTTAAAATGGGGTCCGCTTTCTCACGGTGGTGGCAATACAACGTACGTTCTGAGGCGCCGAATGAAGTGTTGGACCATAGTGAAACGAAGCATGAACATTAACCTTTAGGGGCGTAGGCTGCGGGTGCTCGATGCCGCAGGGCAGGCCGTCGCCTCCGTCGATCCGCTCAGCTTCCGCACGGCGACCGTATTCGGTGCCGTCGGCGAGCCGATCCCTACCGTGGACGCACTGGGCACCACCGTGACCGCCGTGTACGACGCGGTGGGCCAGTCGGCGGCAAACGCGAGCACGCTCGGCAATCGCACGCGGATTACACAAAGGCTCCTCGTTGCCGGGGCAGCGAGGAGCCAGGTGATAATGAATAATAATTAGATTGAGGGCCCGTCGGAGGAAAGTTGCCGCGGGTCCGGATAAGATACCGGTTCAGCCTATCGGCCTGCGCCACGAGTCACAAAGCGGGTCCGTTGCTTGCGGACTGATCGACCGACGAAGTCTCTTCCTGCGGAATTGAGGTCGGCTCGGCGAGCTTCTTGATGCGACGCTCCCACCGCTTGTGGATGACATTGCGCACTTCGCGGCCGGACAACACGATTCGCCCGGAGTGACCGTGCGTCGGCGTGCCGGTGATGAAGTGGTAGATCACCTCATCGTCCGCGATTTCTCGCTGCACGTAGCTGATATTCTCGGACGCGCGATGTCCCCACCAGTTATAGAAGATTGCATCTACATCGAACAGCGTATTTATCGGGCGAACGATCTCGTATCGCGCTACGACCTCCGTATCCGTCGATAGGAACATCCCGCGCCCGGAGATTCCGAACTTGCGGCTAATGCGGACCAAGTCCTTCTCGAAAATGGAAAGGTCCTCGGCGATGCCGTTCTGGTTGTTGACGCTGTTCAGCCATCGATCCCCGTATCTGGCAACCAGCAACGCCTTGATGTCCTCAAGCATGATGTTCTGCCTGCTCCCATGAAGAATGCGGGATGTTGTTGGCCGAGCAACCGGATCCTCCCGCTACGGAATCCAGTCGGCGATAAACAGGTTTGTCTCGTGCGGCTGCTTTCCATTCCGATTCGATGCCCAGACAAGCTGCTTCCCGTCCGGACTAAACGTCGGAAACCCGTCGAACTGCCCGCCGTGCGTGATGCGCTCAAGTCCGCGCCCGTCCAGATCGATCTTGTAGACTTCAAATTTTCGACGCTGAGGATCGTCTCTATTGGAGCCGAACACAAGCCCCTTGCCGTCTGGTGTCCAGCTTGGCGCGAAGCTGGCGATATTGGACTTCCTGTCGTCGGTGATCCGGCGAAGATGAGAACCATCGCCGTCCATAACGTAAAGATCCAACGTCGTCGGCCGGATCAGGTGCGACTTCAGCAGCGCCTTATAGTCCGCGATCTCGTCCTGAGTTTCAGGGTGGTATGCGCGGAAGCAGATCTTGCCTCCGTCCGGCGACCACCATGGCCCACCGTCATAACCCAGCGTATGCGTAAGCTGTCGTGGATGCGAACCGTCGCTGTTCATCGTCCAGATGTCGAGGTCACCGCCGCGATCACTGGTAAACACGATTCTCTTACCGTCTGGTGACACAACGGACTCCGCGTTGTAGCCCGGCTCTTCGCCCGCCATGAGCGATCTGGGGAAGAGCGGCCGCAGGTCCGTGCCGTCCGGGTTAACGGAGTAGATTCGATAGGTCGGATATACCGGCCACACATATCCTCGAGAATAGTCGGGCTTCGGCGGACAGTCCGGGCTGGAGCCATGCGTGGACGAGAACAGTATTCGCCGGTCGTCCTTCATCCACCATCCGCAAGTCGTGCGTCCGGTCCCCGTGCTGATTCGGTGGATATCCGACCCGTCTATTCCCATCACATACTGCTGATCGCAGTCGTATCCGTCTCGCTGGCTTTGGAACGTCAGCCGCCTGCCATCGTGGCTGAAATATGCTTCGGCATTCTGGCCGCCGAAGGTTAGCTGGCGCACATTCGCGAGATGCGTCTCCTGCGGGTCGCGCGCCGCCATCAATTGCAGGCGCCCGCAGAGCGCCGCGGATGGCAGGAGCGCGCCGACGATCACGGCCGGCAGAAGGCTCCGCGGCGAGCGCCTTCGGAATAGTCCAGGCATATCTGGTTGCATTTCCTTCAGGGAGAGCGGGCTCGGCGTCGACATAGCGCCGATTCGTGAGCGCAGCTGCATTGATCTAAAAGTGCAACGAACGGTCGCAACATTACGCTGTCGTGCGTCTGCGCGGGGCGTCGGGGCCACCAGTAAGCATAAGCGGAGGAAAGGATCGGGCGTTGTGACCCACTACAGAGGAAGTACGGCGGCATGTCACCGTGGACAAGCCCGGAAATCAAGACCTGGGTAAGGATAACATACTTCCGTGGAAAACGCAACGGTATCTTGCGAATTATTTGTTAGCGCGCATAAGCGTTCGGCCAGCACGGACACCCCTGGATTTCGTGCCCCGGAGGGGCAGTTGGCCGATGGCCCCCGAGCGCAGACGTTAACGTCGTCGCCGTCCGAGGCGGATATCCCGTCCCAACGGTCTCTTGCGGGATATTTCGGCTCGGCCTTACTCGCTAAACGAGGTACGAGCAGTTGCTCGTACCTCTAAACCGGTGTTTCTACATGGGCCCAACAGGATTCGAACCTGTAACCAACCAGTTATGAGCCGGGCGCTCTGCCGTTGAGCTATGGGCCCCGAATGGGACCTAGTGTACCAGTGAGCCGTTCGGCTGTCAAGCCGAAGGCAGACCCGTTACCGGCTGTGCAGCCCGCACTCTAGTTTCGCAAACGACGCCCAGCGGCCGGCGCGTTCGTCCTCTAGGGACTCCACGGCTCGAGTGCACGGCCGGCAGCCGATACTGGGATATCCCCGATCGTGCAGAGGATTGTACGGCACTTCGTTGATCTTTACGTATGCCCAAACATCCTCCCTGGTCCAGTTCGCGAGCGGGCTGATCTTCACAAGGTTGAACTTTGCGTCCCACTCGACGATGCCCGATCGACCTCTATCCGCGGTCTGGTCTCGCCGAATCGCGCTGATCCACGCTTCGTGGCCCGCAAGCGCCTCGCGGAGAGGCTCTACCTTACGTATCCTGCAGCACTCGTCGGGGTCGACGCCGTGAATCGGACCGCCGAACCGGCTCTCCATATCGGCGACCGATTCCCTGGCTCGCACATACTCGACCTGGATTCCATATCGCTCTCGAATCGTCTCGCGCAGAGCAAGTGTCTCCGGAAACTGGTAGCCCGTCTCAAGATTGAACACGCGCACTCCGCGTCCGTACGGAATATCGGAGAGCATCGCAAGCAGGACGCACCCCTCCACGCCGAAGGCCGTCGCCATCGTGAGGCCGGATCCGTAGGTCTCGACGGCCCACCGCAAAATCTCCTCGGGACCGCTCTTCTCCAACCCGTCGCTTAAGCGCTGCAGCTCTTCAGGTGTCGTCGGTTGTAATATGGTCAACTTCACTGTCCCGTCGCATCATTCTTGACTATTCTTATTGGATTATTGTACAATGCCGCTCCGTTAATTACTACAAGCCGGCAGCGGGCGAAGTTCCCCGCTTGTGAGGAGCGGGCGCGCATGAGCGAGGGACCAGTAAACCATAGGGGGTTCATTCTCTGGTTCACCGGGCTATCCGGAGCGGGAAAATCCACGCTTGCCGAGAGCCTGGCCCACGAATTCCGGCGCCGCGGTTACCGGACGGAGCTGCTCGACGGAGACGAAGTGCGGACGAACCTATCCATGGGACTGGGCTTTTCAAAGGAGGACCGCGACACGAACGTTCGCCGGATCGGATGGGTTGCTCGACTTCTTGCCCGAAATGGCGTGATTGCCATCACGGCCGCCATATCCCCTTACAGGGATGTTCGTGAGGAGGTGCGCCTCCGCGCGGCTGAGGACGATCGGACTCCGTTCATCGAGGTCTATGCCGACGCGCCGCTCGACGTGGTCGCCGGCCGAGACGTCAAGGGCCTCTACAGGAGGGCGCTGGCCGGGGAGATTCCCGCGTTCACCGGCGTCTCGGATCCCTACGAGCCGCCCGAATCGCCCGAAGTAACCGCCCACACCGGCAGCGAGTCGATCGTCGAATCGGTCGAGCGAATCCTCATTTATCTCACACAGTACGGAATGATCTCCCATTGAGCGGCATCGACCTCCACGCCCACACGACGGCGTCGGACGGCGAGCTCTCCCCCACGGCTCTGGTCGAGCAGGCGGCCGCCATCGGCCTTGAAGCGATCGCCGTCACGGACCACGATACGACCGCAGGCGTTGCGGAAGCGCTAGCCGCCGGTCGGCGGCTGAACATCGAGGTAGTTGCTGGCATCGAGCTCAGCGCCGAACCGCCTTCCGGCCCCACGGGAGCGAGGGCTCAGTGCCATATCCTTGGGCTGTTTATCGATCCCGAATGCCGAACTCTGCTGGACCGTCTTCACGCCGTGATCGCAAACCGCAATCGCCGCAATGGGCAGATCATCGAGCGAATGAGGACAGAACTGCACTGGGACATCACGCTGGAAGAGGTAGAGCGTGTCGCGGGCGGAGAGGTTGTCGCGCGCCCGCACTTCGCGCGCGTCCTGGTTGAAAAGGGAGTTGTCACGAGCATCAAGGAGGCATTCGACGTCTACCTTGGAAAAGGCGGCCGCGCCTACGTGGATCGCGATCGCCTGACGCCGGAAGAAGCCATTCGCCTCATTCACGCCGCGGACGGCGTCGCCGTACTGGCACATCCCAATAACCTGCACATGACTCCGCAAGAGACCGAGCGGTACATCTCGTCGCTACGCGATGTCGGACTCGACGCAATCGAGGCGCGATACAACCTGCACACTCTGGAGGAGACCAGCCGTTACCTCGCGATGGCGGAGCGGATTGGTCTCCTCACGTCCGGAGGCTCGGATTATCACGGGCTCGCGGTAAAGCCTGCCGTTCGCCTCGGCCATGTTCAGGGCGATCTGCCCGCTCCTCGTACACTGCTTGCTGCACTTCGCTCTGCCCGCCCGTATAAGAGTAAGTAGAATCCCGTATTCTGAGCAACCAGTAACGGCAGCCGCAGGGGTATACTATGCATGCTGTGTCGTAGTACGGCACTGCTGCACGATTCGATAGTATGCAGGCAAGTCATTCAACATCTGGCATCGAATAGTTGTCACCGCAATGGCCTTGTGGAGCGTTCAGATAAAATGAGTGTATCCAGCCAGCCTGCCCCTGGACTTGAACACGCGCCTCTTACTCCGGTACAAACGCCTCCACTCTCCGTGGTGCAGCGGATCCGCCGTCTCGTGTTCGGCAGTCCGATTTCCACTGAGCAGGTCGAGCATACTCTCCTCCCCAAGGTCCTCGCGCTGCCGGTATTCGCCTCCGACGCCATCTCGTCCGTCGCTTATGCTACGCAGCAGATCGTTCTAGCGCTGGGCGCGGCAGGGCTGTTCGCGGCCAATTTTCACGCCGAATATACGCGATACACGATGCTGATCACCGGCCTGATCGTCGCATTGCTGATCATCGTCGTTATCTCGTACTGGCAAACTATCTTCGGATATCCGAGCGGGGGCGGCTCGTACATCGTATCGAGAGAGAATCTCGGGGATCTTCCCGGCCTGGTTGCGGCCGCCGCGCTCCTAATCGACTACGTGTTGACCGTTGCGGTATCCATCGCGGCCGGCGTACAGAACCTTTCGGCGGTCCCTCTTTCGCCTTCGCTGCACTGGTTGCATTTCGATCAGCTCGTTCCGTGGTCTCTCCTATTCATAGCTCTCTTGACTCTCGCTAATCTGCGTGGACTGAAGGAATCCGGTACGGTATTTGCGATACCGACCTACGGATTCGTCATCATGTGCTATGTCATGATTGCGTTGGGCTTGCTCGGCCCGTGGCTCTTTCACTGGCAGCTGCACCCGGAGTTTGTCAATCAAGACTGGGTCGGCAGGGCCGAGCACACCACCGGAACTATCGGCTTCCTGGTAATGGCGAAGGCCTTCGCGAATGGATGCTCGGCGATGACCGGCACCGAGGCGGTAAGCAACGGCATCCCCGCGTTCCGTGAACCTAAGTCCCGCAATGCCGCGCTCACTCTGGTCGGAATGGGGCTGATCTTGGGCACCATCTTCCTCGGCGTGTCCGCTCTGGCGATGAACCTGCATGTCGTCTACTGGGAGCATGACGGCCATACGGCGAATGCGGTCATCGATCAGATTTCAGGGGCCGTCTTCGGAAAGACCGGCAAGTGGGCGTTTGGATACTACCTCACCCAGATCGCCACCGCTGCCATCCTGGTGCTTGCGGCGAACACGAGCTACGCGGACTTCCCGCGCCTGTCGTCGATCCTCGCGCGAGACCGGTTCGTCCCGAAACAGCTCTCGAATCTCGGCGACAAATTGGTCTTCAATAACGGCATCCTGCTCCTCGGCCTTGCGGCAGCGGCGCTGATCATCGCGAAACGAGGCGTTGTGGACGCGCTGATCCCGCTCTACGCGATCGGAGTCTTTACTGCGTTCACGCTCTCCCAGAGTGGCATGGTCGTCCATTGGCTGAAGGCGCGGGACCGTGGCTGGCG
>JBBQVV010000273.1:0-9593 GCA_038211235.1 Chthonomonadales bacterium | reverse complement strand
ACTTCCTGAATACGCTGAAGAACAGCATCGCCTCGCACCACATTCCAATCTACGCCATCGGGCCCGGCATCTTCATGCTGCTCCTCACGCTGTGGGGCGGCCGCATCTTCTGCGGCTGGATCTGCCCGCTCGGAACGTCTATCGATATTGCGGACCGGCTGCTCTACCGCAAAGGCAAGCTGTTCTACACGAAGAAGCGCTCCGACACGAAGCTGTTCCGAAACTGGAAGTACGCCTACCTGTTAATCGGCGTTGGCGCTATCGCCTTCGGCGTGGACGTGCTGACGTTCGGCGACCCGATCTCCCTGATTACGCGCACATTCACCTTCTGCTTTTACGCGCCGGTTGCGTATATTTGGAACGGCCTTGTCAACGTGGGCAGCCACTTGGGCCTGAGCCACGTTGTCTACAATATGGGCGGCGACCTGGACTCGTGGCATCTTCAGGGACTGACCTATTGGAACGGCGTTCCGGTATTGCTGATGTTCATCGGGATTATCGCGCTCTCGGGCTACCAGGAGCGATTCTGGTGTCGCAATCTCTGCCCGTACGGTGGTCTGCTTGCTCTGGTGTCGCGCGTCTCCTGGCTTCGCCACTATATCAAGATGGATGGCTGCATCCATTGTAAGAAGTGCGAGCTTCAGTCCCGAATGGGCTGCTACGACAATCTGGACAAGAACGCTAAGCAGGAGGAGATGCACAGCATCAGCGAGTGCATTCAGTGTTTTCGGTGCGAGACGGTCTGCCCGACCGACGTGATCCGCATTCGACCACATGTGCCGGCGGGAATCAAAGAAGCGCTGCGCCTTGCACCAAAGGGCGAAGCTCCGCGGCCCGAGCCACAGACGGAAATCGACCTAGGGCGACGTGGAGTCGTTGCATCTCTCGGGGTCGGACTGCTCTGGGGAGCGGCCGCGAAGGCGAATGCGGGCGAATATCAGGGACATATGCGCCGCTACCACCACAATAACAAGTCGATGCGCCCGCCGGGCGCACTGCCAGAGAGCGAGTTTCTCGCGGCATGCACTCGATGCGCGGAATGCATGAAGGTATGCCCGACGAATGCTCTCCAGCCGGCGACGTTGGAGACGGGAATTCAGGGGATCTGGACTCCGCTCCTCGTACCGAGCGTCGGACCCTGTGCGGAGAAGTGCACGTCCTGTGGAGATGTCTGCCCGACCGGCGCGATCCGCCCATTTACGTGGCAGGACAAGCGATATAAGCTCAAGATGGGACTTGCAAACGTCAACCGGTCGACCTGTGTCGCCTGGGACGGCGGCCGAGATTGTATCGTGTGTGCGGAGGTGTGCCCCTACTCAGCGGTCATCTTCAAGGACACGATGGATGATACGCTGCCGACCGATCCGAGCCTCCCGATTACCGCCAAACTGCCAAATGGCAAGGAGAACAAGGGGCGCATCAAGCGAGTGCCCACCGTCGACGAAAAACTATGCACGGGGTGCGGCCTCTGTGAATACCACTGCCCAGTGTTACCCGACCACTCAATCGTGGTATATACTTATCAGGAAGACCGGGGCGAACAGGACAAGCCGGACGATAAGGGCCGTTTTGTGGAACCGAAAGAGAATCCACTCGACGGCTTCTGGCGGAAAGGCTGGGAAGAGCGAAAGACGCGAGGTAAGGATGAATACTTCGCGAGCACAGCGGCGGAATACGAGAAGTATAAAGCGATCAGCGGACCCGATGGCGCTGCTTCGCCCACGGGGACCTACAACCCAAATCCCAACCCGTAACGCACGCCTGACAATTGGCAGGCACAGGCAGGAGCACCTGTTGTCCTTTCCAATCGATCGGGCCGGCGCCAGCAAGCGTCCACAGGGCGCAGATTGCGAGTCTGGCCATGATAAGCCTCCGGCTGTATTTGGAGAATATCGCGGGCGACTGGTACGGATGGATCGAAGACTATGCGGGGGCGCTCGTCCCGGGTGAGTCACCGCAGGCGGTCGAACGCGCCGCGCCTCAGTACCTGATCCACTATTTGACGTGGCTCGAAACCAACGGCGAACGTGTAAGCGACGTCCTTAAGGCGACCTTAGACGCAGACTATGCGATCACCATCGTGGAGACGATTCCTGTTCCCAGTCCAACGCTTTGGGAGGCACGCCACTTCATGGAGTCGGATGGCGTCCAGCTCTCTCGCCAGCAGCTCGAGCAGCAGATACAGCTTCTGAGTCTGTCGCGCGCGAAGCTAATGAACGCGATTGGATCGATCCCGCCCCACGAGTGGGACGGCGCTCCGCTCGGCGGCCGCTCGATCCGGGAAGCGCTACAGCAGATTGTCGAGACGGAGTCAAACCTGCTGGGACGAATCGGCGCTGAGACTACAAATCGGCTGCATCCGGATCCTCTAATCTCGCTGGACAGAACACGGACCCTCCTGGAGGCGGCCGCTCATGATGCCCGGGATCGCACCGAACCGCCGCAACTCAAGACCGACAGAGTTAGGTGGTCTGTTCAGAAGGCATTGCGATTGGCGCACTGGAATGAGATCCGTATGACAGCCCAGATTGCCGTCCGCTCCGATCCGGTGGCATATATGCGTTTCATGCAGACCAGAACGGTAGTGCGGCGGCGCGACGATACGGAGCGCGCAGAACATCCGGTCTCTTCCCGGGACGGGGACGAAATGACGGCCCGCCACACACATGCCACCGCATATTACTACTGAAGTGGAGCAAAGCGATCCAGTTGTCCAACCGGCTTATGTCGACGGTATCGAGTGGACGCCGCCTGAATGGACGTTGTGCGGTTTTCCGATCGACAGAGGTCATCCGGATTGGATCTGCCTTGATGCGGCAGTGCGGACGCTGCATCAACTGGCGGACACTGTAACGGAAATCGACTCTACTGCGCTCGGCCCGGCAATGCACGTGGCGCACATGCTAGTCTCCCGCCAGAGTGCGGATGGGCGCTGGCCGGCGGCATTGTACGCTCGCACGGGAGGAGCTAGAGGCGACGGGCGAAGTGACGCGCCGATCCATTTATATCGAAAGCTGAGGGAGCTTCTTCAGACAACCGAGTTTGACCACGTGATTGCGTTCGCCGAGAAGCAGTCGACGCGATGCGGGCGCCCTTAGCCTGACATACGAGGTCAGTAATTGACCGCATTCTTAAGTTGTCCGCATGTGCCATTCACCGGTCTGCTATGTGCAGACATTGAGATCTATTGCGAGGACGTCCGGCCGAAACAACCTGGCGCGACGGCTTCAGACTCACTTGACCCCGAGAAGGAGTTCACCAGATGACAGACATCCAGCAGTTAAGCGCTCTGAAGGAGCAGTCTCAACGGCAGGAGCTATCACGCCGCGATTTCGTTCGCGTTCTCTCGACTGCGGCTGCGGCAGGACCAGGGATCATGGCGGCGAGCCTTAGCGGCTTTGCCCTCACCACGTCGCAGCGCTCCGAGGCCGCGGAGGCAATTGTCGGAGGACTGGGCAAGCTGCCGAAGGTCGCTTACGGCAAGACAGGCTTCAAAACGACCCGAATTTGCATTGCCCAGGATTGGAGCCGCGATCTGCTCGGCCCGGCGCTCGACATGGGCATCAATTTCATTCACAAGGCGGGTTATTGGGGCTCGAACGTTCCCGATGAGATCAAGAAGCTGCCGCGTGAATCGTACTATACCGACATCACGGTAGACAACACGTCGCCGGGCAATGATCCGGATAACTACGAGCAGGCGTACGGTCAGGTGACAAGCTCGTTGGAGAAAAACGGACTTCAGTACTACGACGTCTACAGAGCGCACTACGGATGGCACACCCCGGATAAGGTCAAACCGGAAGCGAACACCTCCTATAGGGCCTTTCTCAAGCTGAAAAAGGAAGGAAAGGTTCGGCACTTTGGCGTCTCCCAGCATCCGTATGCCGCCGGCCGAGAGCAGCCCGACAAGTATGCGATCATGACGCAAGCCCTCATCGATTCGGGGATCATCGAGTCGATGCAGGTCTGGTTTGCGTACGGCTATCCGAAGGACGTGATGGATATCTTTGCGAAGGCAAGTTCGGCGGGCATCGCGATGACCGCGATGAAAGTCAACGCCCACGGTCGAAGCAAGATGCAGGGCGATGCGGCCACAATGGAGGCGCTGAAGGCCAATAACATGGTCGGACGCGCCTGTATACGATGGGTAATGGATCAGAAGCGCGCGGACGGAAAGCCGATCTTCAACACGTGCGTGTCTAATCTGCGCAGTATCGAAACATTCGAGGAGAACGTCGGCGGAGTCAGCCCGAAAGTCGCGGCCCGTGACGGATGGGAGCTTCCGCACGTATAGGCCGCTCTCGGCCTTCCCATTCACGATCGATACGCAATGCGCGCGACGGCAAACGTACTGGCCGATCCTCGTGTTCGCAAGTAGCTCGCTGCCTGCCGCTCCTGAAGTCCCCGGCAGACCGTCAATCCGGTCTGCCGGGGACGTTTCGTGTTCGGCGACCGTCCGCGCGGCATCGAAAGAAACTGAAACGGTGGCTCGTGACCAATCGTCAAGACCCACAACAGTTCGTACTCCAGTCGGAGGACCGATCGATGTCGTTCGGAAGGATAGGTTTGGTGTCGGGACTGCTGGTTTGCGCGTACCTCGCAGCGGCAACGGCGCAGACCAGACCGACGATGGCTAGCGCGGAACAAGCCGAGTTCTTTGAGACACGCGTGCGACCGGTGTTTGTGCAGCGGTGCTTTCCCTGCCATGGCAGTCGGCTGCAGGCGGCGGGAATCCGTCTCGACTCCGCGGAGGCAATACTCCAGCCCGGCAACAAGGGCCATCGTCCTGTCGTTTCCGGCAGTCCCGCGCAGAGTGCGATGATTCAGGCTGTTCGACAAGACGGCCCGATAAAGATGCCTCCTCAAGGGAGGCTGTCTCCGAACGAGATCAATGCCCTCACGCAGTGGGTCAAAGCCGGCGCTCCCTGGCCTGTGGCGATCGTCCGTGACAGCCACGAAGGCGAGGCGGCGATGCTCGATGCCGCGCACAAGCATTGGTCCTTCAAGCCGGTCGTCAAGCCGCCCGCTCCCACACCTTCAGATGCCTCCTGGGTCATAAACCCGATCGACGCCTTCGTGAAGTCGGCGCAAGAGCTGAAAGGCGTAAAGCCGTCCACGGCTGCCGATCGCCGTACGCTGATTCGACGCGTAACGTACGACCTGATCGGCCTTCCGCCGACGCCGCAGGAAATCGAGGCGTTCCTATCCGACCCATCGCCCTCCGCATATGAACATGTCGTCGACCGACTGCTGTCCTCCCCTCACTATGGAGAGCGTTGGGGCAGGTACTGGCTTGATATCGCCCGTTATGCGGACACGCGAGGGTCGATTCTCCCCGGGCTGCAAGGCGACGAGAGCAGATATCCGTTCGCCTACACATATAGAGACTGGGTCGTACGTTCGCTTAACGAGGACCTCCCCTATGATAGGTTCCTGCTATATCAGATGGCCGCAGATCAGGTCCCGCTCGGGGATGACCGCCGTCCGCTGGCCGCGCTCGGCTTCCTGACCCTTGGACCGAGATCGCTCAATGGCGAACCCGACGTCATGGATGACAGGATCGACGTCGTCATGCGAGGCACGCAGGCTCTGACGGTTACTTGCGCTCGCTGCCACGATCACAAATTCGATCCCGTACCAACCAAGGATTACTATTCACTTTATGGTGTGTTCGCCGCCTCCGCCGAAAAGACCGTTCCGCTCCTCGCGGGACCGGACGCGCAGACCGCGATGGCGGCCTTTGATCGGGAGAAACAGATACGTGAGGCGAAAGTAACACAATTCCTAAACCAGAAGCAGACTGAGCTTCGGGCCTATACGCGGGCACACTATGCCGACTATCTTCTTGCCGCAAGCGATCCCATCGAGACTACTGGAGGCGCGCAAGAGACCGTGAGCGGACTAAAACTCGGACTGATCGCCCGCTGGAGAGTGGCCGTCAACGGATCCAGGAGCAGTCCATCACGTATCCTGGGCGCCTGGAGCGCTTTCGCGGCTCTCCAGCCGTCCCAGTTCGGATCAAAAGGTTCCGCGCTCGCCGTGCGCTTTGCTCAGAATAACGATCCGGCGAAGAAGATCAACCCTCGGATCGCCCGCATATTTGCCGGGCCGCCGCCTGTTTCGCTCAGCGACGTGGCGAGCCGTTATGGCCGCGCTTTCGCCGCGGTAGATCTGCACTGGCAACAGGCATTACAAGCGGCCGTGACGCGCGGCTCGCCGGCTCCGCCAGCCCTGCAGGATCCATCGGAGGACGAAATCCGGCGGTTTCTTTTTGCTGAACCGGGACCGGCGTCGATTCCAACCGAGCAGATCGAAATCCTCCTCAACGACAAAGACCAGGCGCACATTCAGAGCCTGCGGCGAGGAATCACGCAGCTTATGGCAACACCGGGCGCTCCGCCGCACGCACTCGTTCTGGAGGATCTCGCTCGCGCGGACGACCCGCGTGTGTTCCTTCGCGGCAACCCGGAAACTCCTGGCGAATCCGTTCCTAGGCGCTTTCTGCTCTGTCTCGCAGGTGGCAAGCGAGAGCCGTTTATGCGAGGCAGCGGCAGACTGGAGTTGGCGCAGCAGATAACCAGCCGGGACAACCCGCTTACGGCCAGGGTCATGGTCAACCGCGTCTGGCTCGGCCATTTCGGTCAGGGGATCGTCCGCACGCCGAGCGACTTCGGAACCCGGGGCGAGCCGCCGTCCCATCCGGAGCTCCTCGACTGGCTCGCGGCCTATTTCGTGGAGAATGGATGGTCGCTAAAGAAGCTGCACCGGCTGATCCTCGTGTCCGCGACCTACCTGCAGAGCGATGAGGATAGCTCGGAAAATCGTAGAATCGATCCTGAAAATCGGCTTCTGTGGAGAATGAATCGTAGAAGACTCGACTTCGAAGAGATGCGTGACACGCTGCTTGCCGCGGGTGGAAGCGTGGACGCAACCATCGGCGGCCGCAGCGTCGAGATCACTCGAGCGCCGTTCACGAGGCGAAGGACACTGTACGCGATGGTCGACCGGTCCAATCTGCCTTCGATGTACCGAGTGTTCGACTTTGCCAATCCGGACGCTCATACGGCCGAGCGGTTCGTCACGACCTCTCCGCAGCAATCGCTGTTCCTATTAAACAGTCCGTTCGTCGTAGAGCAATCGCGTCTGCTCGTTTCCCGACCCGAGGTCACTGCATGCGGCGACCTGCCATCACGCGTGCGCTCGCTATACCGGCTCGTGTATGGACGGTCACCGTCTGACCGCGAGATAGCAGTTGCCGACGCGTTCATGCGCACCGCTATCGTGCTGCAGGCGGAGGCGCGCGCAGCCCGTCCGTCGCCGTGGCGATACGGCTATGGCGAGGTTGACGAGGTCACCAAGCGCGTTAAGTCGTTCGCGCCGCTCCCCTACTGGACGGGTGAGATGTGGCAGACCGGCATGTTTATACCGGATCCGGACTTCGGTTCCCTATCTATTGATGCAGGCGGCGGGACCCCTGGCAGTGATCGCGCGCATGCCGCGATCCGGAGATGGGTCGCACCGAGAGACGGCATCGTCTCGATCTCCGGCCAGATCAAACACGTAAGCATGAACGGCGACGGAGTCCTCGCGCGAATCGTTTCGAGCCGAGCGGGCGAAATCGGCAGCTGGAAAGTCTTCTATACGTTTACGGAGACGATGATCTCCGGCATAAGCGTTCGGGCGGGCGATACAATCGATTTCATTGTGGAGTGCGGAGGCGACGACGTGGAGGACCGGTTCCTCTGGGCGCCGATCGTGACGATTTCCTCGACGACGCCTGTCGATCCAGCCGCGCGCAAGAGCCGGTTTCGAGAGGCAGGGATTAAGTGGAGCTCGCAGGACGACTTCTCCGGTCCGCCGGAGGAGACGCCACATCCCCTGACGGCATGGGAAAAGTATTCACAGATACTACTGTTGTCGAACGAATTCGCATTCGTGGATTAAGGAGCCTCGGGATGCCAGATCACAAACCAGGTTGGGAGGATATGGCGGTCACGCGACGCGAGTTCCTGGACCGCTGTGGGATGGGCTTCGGGTCACTGGCCCTCTTTACGATGCTTGCAGAATCCGGAACCGGTACGCCGGCGCGCGCGGACGCCGCAGTTTCGTCACTCGAGTCGAGAATGCCGCCGCTGCCCGCCAAGGCGAAGCGCGTAATTCATCTCTTCATGAGCGGCGGTCCGTCTCATGTCGACACGTTCGACCCGAAGCCCGCGCTGGCACGGTTTCGAGGAAAAAGCGTATCACGCCCAAACGGCAAGATGGAAGGTCGGACTGGAGCGCTCCCATCGCCATTCAAGTTTCACAAATTCGGCAAGAGCGGAATCGAAATCAGCGAGCTTTTCCCCAACATCGGGGCTCATGCGGATGAGATGTGCGTCGTGCGCTCCATGGTCACCGACATTCCGGCACACGAACAGGCGCTGATGCTGATGAATACTGGCACCGTTCGGTTCGTGCGACCCAGTCTGGGTTCGTGGACGACGTACGGCCTCGGGACGGAAAACCAGAGCCTGCCCGGATTCATCGCGATGGCTCCTGGAGGCTATCCGCTTCTCGGCGCTCAGAACTGGCAGGCAGGCTTCCTACCCGGGATTTACCAGGGCACCTTCATCGACTCGAACCAGACGAACATCGAGAAGCTCATCGAGCACATACGCAGTGGGTACGCCTCACTGGACGAGCAGCGTCAGCAGTTGGACGTGCTGCACGAACTCAACGACTCGTATCGGGAACGCGTGAAACAGGATGCTCAGCTGGAGGCGCGTATCCACTCGTTTGAGCTCGCCTATAAGATGCAGCAGGCCGCCGCGGAGGCTTTCGACGTATCGAGGGAGCCTGACGATATCCTGAGGCTCTATGGCGACGGTCCGCAGGCGCGCCAACTCTTGATCGCCCGGCGCCTTGTTGAGCGAGGCGTCCGGTTCGTCCAGTGCTGGCAGGACGGATGGGACACCCACTCGAACCTGGAGGACAGCATGCGCAGCCTGGCAAAGCAGAGTGACCAGGCGATCGGCGCACTCCTCACGGATCTGAAGCAGCGCGGCCTGCTGAAAGACACACTGGTAATCTGGGGAGGAGAGTTCGGCCGCACTCCAACGGCTCAGGGCGGTGACACGGGCAAAGGAAGCGGCCGTGACCACAACAGCACCGGCTTTTGTACGTGGATGGCCGGCGGAGGCGTCCGTGGTGGGTATGTACACGGTGAGACGGACGAACTGGGCTTTACCGCGGTTAAGGACAAGGTCCACGTGCACGACCTCCACGCGACGATCCTGCGTCTGATGGGATTCGATCACGAGAAGTTTACGTTCCGATACGCAGGCAGGGACTTTCGTCTCACGGACGTCTACGGGAACATCGTTCACGAGTTGATTGCATAGTATTTCTTTCAGATTTGGTGGGACCTGCGAGTTTCTCTGGTTGAAGGAGCCTCGTCGTCGCAATTGTCCCAGTTTCGCCGCGCGACCCGCCTCCAGCACTGCCAAATTTCCGTTCGAAGAACCGCTACTCTGTCAAGCCGGGTGTTTTCAACATACTGTCTCTTGTGGCGCATTGGAGAACCGACATGAGGTCTCGTGCAAGGCAAG
>JBBQVV010000272.1:0-9639 GCA_038211235.1 Chthonomonadales bacterium | reverse complement strand
ATGATTCCGGAGACGTGCGTGCCATGGCCGCAGCGGTCTTCGGTATCGTCCGCATTCACTTTGCCGTCGGCGCCCGGCACAAAGTTTGCGCCTTTGGGCGCCTTCTTGTCGATGTCGCTCGTCTTGTGAATGCCGCTGTCGATGACGGCGACCACGGCTCCGGACCCTGTCACGCTGAACTGAGCGTAGGCTACGTCCGCGCCGCTCGATTCGACCGTGAATTCGTCGGTCTTTTTCACGCCGAGATCGGGAGAGACGTGCCCGACGAACGGGAGTGACTTGAGCTTATCGAGGTTGCGCACGGGTACGGAAAGCGCGGCAGATCGTATGATCGGCAAATCACGGTAGATGTCCGCGCCGAGCGCTTTGAGTTGGGCACTTTGTGCCGTGGTCGGTTGGGAAGCGAATCGGACGATGAATCGGACGCTGGCGCTGTGAGATTCCGAGTGGGCATGACTGGCAGGGAGACTGCCGCGTCCCCGAACTGTGTCATCGGCGCGGGCGGCGCCATTGCCGCAGGCCATTACGCCTGCCACGGAAAGAGTCATCAGCACAGCGATGTGTGTTTTGCAATTATTCAATTGGCTCGTTCCTCGTAATCGGTACAAATCGGTAGCCTGGCGACCGTAGCAGGAATTTGGGGGGTAGAGGCCAGGTTGTAGGGGAAATCACAGTTCCCTAAAACCTAGCCGCTATAACCTATTCCCTGCCTTTAGGCCCTTGGCTTTGCGTCCCCGGCTTTCGCCGGGTTTGCCCTTTCGATTGCGAAGGATGGTGTTCGTCGGCGTACGCGCAGGCAGCTACCCTCGTGCACGACGTCAACGGCGGTATCTTCCTGCCTTTGTCGGGGTGGGAAGAGATCTTACAGACAGGTTATTCCTGCCGCACACCGCGAGCGATGCTGTTGGTTGTGCGAGAGCGCCGCCGGAAGAAATGCGGTATTTGAGAAACAACGAATATTCCGCCGGGCAGGCATGGCATTCTGGCGACTCGCACATGCTGGTAAGGATTACGGGGTCACGGTGAGGTAAGCTCTACGAATAGCGGTTGGCGAAATATGGGAGAGGGACATGGAGATTCCATGACGCCGATTCGAATTGTTCTCGCCGATGATCACGGCATGTTCCGGGCGGGCATCCGCGCTGTCCTGAAGGATTGCGAGGGGATCGAGATAGTCGCGGAGGCGGCGGATGGCGCGGAAGCGGTGAGCCTGGCGGTGCAGCATAAGCCGGATGTCGTCGTAATGGACATCTCGATGGCCGGTCTGAACGGTATCGAGGCCTGCAAGCGGCTGTCCAAAGAGCTCCCAAAGGTGCGCGTCGTGATTCTCTCGATGCACACGGAGGGAGAGTATGTGGTACGGGCGCTGAGAGCCGGCGCCGTGGGATATGTCCTTAAGGACGCGAGCGCCTCCGAAGTCGAGATTGCGATTCGAACGGCCTTTCGTGGCGACGAATATCTCAGTCCCGCGGTTTGCAGGCATCTCGATGCGGACTTCCGGCAGCGCGTGGACGAGCCCTATGACTCGCTGGATCGACTGACGGCCCGCCAACGCGAGATACTCCAGCTGGTCGCCGAGGGCCGTACGACGCAGGAGATCGCCGAACGTCTGTTTATCAGTATCAAGACGGTGGAGACCCACCGGGCTCACCTTATGGAGCGCCTGAGCATCTTCGATGTGCCCGGCCTGGTGAAATACGCCATTCGGATGCGGCTGATCACCGTCGGAGAGTGAATGGCTCGGACAAGGTTTATCGTTCGTCGTGCGGGCGCTGATACCGGCGGCGCTCTACGTAGCCGTGTGGCGCGGCGAGCGGAAATCGCGCCCTCACCTCCGTTCCCTGTCCCGGAAAGGACCTGAGGTGGAACTGACCGCCGGCCAGCATTGCTCTCTCCCTCATTCCGAGCAAGCCCATGCTCCTGTAGTGGACCAGCTCGTTCATGCCGGACCCGACGTCGAAGCCGTTTCCGTTATCTCGCACGATTAACTCCAACTCCTGCTCCTTGTCGACGTGCAGCTCCATCTCAATGCGAGTTGCCCCGGAATGGCGCAGGATGTTCGTGACCGCCTCCTGCGCTATCCGGTAGCACGAGATCTCCACCACCTCCGGAACACGGGTCTCAATTGCGTCCGAATGGAACACGACTTTCAGGTCAGATCGTTCGGCCTGCTGGATCAGGTACGAGCGGAGCGCGGCGCCCAGGCCGAAGTCGTCCAGGAGTGATGGATGCAGATCGAGAGAGAGACCGCGCACCTGCTGAAGCGTCTGGCCAAGCATGGAGAGGCTGTCCGCCAGAACCGGGGCCAACGCGGGAACATCCGCGTGCCTCTCCCTCGCCTTCTCAAGGTTGATCGTGACGGCGGTCAGCGCCTGACCGATCTGATCGTGCAGCTCTCTCGCGATCTGGCGGCGCTCCGTCTCCTGTGCCTGGATCAGCTGTTGGGATAGCGTGTGGAGCTGCTTGCGACCGGCTCGGACCCTCTCGAACAGTTGAGCGTTGTGAATCGCGATGCTTATCTGGCCGCCCAGCGCCTCATAAAATGCTGCCTGGTTTTCCCGAAGGGCATCCGGAGCATGGCTGAACAGAGCGGTGATCCCGAAGAGCCTCGCATCTACGACGAGAGGCACCACCATACAGGCCTCCCACTCTGTATCGGCGCGGTCCAGCGCCGAGGTCAAAGCCCGCGAGAGCGCGGTGAAGTCCGATTCCTGTTCTGCAGACGGCTTATGGTTCCGGAATGCATCGTCCAGCTGCCGCGATACGGTGGAGAGATCCTTTTCCGAGAGGCCCCAGGTCAACTGCGGCGAGAGGTCGTCCTGCTCCGTGGGATCCAGGAATGTCGCTCCCGCCTCGATCGTCATCTCATCCCGCAGCTGATTTCGAAGCAGCTCGAGCACGCGAGACAGTTGCAGGGACGAGCAGATGCCGGTCATGACGGAGTTCAGCATCGCCAGCTCTCGGGTCTGTCGCTGGGCGTCTTTCAGATAGCGAGTCCGGTCCGTTACATCCAGCGCGATCGTTGAGGCCCCGACGACCTTACCATCCTCGTCACGAATGCGGGAGATACTCACCGCGACGTCTACGAGAGATCCGTTCTTACATCTGTGCTCTCTCTCAAACGGTGCAATGGCTCCGCCCTGTTTCAGGTTGTCAATCGTAAGTTGGAGCTCCGCACGGTGACGAGGTGAGACCAATAGCGATATCGGTTGACCGATGACTTCCCCAGACGTGTACCCATAGAGTCGCTCCGCTCCAAGATTCCAGCTCGTGATGATCCCATCCAGGGTCTTGCCTATGACTGCCGCGTGAGAGGACTCGACAATCTCCGCCAGCAGTGTCCGATCCGCTCGCATGCGCCGGTCACTCGCCATCGACAAATCTACGGCTTGCTTACGCTCGGCGGCTTCCTGGATTCTCGCGGCTTCAACGACAGTTCGGGCGCGCTCCGTTCGATGCCGTTCGATCGCATATACCACGGCCCGCGCGAGAGTGTCCGCGGTCAGCGTCTCCTCCGCCAGATAGTCGTATGCGCCGCGTTTGAGGGCTTCGGCGGCGAGAATCTCGTGGCCGACGCCAACCAGGAATACCACGGGACAGTCGGGGACGCCGTCCCGACAAAAACGGTCCAGGAAGTCGATCCCGCTCTCATCCGCCAGACGGTCCGCGAGCATCAGACAGTCAGGCAGTTGCTCGTGCAGCCGGCTCAAGGCTTCCGCCCCTGTCGACACCACCAGAACTGAAGAGCGAAACTTTGAGTTAGAATTGAGCGCGCTCAGCCACGCCTCGCGCAAGCCCAAATCGTCGCATGCTGTCAGTAATCTGAATTCTCTTCTTTCCACGCCGTTAAACATGGCCTTTACTCCGGCCCCAATCCCTATCCCAATCCATAGTGTAAATTCAAATGAAACACAACGATGGTTATGGACGAATACGCTGGAAACGACAAAAGGTTTATAAACGGTATCGAGCACTTACCACGGACGTACGACGGCAGAGGCAATACTGACGCGTGGAACATTCGGGGCAGCCATATCAGGGATTCCCCGATTGTATCATAAGGTTACCTCCCCCATAATAGTACTTGCAACGGCGATCTAGTTCCGGTCCACGTGAAATGAATTCCATAAGGCAAAAACTATACGCCTGATCTGGAGCCAGCCCGTCAGCCCGATTAGCAATGCACTTCCAGCAGCCTGTCTGCATCTTAGAAAGCGAGTCCTTATGACAACGACAACGAGCGAAGTTCCCACACAGGAGCTATGGCGACGGTTCAAGGGTTGCGGAAACCAGGAGGCCCGCGCGCAGATCATTGAGCGATACGCGCACCTCGTCTCCATTACCGCGGGACGGCTCTATGTAATGCTCCCATGCGGAGTCGAGCGCGACGACCTGGTGGGCGGAGGCGTCGTGGGGCTGGTAAGGGCCGTAGACCAGTTTGAGCCTGCACGCAAAATCAAGTTCGAGACCTATGCAATCACCCTGATTCGCGGCGCCATCCTGGAGATGCTTCGCGGCGACGATTGGGTCCCGCGCCTTGTCCGGGATCAGCAGAAGCAACTCAAGCAGGCGTACATCCGCCTCGAAGCACAGTTGGGCCGTCCCGCCAGAGAAGAGGAGGTCGCAACAGAGCTCTGCATCTCCACAGAGAAGCTGGATAAGCTGCTGGCCAACATCGCTCGCTCAAATCTTCTGTCGCTCGATAACTTGCGCGCCGGCAGCGGACAGCAGAGCGTCCTGGATTTTCTGCCATCGGAGGGCCCGAGTCCCATGGACAGCGTCGTCCTCCGCGAGCGAAAACGCGCTCTGACGACCGCGGTAGGTCGGCTGCCGGCTCGGGAGCGCACGGTAGTATCGCTCTACTATCATGAAGGACTGACGTTCAAGGAGATCGGTACCGCCCTGACAGTCTCCGAGTCGCGAGCTTACCAACTGCACGCGCAGGCGGTTGTCCGCATGCGCGGCTACCTCGAACCGGACAAGGAGCTCTATGCCTGATGGTAGTTATGATCGAAATCGTTCTAACGGGCCACTTTCATGCGATCCGCGGCGATGCGTACAAGTTCACTCCTGAGGGCGGTCGTATTGCGATCCGGGCCGGCAGCGACGAAAGCTTCGTCCATGTCGAGGTGCGGGATAACGGTAACGGCATCCGTAAGGAGGACCAGGAGCTGATTTTCGATACTTTCTCCCAGATCGATCGCCAGTATGGGCCGGGCGCCAAGGGAACTGGCCTGGGCCTCGCGATTACCAGGAGTATCGTGAATCTTCACGGTGGAACGATCACGGCGGAGAGCCAGTTAGGAGAGGGCAGCGCCTTCCGCTTCAGTCTGCCTATATACTCGGATCGGGCCTACTTGATCAACTTTGTCGCCGACCAGAAACAGGCCGCCGGAGATGAGGACACTATGCAGTCCTTAGTCCTATTGCGCCTCTGCCCTCAGGACGGCCGGGACGGCGCGGGCGACCCGGACCTTCTGAGACAGCTGTTCGCCATCGCACGGCGGGTGTTTCGCCCGGCGGACGATGGAATCCTGGCAGGATCTGAAAACCTGCTTGCATTTGTGCTGCATTCGGGTGAGGAGGGCAGCCGCATCGCACTGCAGCGCCTGGGTCGGCTCCTGCTTCAAGACGAGCAGCTTCGCGGCACCGTCCATGTCGGCGTTTCGGTATTGAGTTCGGGTCTCTCAGCCGAAGAGTGCCTACGCCTCAGCAGGGAGCAGCTAACTCCGCTCATATAGGCGGTACCGGGAACGTGATTGTAACTCGCCCGCCGCCCCTGGCATGGTTGTCGAAGCGCACTTCGCCGCGCAGGTCGTGTCGTGTCGTGGAATCAATAAGGGATAGTCCCGTGTGGGCGGCTTTGGCGGCATCAAAACCGTGTGGGAACCCACTCCCGTCGTCGGATACCTCCAGCCGTGCCTGCTCGCCTTCCGCGCACAAGGTTACTTCGATCCGCCCTTTTGCGTGCTTGACGGCGTTGCTGATGCACTCGCTGATGACAAGCGATAGAGACACGGCCTTCTGCATGGGAAGCACCACGCCCGCAATCTCCGCCTCGATCCGCCTGCCGCCGCTTGTCTCCTGCAGCATGGGAATGAGCCTTCCCAGCATCGCCTGCGCGCTGACGTATTCGGCTTCATGATTATCCTTCGCCTGTATCGTCAGCATATCGTGAATGCTGGCTAGGACGCGAATGTGCTGGTTGATGCGTCCGAGCTGTTCGTCGCTGGCGGTCGATCCACTCTCGCCGATCTGGAGCTCCACAAGAGTAGAGACGACGTGCAGATTGTTCTTGATGCGGTGATGCGACTCCTGAATGGAGCGATTCAGACGCGCGTTAAGGAGATCCGCTATCTCCGTCATTTCGTGCTGCCGTACGCTTGAGACCAGCAGCTCCTCGTTCATCCTGGTCACATGGCGGCGGAACAGTACGGTTTCCGTCGTATTGGTCACCTGAACCATCACGATGGCGGGACATCGTTCCGTTACGGGCACCGCCCATGCGGCGTACGACCAGTAGACCGGCTGCGCGGCCGGCTGAGCATGCAGCTGGCCTTCCAGAATCTCAGGTTGTCTAGTACTGTAGACTTCGTCGAGCAGCGCGATACAGCCGTTATCCTCTCCTTCCGGCACTGCCTCGGCGAAGGGTCGGCCGATCAGGTCGTCCCCCGCCTGGCCGGCGAGCCGACAGAAAGCGGGGTTTACGTAGCGCACAATGTGCGCTGCGCCCTCGGCTGCGACAGTTGGCATGGGCGAGCATTCCGTTGTCGATTGCCATAGACGCGACAGGGCAGTTAGTCCGCCCTCCTGCCATATGTCGTGAGCGCTTGCCGGCAGTTTCGCCCGCACCGACCCCATGTCTCTCCTCCGAGCCGGGAAGATCATCGCGCTTCCGCATTTCACCGCTATCGCCGAAACAGTGTCCGCACCTGATGATAATATACCATAATGTATAGGAATATACTTACCTAAAGTTGCGTGTTGTTGGAAATGGTATGGCACAATGTAGAGGATGGCTTCGCTGGGGGAAGGAAGTAATTGAAGTCGTCTGTCCGCACAACTACGGATACCGTGTTTGGCGCGCTCTTGAATGGTGGCGCGCAATCGTCCTGAGTGCACTGCCGGCCGGCAGGAGTCCGGGCAAATACGATGCGGGTCACGGACCGGCAAGAGGAGAACGCGAGTGAGGATTCCACTACTGGTACGTGATGAATGGGCGCAGCTGGCGGGCAATGTGAAGGGCTGGCTGCGGCGGGCCGGCAGGCGGGTAAACGTCTGGAGCGACGAACCTACCAGGAGGGCGCTTGCCGAGGCGCAGCGGAATAACGACGAGCTGCTGGAAGAGCTGAAGATCTCCGGAGCGGCAGATCCCGTGGAGAGCATTCGCTCAGCCGACGCTGCAGGTCCGGACGTTCCTCTGCAACTTCTCGGCTCGCCCGCTGCCCGGCGCTACGCGGAGGCCATCCGGCGAGCCGCGGACGCCTGCCAGGAGATGGAAGCGGAGCGAGGCATCGCGGACGGCTTTTCGGCAGAGCTAAACTCGTTCGCGGAGACGGCCGAGACCGAGATCGCACTCCATGCGGAGTGAACGCACGCGTCACAGTGGCAGTCCACGCGGTATGTACCGCGGCAGCCGAGCGCACGGCGTAATCAGGCCTAGCCGCACCGCCTTATGATAGGCCGTCAGGCGATTGTGGACGTCGAGTTTCGAATAGACTTGAGCCAGATGAAAATCGACCGTGCGGCGGCAGATAAACAGTAGCTTTGCAACGACGTTACTCGAATTGCCCTCGATGATCAACGCCAGGACTTCCTTTTCGCGCTCGGTGAGACGAACGGCGGGTTCGCGTGAGACGGAAGCGTCAAATGCCTGTGGTATCAAAACGGTCTCCTTGCGTATCGAAACAGCAGATTGTGCAGCGTGGATCAGGCGGGCTCACTGTAAACCCGTCTGGAGCGAAGTGGACATGGTACATCGCGGTTATCTTGTCGAGGAGTACATTCGGCAGAATTGATAGCGAAGGCGAGTCTAATGTCAAGACTCGCCAATCGAGGAGATACGGGACACTCCGCCGTCTACCGTCTACCGTCTGACGTCTACCCTCTGACGTCTCCCTCCGGATTTATCGCGCTGAAAGTTGGCAGCAGGCAGTCGCCTGTCCGGAAGCGGGTCCGAGTAAAGCGTCTCGGAATCTTCGATCAAAGACAACCGCTTCACAGCGGCCTCGCACCATGCTCCACTATACCCAAGCGCCGCAGGGCTCCTGCAACGGATCGAACCGCCCAGTGGCCGCAACGATATTCGTGACCCCTATGCCTGTCGTGCCGGAAGCGTGACCTAAGTGCCACCTCACGTGTCCATCGGCGTACACAATCGCCTGCCCGTTCGGTCCGCTCATGTTGCCGATCACCGTTTGAGCGGAAATCAGGATGTTGTCCACGGACCCGCCCGGATAGATGTAGTTGAACGCGGTCAGGACGGTAGGGTCCTCGGCCTGTGGAGACAGATTGTCTATCAGCCCATCTCCATTGGGGAACACCTGATCGTTGTCGTGCGCGAACAGCAGCAGGTGTCGGCCGATGTATTGAGAACGGTCGGATGACCCGTTCAGGTGTGCCTCTGACCGTTAAGACGTGCTTTGAGGATGAATGTACGGCCGCTCCCGCCCGATCGGTCCGTGACGATTCTGTGACGTTTGAGCCCCGAGCGTCGTGTGACGATCCTGTGACCCCTTTACCGTAGACTACGCTAGAATACAAGCCTGCCCCCGAAGGTCACAAGGAGATTCACATGAGAACTAGCTTTCACTGCCCGCGTTTAGCTGGACTGTTCCGATGCATCGTCGTGCCGGCGCTGCTCTTTGTGCAGGCAGCAGGTCAAGCGCAGACCTTCTACGGTTCCGGCGCGACAAGCAACACCGCAGCGAACATAAACAGTGTTGCATTTGGTTATAATAGTCTCTTCAACAATACGGCCGCCGGCAACTCAGCCTTTGGTTACCTTGCGCTCTTTAACAACACCATGGGCGTCTACAATACTGCGATCGGCTATCACGCACTGTACGAGAACGTTACGGGCGGCTACAACACTGCCAACGGCAGCGGGTCACTTTACAACAACATCTCGGGTACTGAAAACACGGCGATCGGTTACTTTGCGCTCGAATCGAATACGGCCGGTAATTACAACAGCGCTCACGGCACGTACGCTCTTACCAACAACACGACAGGCCACTACAATACCGCGAACGGCTACGCCGCCCTCGGCGCCAATACGACCGCGAACTATAACACGGCGAATGGCACGAACGCCCTCAGCCTCAATACGACCGGCCAGTACAACACGGCGGATGGCAGCGGCGCCCTCTACTACAACACTACCGGCAACTACAACGTCGCGCTCGGGTATAGCGCTGGAATTAACCTGATTCGGGGCAGCAACAACATCGCTATCGGCAATACCGGTCTCTCTCCGGACAACGGGGTGATACGGATTGGAGCGCCCGGCAAGAACACCTCCGCCTACATCCAGGGAATCAACGGCGTGACCGCAAGTGGCGGAGTGGCCGTCTACGTCACTCCAAGCGGGCAGCTCGGTACGCTCACCTCCTCGCGGCGCTTCAAGAAGGACATACG
>JBBQVV010000271.1:0-9665 GCA_038211235.1 Chthonomonadales bacterium | reverse complement strand
TCGGGCTTGCCCGTAACTTGTCCGTACGGATGGGCCCCCGTGCCCGTCATGAGCAATCCAGGCAACCCGAACTCTGTCATAACCCATGCCCGGATAAACGGCTTTACTTGCGCTCTTTCCCGTAGGCGAAAAAAAGTTGCGGGCAATAGCGACCACCATCGCCCCTGCGGTGGTACACTGAACAATCTGTCACGCATTGCGACAATCCGGGAACTATTCTTAGGTTACGAGAGTACTGCCGGGAGATCCATTGCCGCAGGACTGAACCGCGGACCGTACCGGTTCCACGGAGACGCTGCTGCGACGCAGGTTAATAATGGTCCGATCCCCGTATCTCCCAGGTATCAGGAGAATTGAAAGGAGCCATTTGGACATGGCAAAGCGTTTATATGTAGGTGGACTGCCCTATTCCGCAACCGAGCAAGACCTTGAGAACCTGTTTGCAAGCGCGGGCACGGTCTCCTCGGCAGTCGTGGTCACGGATCGGTATACCGGCCAGGCCAAAGGCTTCGGCTTCGTGGAGATGTCCACCGACGCGGAGGCGGAAGCCGCGATCAATTCCCTGAACGGTACGACCATGGGAGGACGCACGCTTACCGTCAACGAGGCTAAGCCGCGCGAAGACCGCTCCGGCGGTGGAGGCGGCCGCAGTGGTGGTTACGGCGGCGGCGGTGGTGGTGGGCGAGGAGGCAGCAGCGACCGTGGCGGAGGCGGTTATGGCGGCGGCGGCGGCAACCGCTGGTAGCTGCCTATCAACTTGCGCTTGTGGAGGTGGATTGTACGTCCGCCTCCACAAGCGGCGAACGGATCGGTGCGCTTAGTCCGACTTCAGCTTGATCGTATTGACCGTTTCGATGTAACGCCGCATGGCGTCTACGGATATTCGGATTAGCGGCATAGGGTTGTCCGGCTGCTCCTCTTCCTCTATGGCGAGTATTCCCCGGTACGTGTGCTCCTTCATGAAGCGAAGCAGCTGCACTGCATCCAGCAGTCCGCCCGTGGTTCCGACCGGCACGAACTGCTTTGCGCCGTTCGGTCCAACCCCAACGCTTTTCAAGTGTATGCTGTGGAGGCGCTTTCCGAACTGAACGGCGGCAGTAATTGGGTTCTTGTCCGCGCGCAGATAGTGCCCCGTGTCACAGCAGGCGCCCACGCGCACGTTCAGGTTTTGTGTCGCGGCAAGAATCGCTTGCCAGTCTCCCCACTGCTTATCGTCCGGGCCGTGGTTGTGAATGCCGATATTGACTCCATACTCCTGTGTGAGCTTATCCAGGAGGGGAAGGGAATCGGTCGTCGGCGCTGCTGTCAGCGTTTGGATGCCCATCGCCTTGGCGAACTGAAACTTCGATCTGGCGTCCGCCTCGTCACTTGTAAAGTCCAGAACCCCGTACGAGATCAGCCGAACTTCATGTGTGTCCAACGACTGCCGATAAGAAGCTATTTTGCCCGCATCGTCGGTAAGCGGCATATGTGCAGGATAGGCCTCCCACCACTTGAGTCCTAGATCTCTTGTCCTGGCAAGTGCGTCGTCCAGGCTGAAGTTGCGCAGCGAGTAGGACTGCAATCCCAACTTAAACGGATACGGTTTCGCGGGCAACGTCACCTGGGCGCCGGCGCCCTCAGCCGGCGACAATAAGGTGAGTGCCGATGCTCCGGCAACCAACCGGAGCAAGAGTGCGCGGCGAGACACGAAGCCATCGCCTAATTCGATATCGTTATCATTAGCCATGATGAACCTCCTCAACTCCTATACAACACTTCGCTGCATATAGTAACTATAGGATACGCGGTGAGGTTACAATGGTTTGCATGACGACTGCCTGAGCGAGCCCCCACACATTAGCTAAAACATCACGGGTGGATCCTGGTAACATCGTTCGGCACCGAATCCATGTGCTGCTTCTTGCTGTGCTTTATAATGCCGACCTTGCGCAGCAGCCCGGCAACGGGGTCGAAATAGTCGTCGACAACGCGCTCCTTCAGAGGGATGATCGCATTGTCGGTAATATGAATGTGCTCGGGACACACCTCCGTACAGCATTTTGTAATATTGCAGAAGCCGACTCCGGCTTCGCCCCTAAGCTGCTCGCGGCGGTTCAGGTCGTCCATTGGATGCATCTCCAGAGCCGCAAGCTTGACCATCTGGCGCGGCCCGAAAAATCCGTCGAATCTCTCATGATCGCGCAGGATGTGGCAGACATCCTGGCAGAGGAAGCACTCGATACACTTGCGAAACTCCTGAATCCGATCGACGTCCATCTGCTGAAGGTCGAATGGCTTGCAACCGGCGTCACTGCGAACGCGCAGCGGCGGGATCTTAGATGAGACGCGATAATTCCATGAAACGTCGGTGACCAGATCCTTGACGATTGGAAAGGCGCGCAGCGGACCGACTGCGATCTCCTCGCCCGCCAGCTCGGTTAGGGATGTCTTACACAACAGTTTCGGCCGGCCGTTGATCTCGGCGCTGCACGACCCGCACTTTGCCGCCTTGCAGTTCCAGCGGCAGGCGAGCGTCGGGTCCTGTTCGGCCTGGATCTGATGGATCGCATCAAGTACCACCATTCCCTGAAAGGTCTCGACCTCGTACGAAACCATCTCGCCGCCGTTAACGTCGCCGCGAAAAATCCTCAGACTCGCCTTCATCATTTGCCCTCCTCGAACAACGCCTTCAACTCGGCCGGCATCTCCTGGAGCGGGCGCGTCGTGATATGGACTCCGTCCTTCCGATCTGTAGCGATCAGGTTCTTCTTTCCCCAGTCGGCGTCGTCGCGTTCGGGATAGTCCAGCCTCCACTGCGCGCCGCGACTCTCTTTACGCTCCAGCGCGCAGCGCACGATGATCTCCGACGTGCGGAGCATGAACCGGATGTCTCGCGCCGCATGCCAGCCGGGATTATAACGACGATCTCCTCCGACGGAAACGGTCTGTACTCGCCGCTGCAGCTCTTCAATCTTCTCGAGGCACGTAAGCAAGCCGGCTTCGGTCCTCGCGATCATGCAGTTTGCCTGCATGATCTCTTGAAGCTCCTGATGGATCTTATAGGGGCTCTCACCGCCCTTTCGTTCGAGCGGCTCTACAAGCACTTGGGCCTCCGTCTCGATCTGGGACGGATCAATCGAACCCGGCTTCGCCGACTTCGCATAGGCTGCGGCGGCCATTCCCGACCGTCGACCGAACACAATGATATCGGAGAGCGAATTGCCGCCAAGTCGGTTGGCGCCGTGCAGGCCGGCGGCCACTTCGCCGGCGGCATAGAGCCCGGGAACGGAGGTTGCGCATGTCTCCGGATCGGCCCACACTCCACCCATCGTATAGTGGATGGTCGGGTATACCTCCATCGCCTCCCGCGTGATGTCAACTCCTCCGAGCGCATGAAACTGCTCGTACATCGAAGGGAGTTTCCGTTTGATGTACTCCTCGCCTCGGTGCGAAACGTCCAGAAGGACGGCCTTGTGCTCGGTTCCGCGCCCGGCCTCGACCTCCCGGTAGATCGCGCGAGAAACCACGTCACGCGGCAGCAGTTCTGGCGGCCGGCGGTTGTTCTTTTTGTCGTCGAGCCAGCGGGCGCCCTCGTCTTCAGTCTCCGCGAACTGCCCGCGATAGAGCGCCGGCGTGTAGTCCGGATTGAACATGAACCGGTCGCCCTTCGTGTTACGCAGGACGCCGCCCTCACCGCGCACCCCCTCCGTTACGAGGATTCCACGCATCGATGGCGGCCAGGCCATGCCGGTGGGATGAAACTGTACCATCTCCATGTCCAGGAGGTCCGCGCCGGCCTCAAACGCCATCTGCAGTCCGTCCCCCGTACCCTCCCACGAGTTGGACGTGAACTTATACATCCTGCCCCAGCCACCGGTGGCGAGGATGATCGCCCTGGCCTTGAAGACGACGAATCGACCGGTCTCCCTGATATACCCGAACGCGCCGACCACTCTGTCGCCATCCTTGAGGAGGCGGGTGAGCGTCACCTCCATGTGCACGTCCACTCCCACGCCGACGGCCTTATCCTGGAGCGTACGGATCAGTTCCAGCCCCGTCCGGTCGCCGACATGGTTGAGTCGACGGTACTTGTGGCCGCCGAATGGGCGCTGGGCGATGAGGCCTTCGGGCGTCCGGTCGAATACGGCGCCGTACTGCTCTAGCTCGAGCACGCGCTCCGGAGCCTCTTTCGCGAAGATCTCAACGGCGCGCCAATTGTTGAGGAATGCCCCGCCCTTGAAGGTATCCACGTAGTGGACTTGCCAGCTGTCACCCTCCTTTTCACCCGTGGGCGTGGTCATGTTGTTGAGCGCGGCCGCAACGCCGCCTTCAGCCATCACCGTGTGCGCCTTGCCGAGGAGCGACTTGCACACCAGGCCCACCGAGCATCCCGCTTCGCGAGCGGCGATCACGGCTCGAAGCCCGGCGCCGCCCGCGCCCACGATAAGAATGTCATATTCAATTGTATCGAACTGTTCCAGGCTCTCGCCGATCTCCGTTCTGCGGCAGCGTCAGACCCAGGGGCCCCTGAGAGTGCCGGTTGTCACGAGGAAGACATAGACATCCGTTAACGCGACGGATACCAGGCTGGCCATCGCCCATAGGCCGTGCCGCTCGTTCAAGAAGCTCACCTTATTCCACAGCCCATAGCGGGTTCGCGCCAGAACGCTACATGAGTAGCAGTCGGCCGAACCGCCGATAAGGTGCCTCCACGAATGGCACGAGAAGGTGTACGCCGAGAGCAGTAGAATGTTTATGAGGAACACAATGGAACCGACGTGCACCCCGAAGTGCCATGGCTGGTTCGCGGCGTGAAAGAAGAAGGCGTCGATTGTGTCCTTCCAGAGCAGTACGATGAAGACCACCGCTGCGTAGAACGCGAACCGGTGGAAGTTCATGATGATCAGGGGCAGCGTCCGCTCGCCGTTGTATTTGAGGCGCCGTGCCTTATCAAGCGGGGCCGGCTCCGTAACCGCGCACGCCAGGGGGTCCGCCAGATATCCACGGTAGATCGCCTTGCGGTAGTAGTAGCAGCTCAGCCGGAAACTGAGCGGAAAGATAAGAATGTAGAGCGCGGGAGAAACGTGATAGGTGCCGAGTGTAATGCTTGGCAGCGTCGGAGAATAGAGAGGAGTTAGATAGTTGGGGATAAGCCAGCCGTTCCCAGAGAACAGTCTTGTCGCTACATCCGTCACGATCGTCGAATAGTAGTCGCCCTGAAATGCTCGAAACGTCACCCAGATCGAAAACGCGGTGAACAGTGCAACGAACCCCATCGGCGACATCCACCACGAATCCTTGCGCAGAAGTGCGGGCAGCGCGGGGGAAGAGCGCTTTACGGCGGTCGATGCCATGACAGTTTCTCCCAGGGAAAGACGACGAAGATCAGTAGAGACAATCGTACCCCAACCGCTCTATCAATGTAAAATGATATTTCAGGATAAGTTTCATAAGGTACACTTATAAAAGAAACGTAGACGGGAGACACGCATTGCCGCTCGATCTCAATAGCCTGCGCCTGTTTTGCGATCTCGTGGAAACCGGCTCATTCTCGCGTACCGCCGAGCGGCAGTACGTATCGCAGCCGGCAGTCAGCCAGAAGCTGCGGACGCTGGAGCGAAGCGTTGGACTGGCGCTATTGGACCGAAGCCGCGGCAAGTCGATCGTCACGCCCACGGAAGCGGGGACCATCCTATACCGCGGAGCGCTTTCCCTCTTGCGCGATGTCGAGGAACTGGAAGCAAGTCTTCGGAGCCGATCAGGCGAGATCGCGGGCGCTGTGCGCGTTGCGACCGTCTACTCGGTCGGACTGCACGCGTTGCCGGGGCGGCTGAAGCCCTTCCTCGCGCAGTTCCCGCGTGTCAACGTGCACCTCGAATACAGCCAGACCACAAGTATATACGAAGACGTGCTGTCCGGCGCCGTGGACGTCGGCATCGTCGCCTGCCCGGCATCGCGGACCGGGATTGAGGTCGTCCTATTCGGCGAGGAAGCGATGACCCTCATCTGCGCGCCCGAGCACAGATTCGCGAAGCGAGGCGAGATCGATTTGACGGAACTCGACGGCGAGCCGTTCATCGGATTCGCCGACGAGATTCCGACGCGACGCCTGATAGATGAGCGTCTCAAACTTGCAGGAGTGAGAGTACGCCTGGTCAACGCGTTTGACAACATAGAAACGATCAAGAACCTGGTGGAGATCGGCAGCGGCGTGGCGCTGGTACCCGAGGACACAGCGCGGCAGGAGGTGCGCGCGGGGGACCTGGCAGCGGTCAAGTTATCGGCAGGGTCGGCTTTCCTTCGGCCCGCTGGCCTGCTCGTGAAGAAAACAGGTTCACGGCGTCTCGCCGTGGATGCGTTCATCCGATATATGCGCGCTCCCTAACGCAACTACCCAGAACTACCTGAGTACGGGACCCTACCATCCTACGGCCGGACCGGATTTTCTTTTGCTTTCCAGCGCTCCACCATGCGGACCATGAAGATGCTGCCAAAATAGAGCAGAAATAGCGGAATCGCCATGAGCGCCATGGACGGGAGGTCGTTTGACGGGGTCAATAGACCGCCGAGGGCTGCGAGCACGATACCCCACCGCCAGTTCTTCGCCAAACCCTTTGAACTGATGAGACCGAGGTAACCGCCTGCCATCAATACTACCGGGAGCTGAAATGCGATCGCGAACGCCGCCATCATCTTGATAAAGAACATCACGTAATCGTTCGGATCCTGAAGCAGAGCTGCGTCCTGTGAGAAGACGTCAAGGAACCCTACGAACCACGACATGGCGAAAAACAGCGTGAGATACGCCACAGTCACGCCACAGACCATTAGAAACACGGAGATGGGAATCAGCACGCGCATCGGTCTGCGCTCCTGCGCTGTCAGCGCCGGAGTCACGAACTGCGCCAGTTCCCAGATTACGAGGGGAATTGCGAGAATGAAGCCGATCAGAATGCTGACCTCAAGCTGAACGAGGAACATTTCCGGGAAGTTCTTGAAGACGCTTCCCAGTATCGGCGTCGATACGGGATGGTGACGGAGCCAATCGACAGCCCGCACGAGCTCATTGAACTTCTCCGGAGTGACCGTTTCACCCGGGGCGACAGGGGATGGTAGTACGAACGCGACCACATCACGCGTAGCAGCCCCCGGCAGTTTACTCTTAGCAATATCTCGCTCAATTCGTTCGCGATTGGCGCGAGCGATTGTATCGTTGAGAGGCCGCTCTAGGAATCCGTAGATCGGCTTAAAATTCAGGTAGGCAAGAATGGCGCCCAACACCAGATAGAGGAGTGACCGCATAATGCGCGTCCGAAGCTCGCGCAGATGCTCGGTCAACTCCATCCGCTTGTCGTTTCCGTGCTCGCCCATCAATTTATATCCTTAACGCCCGCATCCGTACCCCGACCTGGAAATCCAGGCTGCAGCGGCCGCCTACCGGCCGCTGCATGGCTCATTATACACACAAAAACCGGAGGGCGCAATTATCTTGCGCCCTCCGGCTGCGAGCACTTGCCGGTGAACCGGCATGGAGCAGATACAACCCTAATCAGGCTCATTCACGAATCGGTCGGAATGAAGAACGTAGCGTTGGGCATGCCTGTATAGCCTGCCCTTATGGGGCCTCAGTGAGCCCGTACGGGGACCCGTCATGAATAGTTCGCGCTAGTGCTTCTTCGTACGGCGCGTCGTGGTGGTAGTCCTCGTTGTTGTCTTGATGGTCACGATTCGCGGACCGCGATCGACGCCGCCGCCGATCGAGGACGAAGGGAGAAGCTCAGTGTCCGTGGATGAGCGCAGCACGATCTTGTGTGCCTCGATCGTGGCCCCGCCGATACCGCCGAACCCTTGTGAGCCGCCACCCATTCCGCCCGGACCTCCGAATCCGCCAGGCCCACCTGGGCCGCCGAACCCGCCCGACCCACCGAATCCGCCGGGGCCGCCCGGGCCGCCGAATCCGCCGGGGCCACCACCAGAAGAACCACCGGGACGCCCGCCGGAGAATCCTCCGGATCCGCCCGGGCCTTGCGGTCCGCCGGAGCGTCTGCCGAAGCCTCCCGGAGGGCCTCCCCCGCTTTGCATGCCTCTGCCGCCGCCTGGTTGAAAGCCCGAACCCCCGGGGCCGCCTGGTCCGCCGGACATTGAGGAACCGAATCCGCGACGTCCCTGACCGACACCGGGATTACCCTGGGCAAATCCTGGATTGCCCTGGCCGAAGCCACCCTGAGGTCCGCCAAAACCGGGTCCGCCAACAGCCCCTCCGCCAGTCGATGTGGGAGGCGCGCCAATGGGGGACATGGTCCGGCCCTCCACCGTGAGCGATCGCGTCGTTCGGACAAGCAGCCCTGAGTCGTAAGCGACGAACACGTCCCGCGAAAACTTGATCTGCGGAGAATCCACTTCGACGGGACCGAACTGTATGGACTTTTCCTTCAGCGGGCCCTCGTACGTCTGATGGATCTTCGCCGTCCGGCGTCCGCCTTCCCACTCAAGGTCCTCCAGTTTGTTGCTCAGCGTTACACGCGGCTGCCTGGAAGGGGATAGACCGGGAATGTCGATGCGCTGGTTCTGGGTCTTCCATTCGGAGCCGACGCTCACCTCGAGCGCCGGGAGCAGCGGGACCTCTAGGGTATTGTTGACCGGAAGTCCGAGGGAGGTAAACTCCTCCGTGCCCGTACGATCGCCGGTCTCATACTGAACGTGGCCGTCGGAAAGCAGCTCCTGATACATCGAGTTGGACAGCTGGCTCGGCGAAAACACCTGCTCCTGTGAGCCACTGAGGATAGATAGGCTCGTCAGCTTATTGCGCACCAGATAGACCGGAGATTGCGCAGAACTGTCGAAGCGAGAATCCTCGACGGCCAATCGGAGCGTACCCTTCACGGCGCCAAGGCTCTCATCGCCGATCTTGCCGCTCTCCGATAGCGCGCCAATCGCTACCGCCTTGCCGTCGCGCGAATACTCCAGGTTATCTCCCTCATGGTAGTGATATCGAAGCAGAATGGCCGATGGACCATCGTGAATCTTGTTGGCAACCGTGATGCGAACCTCACTACGGGACACTTCATTAACGCCCGCGGAGACGCCGCCGGAGGCCGCGGGCTCGTAGAGCACGGCTCGAAGGGTATGCTCTCCATCGCTTACGCCGGAGCCCTTGGTATCCCACGTATACGTGAACGGCTTCGGCGTGCTTCCCTCTTCCGCCTCGTCCTCGGGAGGCAGCGCAACGGCGAACTGGTCATCCACGTAGAGCGCGACAAATCCTCCGGGGTGAATACTGGCGCGTGGAATCTCAATCCGCAGCTTTTCACGCACGGTCGTCCCGTCTTTGGGTCGCCGTATCGTAAAGGGAGCCTGTGCCTGCGCCGGGCTCAAGCTGCACAGACAGCTTGCCGCGAATGCGCTCAGGGCAAGGCCGGTCCATTGGCGACGTATCATTAGAGATTCCTCCTCGCAGGATAGACGAAACATATGGCAGTGTAACACATACACTTTTGAAAGTCAACGAACATGTGCGGTAGCTGTATCCGCTTCGGGTGGCGGGGGGTGTGTGTCAAACTCTGTGTATTGGCTAGGCGGCGATGCTTGCATTGTCTGGCAGGTAGGCTCGTAGCTTCTGGTTCAACGCCTCGTGCTTGCGCTGTGTCGTCTGGTTGAGTGTTCCGCTCAGCTTTGCACAACGC